>DATHAK010000206.1:0-56501 GCA_035296685.1 Blastococcus sp.
CCACCGGGTCTCCCCGCCGCACCTGCGCCGGGCCGTCGAGCACCGCGACCACGACTGCGTGTTCACCGGGTGCGACGCCCCCAGCTGGTGGTGCGACGTCCACCACCTGATCCACTGGATCGACGGCGGCGACACCAGCCTGGAGAACTCCGCACTGCTGTGCGAACGCCACCACACCAAGGTCCACCACGGATTCCGCGTCGAGCGACAACCCGACGGCCGATGGCGCACCTGGCGCCCCGACGGCTCCGAGATCCTCCTCCCCGCACCGCTGTAGCCACCACGGCGTCTCCGCAGTTCGGCGGCCAGGCGACGGCGATGGAGGAGGGGCGCTGCCGCTACGGTGTCGCGCGTGCAGCTCACCGTCGTCGACCACCCGTTGGCCCGCGCCCGTCTGACCAAGATGCGTGACGAGCGGACGGACAACGCCACGTTTCGCGCCGCGCTGCGGGAGCTCACCCAGATGCTGGTCTACGAGGCCACTCGCGATCTCGCCCTCGCCGAGGAGCCCATCACCACCCCGGTCACCGGCACCACGGGCTTCCGGCTCGCCGCGCCGCCGCTGATCGTGCCGGTGCTGCGTGCCGGGCTGGGCATGGCCGACACCGCGCACGGGATGCTGCCGGAGTCGCAGATGGGCTTCGTCGGGCTGGCCCGCAACGAGGAGACCTTCCAGCCCGAGGCGTACATGGCCTCCCTCCCGCAGTCGCTGGTCGACCGCGAGGTGTTCGTCCTCGACCCGATGCTGGCCACCGGCGGGTCGCTGGTGCACTGCTGCGGCCTGCTGACCGCGCGCGGCGCCACGTCGATCACTGTGCTGTGCGCGCTGGCCGCCCCCGAGGGGCTGCGCCGGCTGGAGGAGAGCGGGCTGCCGCTGCGGGTGTTCACCGCCAGCGTCGACGAGGGGCTGAACGACAAGGCCTACATCGTGCCGGGCCTCGGCGACGCGGGCGACCGCCAGTTCGGCGCGGTCTGACCATGCGGTTCGGAGTGCTCGGCACCGGCTTCTGGGCCCGGGTCGTGCACGCCGCCACGCTCGCCGAGCACCCGGCGGCCGAACTCGTCGGCGTGTGGGGGCGTGACCTCGCCAAGGCCAAGGGGGTCGGTGCCGAGTTCGACGTCGGCGGATACGACGACCTCGATGCGCTGCTCTCCCAGGTGGACTCCGTCGCGGTGGCCGTGCCGCCGGACGTCCAGGTGGGGCTGGCCGAGCGGGCGGCGGCGGCAGGAAAGCACCTGCTGCTGGAGAAGCCCATCGCCCTGAACCTCCCGGACGCCGACCGGCTGGTGACGGCGGTCCGCGACGCCGGCGTGGCGTCGGTCGTGTTCTTCACGTTCCGGTTCCAGTCGGCGACGTCGACCTGGCTGGAGCAGGCTGCCCGCACGACGCTGGCCGGCGGGCACGGTTCGTGGTTGGGCTCGCGGGAGAACAGCCCGTTCGAGGCGTCGCCGTGGCGCGACCAGCACGGGGCGCTGTGGGACATCGGGCCGCACGCCCTCTCGCTGCTGGTCCCGACGCTCGGGCCGGTCGTCTCGGTGCAGGCCGGCGCGGGGTTGCGGGACACCGTCCACCTCGTCCTGCAGCACGCCTCCGGCGCCGCCTCCACCGTGTCGCTCTCGCACACGGTCGCGCCGATGTCGTCGGGCATCGAGTTCTACGTGCACGGGGACGCCGGCCGGCTGGTCGTGCTGCCGGAGACCCGGAGCCCTCAGGAGGCCTACGCCGTCGCCGTCGCCGAACTCAGCGCCGCCGCGCTGACCGGCGGGGCGCACCCCTGCGACGTCGCCTTCGGCCGGGACGTCGTCGCCGTGCTCGCCGCGGCTGCCCGGGCGCTGCAGACCGGCTGCCGGGAGCCCGTCGGCGGCTGAGCCGGCCCAACCGGGAACGGGGCGTGTCGGTCCGGCCGACCGGGCGGGATCGGGCATCCTCGGCCGGCGTCCCAGGCCGGGACCGGAACGGGGAGGTCATGAGCTTCGGGCAGTGGTACGTGCGGCGGGGACGCATCAACCGGGAGACGTGGTGGCTGCACTACTGCCTCCCGCTGATGGCCCTCTACGTCCTCGCGGGGTTTGCGGACACGGCGCTCGGTTACCCCGGCCTCGGCCCGGCGGAGCTCGGCGAGGCCTACGCGATCACGGGCGGCCCGCTGGAGCTGCTGCTCACCATCGGCATGACGGTCCCGTCGATCAGCTCGACGGTGGCCCGGCTGCACGACCGGGGACTCACGGCGCGCTGGCTCTGGTGGTGGTTCGTCCCCGTCCTGGGCTGCCTGATCACCTTCGTGCAGAACGGCTTCCTGGCCGGCGACGCCGGGCCGAACCGCTACGGGCCTCCGCCCGGCGCACCGGCCGAGCCGCTGTTCGCCTGAGTCCGGCAGGTCAGCGGGCCCGTTCGTGGCGGATCAGGGCGACGCCGTTGCCGAAGGTCCGGGCCTCGACCAGGCGCAGGTCGGTCGGGGCGGCCGCGGGGGCGAACAGCTGGCGGCCGCGGCCGAGCAGCACCGGGTGCACGTAGAGGCGGTACTCGTCGATCAAGTCGTGCGAGCGGAACGCCTGCGCGATGTCGGCGCCGCCGAGGGCCATGTCGCCGCCGGGCTGCGCCTTCAGCGCGCGGACCTCCTCGGGGACGACGTCGCGGACGATCGTCGTGTTCCAGTCGGCGTGCTGCAGGGTCCGTGAGTAGACGATCTTCGGCTTCTCCCGCCAGATGCGGGAGAACTCCACCATGGGCGCGCTGCTGTCGGGGTCCTGGTCGGCCGTCGGCCAGAACTCCGCCATCATCTCGTGGTTGACCCGACCGTCGAGGAAGACGCTCATCGCGGCCAGTTGCTCGTTGAAGTGCGTGTGCAGCTCGTCGTCGACGAGGTGCCAGCTCAGGTCGTGGCCGGGTCCCTCGAAGAACCCGTCCAGGGACATCGACAGGCTGACGACGATCTTCCGCATGGCGGCCCTCCGCTCGGACGCGAGCCGGGGGATCCCGGAACGCGGTGACGTCGGACAGACTTCCGCAGGGGCGACGCCTCATCGCTCCGGGCCGGTGCGTCCCGTTCCCGCCGCGCCTCCGGTGTGTCTCCCCTCCCACGGTGACAGCGGGCCGCAGAGTGACCTGCCGTGAGCTCCCCCTCGGACGCGACGTCGCGGCATGCCCGGGCGGCCGCCCTGCGACGGCGGCGCAGGGTGCTGGGTGCCGTGATCCTCGGTCGACCGCTTTCCGCCGACGATCGTCCGTACGTCCTGAGCCGGGCGCGGGAGGCGGCCGCCCTCCTCCCGCTGCTGGCGCTGCAGGGGCTCGCCTTCGCCGTGATGGGCAGGACCTCGGCGCACGCCCTCGTCCCGGTGGGTCCGGTCGACGCCCTGTTCCTGGGCGTCATGGTGCTGGCGGCCGTCGTCCACCTGGCCGGCCTCGCCTGCGCCGTCCGGATCTGGCTGTGGACCCGAGGAGTGGCGGGGTGACCGCCCGGCGCCGCGATCCGGGATCCAGGCCCGTCATCGAAGGCGGGTGGCGGACACTGCTTGCGTTTCTGGCGCTGCTGGTCGTCGCCGTGATGGCGGCCGTTCGTGGGCGGTACGGGGTCACAGCCGCGATGACCTTCGCCTTCGTCGTCTACGGCACAGCCGTGCTCATGGGCGGGAAGAGGGAGCGGAAAGAGGAGGACGACGGCGAGGCGCCCGAGCAGTACGGCGGCGCGTCAGACGCCCAGCGCGGCTGACATCTCAGCGCGGAGCTGGTCCAGCTCGTCCTCGCCCCGGCCGCGGGCGGCGATCATCCCGGCGTCCTCGTGCACCGGGACCACCGTCTCCAGGTAGGCCTTCAGCTTCGGCTCGGTGCCACTGGGCCGCACGATGACCCGGACGCCGTCGCCGAGCAGCCGCACCGCGTCGACCGGCGGCGACTCCAGGGCCAGGTCGGTGAACCCGACCTCCCGGCCGAGCAGCTTCGGAGGCGGCTGCGCCCGCAGCCGGGCCATGGCGCCGGAGATCAGCGACAGGTCCTCCACCCGCACCGACAGCTGCCCGGTGACGAACAAACCGTGCTCGCCAGCGAGCTCGTCGAGGCGGTCGAGCAGCGTGCGGCCCTCGGCCTTCAGCTCGCCGGCCAGCAGGGTCACCGCGAGCGCCGCCGAGATGCCGTCCTTGTCCTTCACGACCGACGGCGCCACCGAGTACCCGAGCGCCTCCTCGTAGCCGAACACCAGCGGCGCCTCGGGCGACCCGGCCCGCATGATCCACTTGAAGCCGGTCGGGGTCTCCTCCGACGGCTGACCGTGCGCGCCGACCAGCACGTGCATGAGCGACCCGCTGACCAGGGACGACGCAAAGGTGCCCCGCGCCCCGCGGCGCACGAGCCAGTCGGCCAGCAGGGCACCAACCTCGTCCCCGGTGAACTGCCGGCCACCGCAGACGACGGCGCAGCGGTCGGCGTCCGGGTCCTCGGCGATGGCGACGTCGGCCCCCACCCGTTCCGCCAGGGCCTTGAGCAGGTCGGTCGCGCCGGGCTCCTCCGGGTTGGGGAAGACGACGGTCGGGAACGCCGGGTCGGGCACGTCCTGCTCGGGCACGCTGTGCGGGGGAGCGAGCCCGGCCGCGGCGAACACCGACCGCGTCGTCCCCGCGCCCACGCCGTGCATGGCGGTGTAGGCGACGGTCAGGTCCGCGCGACCGGGCACCCGTGAGGGCTCCAGCGCGGCGACGATCGCGGACACGTAGTCGGCCTCGACGTCGTCCCCCAGGGTCAGCCACTCGCCGGCGAGCGGGACCTCCCGCGCCGGGCCGACGGCGCTGATCGCGGCCTCGATCTCCCGGTCGGCGGGAGGGACCAGCTGGGCGCCGTCGCCGAGGTAGACCTTGTAGCCGTTGTCGACGGGCGGGTTGTGGCTGGCGGTCACCATGATCCCGGCCGCGCAGCCGAGGTGCCGGACGGCGAAGGCGAGCACCGGAGTCGGCAGCGCGTGCGGCAGCACCTGGACGGCGAACCCGGCGGCGGTGAGCACCTCGGCGGAGATCCGCGCGAACTCGTCGGACCGGCGACGCGCGTCGTACCCGATCACCACCCCGGCGCCCGGGTGCCCCGAGCCGGTCAGCCAGCGGCCCAGCCCGGCCGCGGCGCGCGTGACGAGGGCGGCGTTCATGCCGGCCGGGCCGGCGCGCAGCGGGCCGCGCAGGCCGGCCGTGCCGAAGGTGAGCGGACCGGCGAACCGGCGGCCGAGTTCGTCGACGTCCTCGGCCTCGATCAGCGCCTCGATCTCGGCGCGGTCGCCGTCGTGCGGATCGGCGTCGGCCCAGGCCCGAGCCCGTGCCAGCAGGTCGCTCACAACCGGCCTCCGGCGGCCTCGATGTTCTCGGCGTCGAACCCGGGCAGCGTGTACTGGCCGCCCACGCGGGCCAGCACCGGATCGGCGGGGTCGGGCTCGCCGTGGGCCTCGATCAGCGCCTCCGCGTACACCTCGGCGTCGTCGGCGGGCTCGTACCCGAGCGCCCGGGCGGCGGTGAGGTCCCACCAGTTGCGGGTGTTGGCCGACACGCCCCACACGACCGAGAAGCCGGGGGAGGGCGCCCGCAGCGCGGCGTCGACCAGGGAGACGGTATCGGCGGGGGAGAGCCAGGTGGCCAGCATCCGGACCGTCGTGGGCTCCGGGAAGGCACTGCCGATGCGCAGGCAGACGACGTCCATCCCGTACCGGTCGGAGTAGAGCGAGCCCAGCGCCTCCATCGTCACCTTGGCGACGCCGTAGTAGGTGTCGGGGCGCGGCGGGGCGTCCTCCTCGCGGAGCAGCCCGGCGGCCGGCCGCGGCGTGAAACCGGTCGCGTGGTTGCTGCTGGCGAGCACCACACGCTGGACGCCGGCCCGCCGCGCCGCCTCGATCGTCGCGTACGTGCCGTCGATGTTGGCGTGGCTGATGGCCGGCCAGGTCGACTCGCCGACGACGCCGGCCATGTGCACGACCGCATCGGCGCCCTGGCACGCGTCGGTCATGGCGGCCAGGTCGGTGACGTCGGCGACCACCTGCTCCTCGCCCGGCCGCTCGTCGGGCACGGGGACGACGTCGAGGCACCGCACCGCCCAGCCGCGCTCGGGCAGTCCGCCGCGCAGGACCGTGCCGATGCGTCCGGCGGCGCCCGTCAGCAGGACGAGACCGCTCACGGTGTCTCCTCCCTCCCGCGGGGCGCTCCGCTCCTCGCTCGTTCCTCGCTGCGATGCTCACGCCCCTGTCCGCTCATGGCAGCCGTCCGATGAACCGGATCAGGAACTCTCCCAACCGGCCGGCCGCTGCCCTGCCCGCCGCCAGCACCTCTTGGTGGTCGAGCACCTCGCCGGTGATGCCCGCGGCGGCGTTGGTGACCATCGACAGCGCGAAGACCTCGAGACCGGCGGCCCGGGCGGCGATCGCCTCCAGCGCCGTCGACATGCCGACCAGGTCGGCACCGAGGGTGCGCAGCATGCGGATCTCGGCCGGTGTCTCGTAGTGCGGTCCGGGCAGCGCCGCGTAGACGCCCTCGGTCAGCTCGGGGTCGAGCTCGCGGGCCAGGGCGCGCAGCCGCGGGGAGTAGAGGTCGGTGAGGTCGACGAAGGTGGCGCCCACCAGCGGCGACCGGGCCGTCAAGTTGAGGTGGTCGGCCACGACCACGGCCTGCCCGACCCGGTGCTCGGGTGCCAGGCTTCCAGCGGCGTTGGTCAGGATCACGGTCCGCACGCCGGCCGCCGCGGCGGTGCGGACACCGTGCACCACCGGCTCGACGCCGCGCCCCTCGTAGAGGTGGGTGCGGCCGAGGAAGAGCAGCACACGGCGGTTCCCGACCAGGACCGAGCGGACCTCGCCCCCGTGACCCACCGCGGTCGGCGCCGCGAAGCCGGGCAGCTCGCCGATGCCGACCGAGGCCAGGGCCGGCCCGAAGGCGTCCGCGGCGGGCGCCCACCCCGAGCCCATCACCACCGCGACGTCGTGGGGTCCACCGAGCGCGGTGGTGAGGTCCTCGGCCGCCTCGGCGGCGAGAGTGGCGGGACCGGGTCCGGGTGGCTGGCTCACGCCCGGGACGCTAACGCAGCGCCGGGGAGGCAGTCGCTGCCTCCCCGGCGCTGCGGCGCTGCAGCTCAGCGGGTGGTCGGGTCCGGCGCGCAGGCGGCGGAGCGGGACAGGTAGCCGTCGTAGGCGTCGGAGACGAGGCGGATGCTCCCGCTGCCGAAGGACATCGTCCCCGGGAACTCCCCGGCGTGAGCCAGGCTGGCGGCGCAGTCGTCCCGGTTGAGAGCCGGAGGGTCGGCGAGCGCCATGCCGCCGGACGCGCCGACCAGCACGGCGGCGGCGACGAGGGTGACGGAGGCGGTGCGGCGGGCGGAAGGCAGGCGGATGGACATGAGCGGTACCTCTCGGGGCAGAGGACCGGGCCGTCCGGGCTGCGGGGCCGTCACAGGGCGGGTGGTCTAGGGGGTCCTCAGGGGGAGTGTGCGACCGGGAACGGGGGCTTCCGCCCGGTCCGCGTCGGGAAGGTCCGACACCACGAGGAGTCCGGGGGGCCGCCGGCGGATACAGCTCGTCGGGTCGCGACCGGAAGTCCTCTGAGGCGGGGCCGGGCGTCCTACGGTCGTCCCCATGCGGATAGCGGTCCTCGGACCGCTCGAGGTCCTGACCGACGAACTCGCGCCCGTCGCGGTGCCGGGTGCGAAGGAGCGCCTGCTCCTGGCCGTGCTCGTCGCCGGCGCGCCCGGGGTCGTCAGCACCGACCGCCTCGCGGAGGCGCTGTGGAACGGCGAGCCACCGGTCTCCGCCCGCAAGTCGCTGCAGGCGCATCTCGTCCGGCTGCGGAGCTCGCTGGAGCCCGACCGGCCGCACGGCTCGACCGGCCGGTACGTCGTCCGCCGGGGCCAGGGCTACGCGCTGACCGTGGGCCGCGGCGACATCGACGCGCTGCGCATCGGCGACCTCGCCGCCCGCGGGCGGGCTCAACTGGCCGGCGGGGACCCGGCCGAGGCCGCCCGGCTGCTCGCCTCCGCCTGCGAGCTGTGGCGCGGGGAGCCCTACGCGGACTGGCCGGACGCGGCGTTCGCCGAGCCGGAACGGCGCCGGCTGGCCGAGCTGCGCAGCGGTGCCCTCGCCGGACTGCTGGAGGCCCGGCTGAACCTGGGGCTGCATGCCGAGGTGCTCCCCGAGCTGGAGGCGCTGGTCGCCCAGGACCCGTTGCGCGAGGACTGGTGGCGGCTGCTGATGCTGGCGCTCTACCGGGCCGGCCGGCAGGCCGACGCGCTCGCGACCGGTTGGCGGGTGCGCGCCCTGTTGGCCGATGAGCTCGGAACGGAACCCGGCCCCGGTCTGCGGCAGGCCGAGGCCGCCATCCTCGCGCAGGACCCGGCCCTCGAGCCGCAGCGCGGGCCGGCGGCGGCGCCGCCCGGGCCGGCCCTGGCGGGAGCCTGCCCCTACAAGGGGCTGGCCGCCTACCAGGTCGAGGACGCACCCCTCTTCCACGGGCGGCGGCGGCTGGTCGCGGCACTGGTGGCCCGGCTGGTCGACGCGGGGGTCGTCGTCGTCTCGGGGCCCAGCGGCGCCGGCAAGTCCTCCGTCGTCCGAGCAGGTCTGGTGCCGGAGCTGGCGCGGGGCAGCCTTCCCGGGAGCGAGTCCTGGCGGCCCGTCATCGTCACCCCGGGGCGCAACCCGGTGGACGTGCTCGCACCGCTGACCGGGGAGTCGCCGCCGACCGCCCCCGTGCTGCTGGTGTGCGACCAGTTGGAGGAGCTCTGGGCGCCCGGCGTCGACCCGGCGGAGCGGGCCGCCTTCCTCGACGCGGTGCTGGGCCTCCTCGACGACGGGATCGTCGTGCGGTGCGTGGCGGTCCTGCGCGGCGACCACGTCGGCCGGCTGGCCGAGCACGCCGCGTTCACCGAGGCCCTCGCCGGGGCGCTGGTGCTGGTCTCCGCACTGACCGAGGACGAACTGCGGGAGATCGTGGTGGAGCCCGCCCGTGCCGTCGGGCTGACCGTCGAGCCCGCCCTGCTCGACGCCGTGGTGGCCGACGTGCTCGGCCGTACCGGAGCCCTCCCGCTGCTGTCGACGGCGCTGGTGGGAACCTGGGAACGACGGCGGGGCGACGTCCTCGCACTCGCGGGCTACCTCGAAGCCGGCGGCGTCGCCGGTGCCCTGGCCCGGTCCGCCGAGTCCACGTACGCCCGTCTCGGCCCGCTCGCGCAGGAGCAGGCGCGGCGCGTCTTCGTCCGGCTGGCCGACGTCGACGAGGGCGGGGCACTCGTCCGCCGCCGGGTCCCGCTCGCCGAACTCGACCTGGACGACGACCGGCGCGCCGGCACGCGGGCGGTGGTGGAGGCCTTCGTCAGCCGCCGGCTGCTCGCGGTGGACGCCGACCGGCTGGAGGTCACGCACGAGGCCCTGCTCACCGGATGGCCGCGGCTGGCCCGCTGGCTGGAGGACGACGCAGCGGGTCGGGCCGTGCGCCGGACGCTCGCTCCGGCGGCCCGCGACTGGGCCGAGGGGGGCAGGCCGGCCGATGAGTTGTACCGGGGCGCCCGCCTCGCCGGTGCCCTGGACTGGGCATCCGGCGAGGACGCGGACCTGACGCCCCTGGAAGGGGAGTTCCTCGACGCCTCGCGGGCGCGCGGCGAGGCGGAGCTGACCGAGGCGCGCGACCGGGCCCGCCGAGAAGCGACCGGCCGCCGGCGCACTCGCCGGCTCGCGATGGGGCTGGGGGCAGTGCTCGTCGTCGCTCTGGTCGCCACTTTCCTGGCCGTGCGCGCCCAGCGGGACGCGCAGCGCGCCTCGCTGATCGCCGATGCGAACCGGCTCGCGGCACTCTCGACGACTGCGGGCAGGCTCGACCTGTCCCTGCTGCTCGCCGCACAGGCAGTGCGGCTCGCGGACACGCCCGAGACGCAGGACGGGCTGCTCGCCGCGCTCGCCGAGAACCAGCGGCTGGAACGGGTGGTCTCGTTCGACGGCTTCCCCTACCAGATGAACCTCGCCGGCGACGGCCGGGTGCTGTTCCTGGACGCCGGCAGTCTCATGGCCTGGCAGGTCGGCGTCGAGACCCCTCCGCCGACCGTCGTCGACGTCGCCGCGGACATGGACGGGTGGCGGGTGGTCGCCCCGTCGCCGACGGACGACGTGTTGCTGGCGGCGGGGCAGGGAGCGGGCGATCCGTGGGTGCGCACCGTCGCGCCGGACGGGTCCACCCGCCTCGTCGTGGAGGGAGCCGGCATCGGCGGGACCCCGGTCAACGGCGGGTTCAGCTCTGACGGTCGCCGGATCCATCTGCTCGTGCGCCCCCCGGTCGTCGAGGACGACGACGCGGCAACGCGGTGGAGCCTCGTCGAGATCGACGCCGGAGACGGGGCAGTGCGCGACTCCGGGATCGGGGGAGCCTTCCCCGGATCCGTTGACAGGATGGCCGTCGACTTCGCCGACGTCGGGGGGACGGCCGTCCTGTGGGACAACACGGGCGCTGCTGCCCCGACGATCATTGTTCCGGCTGAAGGACGGACGTCGTTGCTCGAGGTGCAGTCCCGTTCGGTCGAGAGTCTGGGGTTCACGGCATTGACCTCGGGTGCGGCCCAGCTGTGGGAGGACGGCGCGGTGACGCTCTTCGACAGCAGCGGCACTCCGGTCCAGCAGCTTGGCGTCCACCAGGAGCAGGTCCGGGACATCGCCGTCGCCCCGGACGGGACGTGGGCGGTGACCGTCGGCGACGGGCCGCTCGTGGTCGTCTGGGACGTCGACCCACAGAGCGACCAGTGGTCTCAGCGGGAGGTGCTCACCGGTCACCGCGGTGATGTCGTGGATGTCGCCCTGGACGCCGACCGGGGCAGGCTGATCACGATGTCGCTGGACAACACGATCATCACCTGGGACATGGGTGCCGACGGTGGCTTCGGCCGGTCCTACCCCCGTCTGGAGGACGGGCGCTGGATATCCAACCGGCCGGAGATCGTGGAACCGGGCCGGCTGCTCGTCGCGCCGACACGTACTGGCGCCGCGGTCACCGAGGATCTCTACGCGGGCCCGGGCCCGGGGTCGGCGAGCGTCGCTGCCACGTTCCTCGATCCCGAGACGGGGGAGGTCGTGGACCAGGTCGTGGTCGGCGACACCGACGAGCAGGCGCAGATGGGCTCTTCCGTGGCAGTGAGCCCCGACCGGAGCATGGTGGCAGTCACCTGGGCCTTCGGGACCACGGTGCTCGATGCCCGCACCCGGGACGTGATCGCGAAGATCGTGCTGCCCTCCGAAGGAGACGTCGCGACGGAACAGCCGGCCCCCACCGTCGTGTGGTGCGCGGGGTGGACACCGGACGGCTCCACCCTCCTGCTGGGCGCCGACACGGGCGTTCCCGTCGACGCACAGGGGAACCCGGTCGGCCCGCCGGACGGGTACATCGCCACTGTGGACACCCGGACCTGGGAGGTCGACGGGCGGATCGACATCGACGCCGCGGTCCAGTCGATCGACGTGAGTCCCGACCGCAGGCAACTCGCCGTCGCGAGCCTGTCGCACCCGGAGATCGTGCTCTTGGACGCGGCCACCCTCGAGCTGCAACGGAGGGTGCCACTGCTCGTCGACGACATCACTGCCAACCTGGCGTACTCACCGGACGGGCGGATGCTCGCGGGTGGCGGCCAGACCGGGCTGCTGCAGGTTTTCGATACCGCGACCTGGGAGCCGGCATGGGAGCCGGCCACCGTGCATGACCAATGGCTGCTCCAGACGGAATGGCTGGCCGACGGCCGGACCGTCGTGACGTCCGGCCGGGACGGGACGGTGTCCCTCTTCGACACGGAACGCGGGCTGATGCGAGGTCGCCCGCTGCGGGCATCCGGCCAGCCCGGAGAGGGCTACGCCCACCTCATCCCGGGGGCGATCGACGAGCTGGTCGTCCTGGCCGGCAACCGCACCGGCCGCCGCTACCCCATGGAGCCCTCGGTCTGGCTCGACGAGGCCTGCTCCATCGTCGCGCGGGACCTCACGCCGGCCGAGTGGAACCGCTACCTGCCGGACCAGGAGTACGCGCCCACGTGCAGCGACCTGCCCTGACCCGCCGCGGGCTGCGACGGGCCAGGGCCTGCTCCGGGAGTGGTCAGGTCCCGGACTGGCAGGCCGGCTGCCGGCTCAGGTAGCTGTCGAAGGCATCCGAGTGGAGGCGGGTGCCGTCCGACATCTCCCCGGGCCACAGCGCGGCCTCGGCGAGCAGTTCGGCGCACGGGTCGACGTTCAGGTGGGGCGGATCGGCCTGGGCGGTGACGCCGCCCCAGGCGAGCCCGGTCGCGGTGGCGAATGCGACGACGACCGTGGCGGTGCGACGGACGGGGGATGAAGTCCTGGACATGACCGGTGCCTCCTGAGTGCGGCGGCCGGGGCGATCCCGGCTGCCCACCCAGGACAGGCGACTGCGGTTGAGGCCCGGCTATGGACGGTTGCGGCCCGGTTGCGACCGTCCACGGGCGGGTGATCCGCGCGGTGTGGGGAGGTGAACGAACCTAGACTCCTGACGTGCAGATTCCGTTCCAGTCCTCCGAGCGCTCGAGCCTCGGCGTGGAGTGGGAGCTGCAGCTGGTCGACCTCGCGTCGCGGGAGCTGACGGCCGGCGCGATCGAGATCCTCGAGGAGATCCGCCCCGACGGCGCCGACGAGCATCCCAAGGCCAAGCACGAGCTGCTGCAGTCGACGATCGAGATCATCACCGGCATCTGCACGACCGTGGAGGAGGCCAAGGAAGACCTCGCCGGCACCCTCGCCGAGGTGTCGGCGGCGGCCGAGCGGCGGGGGCTGGGCCTCATCTGCGCCGGCACCCACCCGTTCACCGACTGGCAGACGCAGCTGATCTCCCCCAAGGAGCGCTACCTGCTGCTCGTGGAGCGCATGCAGTGGCTCGCCCGCCGGCTGCAGATCTTCGGCGTCCATGTGCACGTCGGCGTCCGGGCGCCGGAGAAGGCGGTGCCGATCGTCAACGCGCTGTGCCAGTACGTGCCGCACTTCCTCGCATTGTCGGCGTCCTCGCCGTTCTGGGTGGGCTGCGACACCGGGCTCGCGTCCGCGCGCACCAAGGTCTTCGAGAGCTTGCCGACCGCGGGACTGCCCTACCAGCTGTCGGGCTGGGACGAGTTCGAGACCTACATGGAGACGCTGATCTCCACCAACGCCATCCAGAGCGTGCGCGAGGTGTGGTGGGACATCCGCCCGCACCCCGGCTTCGGCACGGTCGAGCTGCGCATCTGCGACGGCCTGCCCACCCTCGACGAGATCGGCGCCGTCGCCGCCCTCTCCCAGTGCCTCGTCGAGCAGTTCGACGGCCAGCTCGACCGCGGCTACACGCTGCCGACACCGGCGAGCTGGGTGCTGCGCGAGAACAAGTGGCGGGCGGCCCGCTACGGCCTGGACGCCGACATCGTCGTGGACGACAAGGGCACCGTCCGCCCCGTGCGCCAGTCGATCCTGGACCTGGTCGAGGACCTCACGCCGACCGCCAAGCGGCTGGGCTGCGAGGCGGAGCTCGCCGACGTGGAGCGGGTGCTCGCGGTGGGCGCCTCCTACCAGCGGCAGCGGGCCGTGGCGGCCGCATCCGGCGGAGACCTGAAGCCGGTCGTGGACAGCCTGCTCGCCGAGATGCGGGACGGCCTGCCGTCCGGGGGTCCCGCGGGCGGCTGGTCCGGCCCGGTGCCCGGCCCGGCCGACTGTGCGGGAGGGCACGCGGCATGACCCCCGTCGTCGAGAAGCTGGGCTCCGAGGTCGACGACTGGGTGGCCGCCAACGACGAGCACCTGATCGCCACGCGCCGGCACCTGCACGCCCACCCCGAGCTGGCGTTCGCCGAGTTCGAGACCACCTCCTACCTCGAGCAGCGGCTGCGCGAGACCGGGCTCAAGGCGCGGCGGCTGCCGACCGGCACCGGTCTCGTGGTCGACATCGGCAGTGGGGGACCGATCGTCGTGCTGCGGGCCGACATCGACGCCCTCCCCCTCAGCGACGCGAAGGACGTGCCCTACGCATCCACCAAGGAGGGCCTCTGCCACGCGTGCGGGCACGACGTGCACACCACGATCGCGCTGGGTGTCGCCCAGGCCCTGGCCGCGCTGGACGGGCTGCCCGGCACGGTCCGCGTCGTCTTCCAGCCCGCCGAGGAGGTCATTCCCGGTGGCGCGAGCGAAGTGGTCGCTGCCGGTGTGCTGGACGGCGCCTCGCGGGCCTTCGCGCTGCACTGCGACCCGTCGTTCCCGGTCGGCACGATCGGCCTGCGCACCGGCGCCATCACCGCGGCCTGCGACCGGCTGGACGTCACGCTGACCGGTCCGGGCGGGCACACCGCCCGCCCGCAGCTGACCGTCGACCTGGTCGACGCGCTCGGCCGGCTGATCACCGATCTCCCCGGGCTGCTGTCCCGGCAGGTCGACCCGCGCTCCGGCATGTCGCTGGTGTGGGGCGCGGTCAGCGCGGGGATCGCGGCCAACGCCATCCCGCAGCGCGGCACGCTGCGCGGCACCGTGCGGGTGCTCGACCGGGACGCGTGGAAGAACGCCGAGGACCTCATGCGCACCCTGGTCGGCCGGGTGACGGCGACCACCGGCGCCGGGTGCGAGGTGGACTACGTGCGCGGGCTGCCGCCGGTGGTCAACGACCCCCGGGCCGTCGCCCTCATGCGCGCCGCCGCGCTGAGCACGGTGGGCAGCGAACGCGTCGTCGTGACGCCGCAGAGCATGGGCGGCGAGGACTTCGGCTGGTTCGCCGAGGTGCTCCCCATCGCCCTGGCGCGCCTCGGCACCCACGGCGGCGGGCCCCCGCTCGACCTGCACCGCGGCACCTTCGACGTCGACGAGCGGGCGATCGGCGTCGGGATCCGGCTGCTGGCGCGCACCGCCCTGCACGCGCTGGAGGCCGACGCCGACCCCGGTCCGGGCAGCCCGCCGCCACCCGCCCGCACCCGCCGCCCCGCGCCTGGGGACACTGCTGCCCGACGACCAGTCGACGAGAAACGGGAACCCGACGATGAGTTCCACCGACCAGCGGGCTGACGGACCGGCGCACGCCGACGCCGAGGTGCCCGCGGAGCACGCGGTCCCCGAGGACCTGTCGCTCGCGGCCGAGTTCGACGCCGCGACCCGCGACCAGTGGCGCGAACTCGTGGCCGGCGTCCTGCGCAAGGCCGGCCGTGAGGACCTCCCCGACCCCGTCGAGGAGGCGCTGGTGGGCACGGTCGCCACCGGCGTCTCCGTCACGCCGCTGTACACCGCCGAGGACGCGGGCGACCTGCCGACGGCGGTTGGCGTGCCGGGTCTCGCGCCGTTCGTCCGGGGTGCACGGGCGGGCACGCATCCGGAGAGCGGCGTCCCCGGCGGGTGGGACGTCCGGCAACGGCACGCGCACCCCGACGTGGCGACCACGAAGGAGGCGATCGCCGCCGACCTGGAGAACGGCGTCACCTCGCTGTGGCTGGTGCTCGGCGAGGGCGCGATCCCGGTCGACGCCCTGGGCGAGGTCCTCTCCGACGTCCTGCTCGACCTCGCCCCGGTGACGGTGCAGGGCGGGCAGTCGGCCGCCGAGGCGTTCCTGTCGCTGGTCGAGGGCCGCACCGACCTCGCCCCCGGCAGCTCGCTCGGGCTCGACCCCCTGGGCCTGCACGCGTCCTCCGGCGAGCAGCAGGACCTGTCGGGCCTGGCCGACGTCGCCCGCCGTGCCGCAGCACATGACGGACTGCGGACGGTCGTCGTGGACGCGACCGTGTTCCACGACGCGGGGGCGTCGGCGGTCGAGGAGCTGGGCTGCTCGCTCGCGGCCGGCACCGCCTACCTGCGGGCGCTCACCGAGGGCGGCCTCTCCGTCGACGAGGCGTTCGGCCAGCTCGAGTTCCGCTACGCCGCGAGCGCCGACCAGTTCACGACCATCGCGGGGTTGCGCGCGGCCCGCCGGCTCTGGGACCGGGTCGGTGACGTCAGCGGTGCTTCGCCCGAGGCGCGCGCCCAGCGCCAGCACGCGGTCACCTCGTCGGTGATGACCACGCGGCACGATCCGTGGGTCAATCTGCTGCGGACGACGGTGGCCTGCTTCGCCGCCGGGGTGGGCGGGGCCGACGTCGTCACGGTGCAGCCGTTCGACGCGGCGCTGGGCCTGCCCGACGCCTTCTCCCGCCGGATCGCGCGCAACACCCAGAGCCTCCTGGTCGAGGAGGGCCACCTGGCGCGCGTGCTCGACCCGGCCGGCGGCTCCTGGTACGTCGAGTCGCTGACCGACTCGCTGGCGCGGACCGCCTGGGACTGGTTCACCGAGATCGAGCGGGCCGGCGGGCTGGCCGCGGCGTTGGACTCCGGTCTGGTGCGCGACCGGATCGCGGCGGCGTGGGACGAGCGCGCCCGGCGGCTGGCGCACCGCACCGATGCGATCGTCGGCGTCAGCGAGTTCCCGAACCTGGCCGAGGCGTTGCCCGAGCGCCGGCCGGCGGCCGAGGTGCTGCCGACCGGCGGGTTGCCGCAGGTGCGGGCGGCGCAGGCGTACGAGGAGCTCCGCGGCCGCGGGGCGGGGCACTCCGTCTACCTGGCCACGATCGGCCCGGTCGCCAGGCACACCGCCCGCGAGACCTTCGCGGCCAACCTGTTCCAGGCCGGCGGGCTGGAGACGCCGTCCGGCGACGGGGCCGCGGGCTTCGCCGAGGCGGGCACGGCGGTCGCCTGCATCTGCGGCACCGACAAGGACTACGCGGCCGACGCCGCCGGGCTGGCGACGGAGCTGAAGGAGGCCGGCGCCACCGCCGTGTGGCTGGCCGGCAAGCCGGACCTGCAGATCGACGGCGTGGACGGATACGTGTTCGCCGGCTGCGACGCGATCGACGTGTTGCGGACGGCCCACGAGCAGCTGGGAGTGCAGGCATGAGCCAGATCCCCGATTTCGGCACCGTGGAGCTCGGCCGCCCCGCCGCGACGGCGGCGCACGACGACTGGGCCAAGGCGTTCAAGGAAACCACCGGCCGGGGCGTGGAGGAGGCGACCTGGGAGACGCCGGAGGGCATCGCCGTCCCGCCGCTGTTCACGCCGGCCGACCTCGCCGGGCTGGACTTCCTGGACACCTACCCCGGCATCGCGCCGTACCTGCGCGGGCCCTACCCGACTATGTACACGACGCAGCCGTGGACCATCCGGCAGTACGCCGGCTTCTCGACGGCGGCGGAGTCCAACGCCTTCTACCGGCGCAACCTCGCCGCCGGACAGAAGGGCCTGTCGATCGCGTTCGACCTGCCCACCCACCGCGGCTACGACTCCGACCACCCACGGGTCGTCGGCGACGTCGGCATGGCCGGGGTGGCGATCGACTCGATCCTGGACATGCGCCAGCTGTTCGACGGCATCCCGCTGGACCGGATGAGCGTCTCGATGACGATGAACGGCGCCGTGCTGCCCGTCCTGGCGCTCTACGTCCTGGCGGCCGAGGAGCAGGGCGTCGCTCCCGCGCAGCTGACCGGGACCATCCAGAACGACATCCTCAAAGAGTTCATGGTGCGGAACACCTACATCTATCCGCCCAAGCCCTCGATGCAGATCATCAGCGACATCTTCGCGTTCACCTCGCAGGAGATGCCGCGGTTCAACTCCATCTCGATCTCCGGCTACCACATCCAGGAGGCCGGGGCGACGGCCGACCTGGAGCTGGCGTACACGCTCGCGGACGGCGTCGAGTACCTGAAGGCGGGCACGGACGCGGGGATCGACGTCGACACGTTCGCGCCGCGGCTGTCGTTCTTCTGGGCCATCGGCATGAACTTCTTCATGGAGGTCGCGAAGCTGCGGGCCGGGCGGCTGCTGTGGGCGAAGCTCGTGAAGGAGGCCGGCGCGCAGAACCCGAAGTCGCTGGCGCTGCGCACGCACTCGCAGACCTCGGGCTGGTCGCTGACCGCGCAGGACGTCTACAACAACGTCGTCCGCACCTGCCTGGAGGCGATGGCCGCCACCCAGGGTCACACCCAGTCCCTGCACACCAACGCCCTCGACGAGGCGCTGGCGCTGCCGACCGACTTCTCGGCGCGGATCGCCCGCAACACCCAGCTGATGCTGCAGCAGGAGTCGGGGACGACGCGGGTCATCGACCCGTGGGGCGGCTCGGCCTACGTCGAGAAGCTGACCTACGACCTGGCCCGTCGCGCGTGGGCGCACATCCAGGAGGTCGGGGAGCACGGCGGCATGGCGCAGGCCATCGACGACGGCATCCCGAAGCTGAGGATCGAGGAGGCGGCGGCCCGCACCCAGGCCCGCATCGACTCCGGCCGGCAGCCGGTCATCGGCGTCAACAAGTACCGGGTCGACGCCGACGAGGCGATCGAGGTGCTCAAGGTCGACAACGCCCAGGTGCTCGCCGGGCAGAAGGCCAAGCTGGAGCGGCTGCGCGCCGAGCGGGACGGCGACGCGGTCCGTGAGGCGCTGTCCCGGCTCACCGACGCCGCGCGGGCGGCGGCGGAGCGACGCCGGGGGAGCGAGCTCGACTCGAACCTGCTCAAGCTCGCGGTAGACGCCGCCCGGGCGAAGGCCACCGTCGGCGAGATCTCCGACGCGCTGGAGGAGGTCTACGGGCGGCACGCCGGCCAGGTGCGCACCATCTCCGGTGTGTACCGCGACGAGGCAGGAGCATCAGCGCCCGTGGAAGACACCCGGCGGATGGCCGAGGAGTTCGCCGAGGCCGAGGGCCGGCGACCGCGCATCCTGGTCGCGAAGATGGGCCAGGACGGCCACGACCGCGGCCAGAAGGTGATCGCCACGGCCTTCGCCGACCTCGGCTTCGACGTCGACGTCGGCCCGCTGTTCCAGACCCCGGAGGAGGTCGCCCGCCAGGCGGTGGAGGCCGACGTGCACGTCGTCGGCGTCTCGTCGCTCGCGGCCGGCCACCTGACGCTCGTGCCCGCGCTGAAGAAGGCGCTCGCCGACCTCGGCGCCGACGACGTGGTGATCGTGGTCGGCGGCGTGATCCCGCCGGACGACGTGCCGACGCTGAAGGAGATGGGCGCGGCGGCGGTGTTCCTGCCGGGCACGGTGATCGCCGATGCGGCGCAGGATCTGCTGAAGACACTGTCCGAACGACTCGGGCACTGATGGGTCGTCCGATCGACGTACCGGCGCTCGTCGAGGGGGTGCTGGCAGGGGACCGGCGGGTGATGGCCCGCGCCATCACGCTGGTCGAGTCGCGGCGCGCCGACCACCGGGAGCGGGCGCAGGAGCTGCTCGTCGAGCTGCTGCCGCACACCGGGGGAGCGCGCCGGGTCGGCATCAGCGGCGTGCCGGGCGTGGGCAAGTCGACGTTCATCGACCAGCTGGGCGTCACGCTCACGGCGGGCGGCTCCAAGGTCGCGGTGCTCGCCGTCGACCCGTCGTCGGCCCGGTCGGGCGGGTCGATCCTGGGTGACAAGACGCGGATGTCCCGGCTGGCCGTCGACGAGCACGCGTTCATCCGGCCCTCGCCCACCTCGGGCACCCTCGGCGGGGTCGCGCAGGCGACCCGTGAGTCGATGGTCGTGGTGGAGGCAGCGGGCTACGACGTCGTCCTCGTCGAGACCGTCGGCGTCGGGCAGTCGGAGATCACCGTCGCCGAGATGGTCGACTCGTTCCTCTTCCTCACGATCGCGCGTACCGGCGACCAGCTGCAGGGGATCAAGCGCGGCATCCTCGAGATCGCCGACGTGATCGCGGTGAACAAGGCCGACGGGCCCGCTGCCGCCGACGCGCGGAAGGCCGCCCGGGAGCTCGCCGGGGCGATCCGGATGCTGCGCGGCCACGTCGAGGGCGGCTGGGACGTGCCGGTGCTCACCTGCGCCGGCCTGACCGGCGAGGGCCTGGACGTCGTGTGGGCGAAGCTGGTCGAGCACCAGGAGCGGATGAAGGCATCGGGGGCGTTCGACGAGCGGCGGCGGGCCCAGCAGGTGCGCTGGACCTGGCAGCTGGTGCGCGACGGGCTCGAGCACGCGCTGCGCTCGCACCCCGGGGTGCGCTCCACCGTCCCCGAGCTCGAGAAGGCCGTGCTCTCGGGCGAGCTGACCCCGGCGCTGGCGGCCCAGCAGATCCTGCAGACGTTCCTCGCCCCCTGACGACACGAGCGCGGAGGCGCGCCGCAGGTCCAGGCTCGTCAGGGCCACCTTCCTGGAGGGCCCGGAGGGTCCGTGGTGGCCGGAAGGCGTCTCCGAGTTAGCGTGCGAGTGTGGCGAAGATGCTGAGGCGAGCTGTCCGTCGGGCCGCTGATGTCGTCCCCCCGATCCGCCGTCTCAGCCAGAGCCATGACGCGGCCCAGATGGAGGCGGATCGGCTGCGTGCGGAGGCAGCGGAGCTACGGGCGCAGCTCGAGGAGGTGCGGCAGCAGCCGGCCCCGGACATCGGTGAGTACCCGCCGGGACATTTCCACTCGCCCATCCCGGACATGGCGGACGTCTGGGCGCGGGAGGAGACGATCTTCCGGAGCCGCACGGAGATCCCCGGCATCGACCTGCGCGCCGACGAGCAGGTCGCGCTCATGGGCGAGCTCGCCACCCTGTCCCGGGAGCATCCGTGGACCGACGGGCACGAGTTGCGGTACCGCTTCGACAACCACATGTTCGCCCGCGGTGACGCCCTCGCCTTGTACGGCATGCTGCGGCGCTTCCAGCCGTCGCGGGTGGTCGAGGTCGGCTCCGGGTTCTCCTCGGCACTCATGCTGGATACCGACGACGTGCACCTCGACTCGCGGACCCGCTTCACGTTCATCGACCCCTACCCCGAACGCCTCCACGGTCTCCTGTCCGACGCGGACAGGGACCGCGTGACCGTGATCGAGGAACGTGCCGAGCTGCTCGACCCGAAGGTGTTCTCGGACATCGAGCCGGCCGACCTGCTGTTCATCGACTCGTCGCACGTCTCGCGCATCGGGTCCGATGTGAACTTCCTCTTCCTCGAGGTGCTCCCCCAGCTCCCGGCCGGGGTCCTGGTGCACATCCACGACATCCCGTGGCCGTTCGAGTACTGGCGGCACTGGGTGGCTCAGGGGCGCTACTGGAACGAGGCCTACCTGCTGCGCGCACTCCTCACGGACAACCCGAGGTTCCGCATGCTCTGGTTCTCCTCGTACATGCTCAACGTCCACCGCGACCAGATGAACGAGGTGTGGCCCGAGTTCGAGGCGGACAGGGGCAGTGGCGCCTCGCTGTGGATGGTCACCGCCTGAGGCGCTGGTCCAGGACGCGTCGCTGTCACTCCGCGCTCGGCCGCACGCCGGGACCTGCCGTCCACGCGCGGGCCAGCCAGCCGACGTCGAAGACGGGGTGCAGCCGGCCGGGCTCGGCGTCCAGTGCCGCCTCCAGGGGCGTGTTCTTGGCGACCACCACGTACCGGGCGCCGTGCTCGCGAAGCGCCCGGAGCGCCTGGTCGGCGTCCTCGATCGGCTCGTCCGACTTGACCACCCGACGCTGCAGGTCGTCGCCCCACAGGGCGTGCGGGAGTACCCACGGCTCGCCGAAGTCGCCGAACTCCGGGGGGACCACGAACGTCGACCCCGGCTCGGCGCCGGTGGTGGCGGCGAAGGCTCCGCGCAGGCCGACGAGCCCGCGCTCGCCCGCCGGTCCGCGGAGCATGGCCAGCACCCCGCGGGGCGTCGCCCCGGTGTCACCCCCGGAGACGTCGAGCGCACGCCACGAGGCGGCCGCCGCGGAGAACACCGCGGCCGCGGTGACGACGGCCAGCAGGCCCTGGGCCGGCAGTCGGGGCAGGCGGTCGAGGACGACGCCGAGGGCGACGCCGCCGAGACCGAGGAGGAACAGCGTGTACCGGGTGTGGTACGAGCCGGGGTAGAGCAGCAGCAGCAGGATCCCGGGGGCGAGGAACGCCCAGGCGTAGAGCCGGTACCGGCTGCGGGCCAGGAGCACGAACGCCACGACGACCGCCGGCACGAGGACCAGCAGCCACTGGGCCCCGAGGCCGCCGGTGAAGGAGCCGTAGAAGTACGTCCGCCACTCCAGGTCACTCGCCCACGACACGAGCAGTGCCCAGTAGCGGTTCGTGGTGCCCACCTGCCGCGGGTCGACGCCCGCGAACCCCACGACCTCGGCGTTGCCGGGCAGCCCCGCGACGGCCAGCGGGTAGAAGGGGTTGCCCCAGAGCAGCGCGTTGCGCACGTACCAGTAGGCCCCGAGCGCCACGGCCGGCAGGCCGAAGCAGGCGAGCTGGACGACGGCCCGGCCCGCGGCAGCCGCGAAGGCACCGTCCCGGACCGCGCGCAGGAGCGCCGTGGCCACGAGGACGCCGCCCAGCACCGCGACGGAGAGCAGGTTGGTGACCTTGACGCCAACCGCCACCCCGGCGCCCACCCCGGCGATGACCAGCGTGGGCAGCACTGCGGTCCACCGGGCGGCCTCCTCGGGCGCCCGGGTCCGCAGCGCGATCAGCAGCAGGTGCCAGCAGGCCAGCAGGGTCGCGGCGGCGGCGATGTCGACCTCTGCCGTGGACAGCTGGGTCAGCACCATGGGCGCCAGCAGGAACAGCAGCCCGCCGACCAGCGACGAGCGGGCGGTGCAGCCCGCGCGCCGGCACAGCGCGACGACGGTGAGTGCGCCGAGTGCGGCGGCCCCGATCTGCACCGCCGCCGCGGCGCGCACGGATCCGGTCAGCGCGCCCAGCCAGGCGATGCCCGACTCCGCCGCACCCGGGTAGATCTGCGCCCAGTAGCTGAACGGGTTGGTCAGCAGCCGGCGCTCCTGGAGCCAGTAGTCGACCATCGGGAGGTGGTAGGCCAGCGCGTCCCAGTCCAGGGCCGGGAACGCGACGGCGATCAGCAGCCGGTAGCCGACGGCGACGCCGGCGGCGAGGGCGAGCAGGAGCACCAGCGGCGACCGCAGGCCCCGCCAGAGCGTGCGCAGCGCGGCTCGCAGCGCCCGCCGGGTCTCGGCGATCCGTGCCCGCCGCGGGCGGGTCGCCGTCGTCCCGGCCGCGAGCGCGGCGGTGCCGACCGCGGCCAGCACCACCGGACCGGCCGACAGCGCGTGCAGCACGCCCGCGACGAGCAGCACCGTCGCGACGATCGTGCCGAAGGTCAGCACCCCGCACGCGACGAGGACGTCGAGGACGCCCGGCAGCCGGGCGACGGCGGCCCAGCGCCAGGAACTCCAGACCACCAGCGCCAGGCAGCCGAGGACCAGCGCCACGTCGCCGGCGGTCAACGGCGGCCCGGTCCTCGGCGCGCCGCCGGCGAGCCGCTTCTCGACACCGCCTCCGGCAGCTGCTCAGGGGTAAGCCGGCCCCCGAAGGCGAACCGGTACCAGCGCAGATAGGCCGGGATCCACTCGGCCAGCCGGAAGTTCGACACCCCGGCCTGGCGCTCGAGCCAGATCGTCGGCAGCTCCGCGATGGGCCGCCGCAGCCGGCGGGCCTTGGCGGTCAGCTCCAGGCCCATCTCGAAGCCGTAGCTGCTGTCGATGCCGACCTCGCGGAGGAACGCCGTGGAGTAGGCCTTGAACGAGTTGGTCGGGTCGTGGGTCCCGACGCGCGCGAACAGCCGCAGCGTCACCCCGGCGATCCGCGCCAGCATCCCCTTGAGGAACGGGCCGCTGACCTGCTGGCCGCCGGACATGTACCGCGACGCCGCGGCGACCACGACGCCCCGCTCGACCAGCCGGGTCAGGTCGTCGATCTGGCGGGGGTCGTCGCAGCCGTCGGCCATCGTCACCACCGTCACCGGGGCGCGGGCACGGTCGACGCCGTACCGGATCGCGTGGGCCGGGCCGCGGCCGTAGTCGTTGACGAGCAGCCGCACGTCGCCCCGGCCGTCGGCGTCGCGCAGGACGACCGCGGTGGCGTCGTCGGGGGAGTCGACGACCACGAGCACCTCGCAGGGCAGCGTCACGGCCTCCCGCATGCGCGCGAGCACCGGCAGGATGCGCTCGCCCTCCTGGTAGGACGGGATGACGACCGATACGCGGGGGACGGCGGTCACGGGCGCTCCGCCACGAGGAAGGACTGCTTGCCCAGGAGGCGCCAGGCGGGCGGGAAGGCCAGGTAGGCCCGGACCAGGAGGGGCGAGGGGGGCAGCCGGCCCTTGGTGGTGTACGGCAGGAACCGCGGCACGACGGTGGTGACCTCCAGGCCCGCGAGCCGGAACGCCTCGACGAGGGCCCGGTCGTCGATCGGCGTGACGTGGTCGAAGAACATCCAGTAGTCGCGGGCACAGAACCGGATGTTGGGCTGCAGCACCAGGAAGCGCCCGCCCGGGCGGAGCACCCGCCGCCCCTCCGTCATCACCGCGAGGATCGTCTCGCGGTCGACGTGCTCGAAGAAGTTGCTGGCGAAGACGACGTCCACGCTGGCGTCGGGCACCCCGGTGAGACGGTCGGCCGAGGCGACGATCGTCGTCACCCCGTCGGCGGCCGCCTCCCGGACCGCCGGGTTGACGTCCACCGCGATGCGCGTGCCCGCGCTGACGGCGTTGATGAACTCGCAGCCACCGGCGGCGAGGTCGAGCACGGTGTCGTCGGGCCGGACGTAGCGGTCGAAGAAGCCGGCGCACAGCGCCCGCCACAGCGCCGCGCGGCGGTCGCGGTCGCCCGCGAACCGCTCCGCGTAGAGCCGCCGGAGCTGCTCGCCGTCGGCACTCCCGTCGGCCGCCATCACATCGTGCCCTCGGCGAGGGCCTTCTCGATCCACGGGACCACCTCGTCGAGCATCTCGTCGAGGGTCGTCGTCGCCCGGAATCCCAGGACCCGCTCCGCCTTCTCCGTCGAGGGGATCCGCCGCTGGACGTCGTGCTCGTAGGCCGGGTCCGACACCAGTCGCAGCGGGACGCCGTCCCCCCGCACCTTGCGCCAGACGAGCGCGGCCAGCTCCCGCACCGTCGTGCTCTCCGCGGTGGACAGGTTGAAGTCCTCGTTGCGCGCGTCGGGGTGCTCCATCGCGGTGACGATGCCGCGGGCGAGGTCGCCGCCGTAGGTGTAGTGCCGGACCTGGTCGCCGTCGCCGAGGATGTGCAGCGGGTCCTGGCCCTTGAGCACCTTCTGGACGAGGTCGGGTACCACGTGGCTCATCGCCAGGCGGACGTTGCCGCTGCGCACCTCGACGTCGCCGAGCGCGCGGGCCTCGCCGATGCCCACGCAGTTGAAGGGCCGCAGGATCGTGTAGGGCAGCCCGTACTGGTCCCAGGCGGCGCGGGCGAAGTACTCCACGGCCAGCTTCTGGAATCCGTAGGAGGACCGCGGTGGCGGGATCCGGCGCTCGGAGCCCTCGACCGACGGCCACTCCTCGGCCGACTCGAACACCATGGACGAGCTGAGGTAGGTGACCTTCTGCAGCCGGCCGGCGCGGTGCGCGGCGACGGCGGCGTCGCAGCTGGCGGCCATGATCCGCTCGTTGGCGGCGAGCAGGTCGTAGGCGTAGGCGTGGAAGTAGGAGATCCCACCGATGAGCGCGGCGCCGGCGATGAAGTGGTCGCACTCGGCCAGCAGGTCGGTGAGCAGGCCGGAGTCGCGGGCGTCGCCGACGACGAGCCGGTAGTCCGGGTGGTCGTCGTAGGACTTCGCGACCGGGCCGTACTTGGAGTGGTCGTCGACGCCGATCACCGAGTACCCGCGGCGCAGCAGCTCCTCGACGACGTAGCCGCCGATGAAGCCGGCCGCACCCGAGACGAGCACCGTCCCCGTCACACGCGGACGCCCTTGCCGAGGAGGTTCCACACGTCGATCACCGGCTTGTCGGTGGCCAGTCCCCGGTATGCCTCGTGCGGTGCGCCCACGATGAGCAGGTCGGAGCGGTCGAGCACCTCGTCGAGCGGGAGGAGGCGGTCGTCCGTGGTGACGAGTGGGTCGGTGGTGAGGACCTCGCGCGCCTTGAACTGCAGGATGCGGCGCAGCTTGTAGCTCAGGCTTTCGCGGATGTCGTCGCTGCCGCCCTTGAACGCCATCCCGAGGATGCCGACGGTCATGCCGCTCAGCTCGTGGTGCCGCTCGGCCCGGTCGACCAGGTACAGCGGCAGGCCCTCGTTGATGAGCATCGCCGCGTGGCCCAGCCCGAAGGTGTTGTTGCTGAACGCGGCGAGCTGCATGGTGTCCTTGAACAGGCACGGGCCGGCGGTGAACCCCGGCCCCGGCATGTCGGCGGCCCGCGGATAGCCGCGGGTGATCGCGTCGCGGATCCGCTCGAAGTCGAGGCCGCGGTCGTTGGCCATCATGTAGAACTGGTTCGCCGTCGCGAACTTGATGTAGCGCCAGGTGTTGGTGAACAACTTGGCGACCTCCGCCTCCTCGGGCGTCACGTAGACGATCTCGTCGGTGAGCAGGGAGAACAGCGCGGCCGCCCGCTCCCGGCCCCCGGCGGTGCGGCTGCCCACGATCTGCGGCAGCGCGTGCAGCTCGACCATCGCGTGGCCCTCGGCGATGCGCTCGGGGCAGAACGCGACGTCCATGTCCCGGCCGAGGCCGGCGATCTGCCGCTCCACGAGCGCGGTCACCCCGGGATAGACGGTGCTGCGCAGCACCAGCAGCTGCCCGTCGCGGAAGTGGTCGGCGGCCGCCTGCAGCGCGCGCGGGATGGCGTACGGGTCGGGGTTCAGGTGCTCGTCGACCGGTGTGCCGATGACCACCACCAGGTTCTCCGCCCACCCGACGGAGGCGGGGTCCGTGGTCGCCGTCAGGCGCCCCTCGGCGACGACGCGGGCGAGCACCGGCCCGGCGCCGTCCTCGGCGAAAGGGAGCACGCCGTCGTTGAGGAGCTTCACCGACTCCTCGCTGATGTCGTAGACGACCACTGACGCGCCCTGTTCGGCGAGGGCTACGGCGAGCGGGAGGCCGACGTGGCCGCAGCCCCCGATGACGACCACGTCGTGCGCGAAGGGCGGACGGGGCACAGGGGCTCCTCATGGCGACGTGTCGGCTTCCCGGGGTGACGACGGGCGCATGTGACCGCCATCACGACCGAGGGTAACCGACCGGCGGATCAGCAACCGAGACCGATCGGTACCGATCGCAGCCGGGCTCAGGCCATGGCGGGAGGAGCGGAGCGGAACAGCAGGCGCCCGCCGGCGAAGTTCAGGGGGGCGGTGACCACCACCGTGACGACGGCGGTGACCAGGGCGCCGACCTGCCAGAACGTCTGCACGCCGTGCACGACGAGCAGGCCCACGGCGTAGACGAGCAGGTACCAGCCCGCGAAGGCGGTCCCGCGGCGCCAGGTGAGCCGGCTGCCGAACACGACCGTGGCGGTCATGGCCGTGGTGTAGGTCAGGCCGAGGGCGAAGACGACGGTGTAGGCCACGGGTGCGCTCAGCCACCGCTGGAGGAGGACGAAGAGCGCGAGCGTCACCAGGGTGTTGCTGCCGCCCACGAGGCCGAAGCGGACCAGCTCGCCCCAGCGGTCGCCCGCGGGCCCGGCAGCGAGGGGTGCCGGGACGGCGGCCGGCTGGTCAGCCACGGGGGGACGGGGTCCCGGGGAACCGCTCGTGCTGCATCGGCACGGCACCGGGGCGCCGCTTGCTGTTCTCGTAGGTCCGCCACACGTAGGAGCCGACGATGCCCAGCGCGAGCAGGATCGACGAGCACAGGAGGAACAGCATCAGCATCAGCGGGGTGTACCCGGCGACCTGGACGTTGCCGGTGGCCCACGCGACGAACACCACGAGGCCGGCGACGACCGAGGCGACGACCCCCAGGAACCCGGCGGTGATCAGCACGGTGATCGGCAGGTCGGTGAACGAGAAGATGCTGTCGTTCATGTACCGCAGCTTCTTGCGCAGCGTCCACCCGCTGGTGCCGTGCTCCCGCTCCTGGCGCACGTAGGGCACCTCGGCCCGGCGGAAGCCCAGCCAGTACAGGAGCCCGACCAGGCTGGTGTGGGACTCCTCGAGCCGCAGCAGCTCACCGGCGACCTGCCGGGTGCAGCCGAACATGTCCACGCCGCCGGCGGGCAGGTCCTTCTGCACGTAGCGGCGGTAGAAGCCCCAGAACGCGCGGGAGGCGACCGAGGACATCGCCGGGTCGTTGCGCCCGGCGCGGACACCGACGGCGACGTCGTACTCGCCGGTGGCCAGCCGGGCGAAGATGTCCTCGACCAGTGAGACCGGTTCCTGCAGGTCGGCGGCCATGACGGCGACGTACCGGCCTGCCGCGACGGCGAGCCCGGCTCGGATGGCGGAGAAGGACCCGTAGTTGCGCGACAGCGTCACCAGTTGCGCCCGCAGCCCGGACTCGGGCAGCAGCCGGCGGAGCAGCAGCAGCGAGTTGTCGGGGGAGCCGTCGACGACGAAGACGACCTCCACGGGGGCGTCGGCCTCCCTGGAGAGGGTGGCCAGGCGCGACAGGAGCGCGGGGATGGTCGCCTCGTTGCCGTACACGGGGACGACGACGGAGTAGGTGACGGCGACCTCGGCGGCGGCGGGCGCGGACAGGGTGATCTCCGGCGCCGTCCTCGCGCTGGGCACCACGGCCATGTCGAAGACGGGGGCGCCCATCAGGTCAGAGTCGACGAAGGACATCGAATACCCGTTCGATCTCGGTCTCGGTCATCTCGGCGAAGCAGGGAAGGGTGAGGATCTCGGTGGCCGCCCGCTCGGTGACGGGCAGCGAGAGGCCGGCCGTCGCGCCGGCCAGCACGGGCTGGCGGTGATCGGGCACCGGGTAGTGGACGTCGGTGCGGATGCCGGCCTCGGCGAGCACCGCGCGGTCGCCCTCCCGGTCGGGGCCCGACACAACGGCGAGGTGGCCGACGTACGCGGGGGAGCCGGCGTCGGCGCCGTGCACCATGCGCCGCGGGCCGCTGCCGAGGGCGTCGGCGTAGCGCGCGACGATCTCGCGGCGGCGGGCGTTCCACCCCGCGAGGTGCGGCAGCTTGACGCGCAGCACGGCGGCCTGCAGCTCGTCGAGCCGGCTGTTGCGCCCGTTCGGCTCGCTGACGGTGTACTTGCTCGACCAGCCGTACTGACCCAGCCGGCGCACCAGCGCCGCCCGGTCCGGGTCGGAGGTCACCACCGCCCCGGCGTCACCGAGGGCGCCGAGGTTCTTGGTCGGGAAGAAGCTGAAGGCCGCGATGTCGGCGAGGGACCCGGCCGGCCCCTCCGGGCCCGTCGCGCCGGCCGCCTGGGCGCAGTCCTCGACCAGCGCCACGCCGGCCGCCCGGCAGAGGTCGCGCAGCGGCCCGACGTCGGCCAGGCGCCCGTAGAGGTGGGTGACGACGACCGCCCGAGTGCGCGGCGTCAGGGCCGGCTCCACCGTGGCGGCGGTAAGCAGGAGGGTGTCCGGGGCGACGTCGGCGAAGCGCGGCACGAGCCCCGCCTTCCGCGCAGCCGTGGCGGTGTACATCCCGGCGTTGGCCGCGGTGACGACCTCGTCCCCGGGACGGCAGCCGGCGCCCAGCAGGGCCAGCTCGAGGGCGTCGGTGCCGTTGGCGACCCCCACGCAGTGCGCGGCACCCGTGGCGGCCGCGAACTCGCGCTCGAAGGCGTCGTGCTGCGGGCCGAGGACGTACCAGCCGCTGGTCAGCACCTGGTCGACGGCGCCGCGCAGCTCGGTCTCCAGGGCGGCGAACCCCCGGCCCAGGTCGTTGAGCGGGATGTCGTCCAGAGCTCTGGCACCCTCGAGGACCGGTGTGGAGCGGGACGTCACGCTACGAGCATGACATGTGACGGACCGTTTCCCCAGTCGGATCCGGAGCGGATGGGACGGATGGGGTCAACGGTGTCAGCGGTCCCCGGCGGGCCGTTATCGTCGGGTGTGCTGCGTGCCGGTCCGGAGCGCGTGCCGGGCCCTGTGGTCACCTGAGGACCGGGAGCGCGCACTCCGCGCCGCCGTCCGCAGATCCGCGGAGGGCCGGCCGCCGGCCGCGAACAGAGAGAGCCCATGAACTACTTCGTCCACGACCAGGGCCTGTGCGAGAGCACGACGGTCGGCGGGGGCACCCGGATCTGGGCCTTCGCCCACGTGCTGCCGGGCGCGCGCATCGGCGCCGACTGCAACATCTGCGACCACGTCTTCGTCGAGAACGACGTCGTGGTCGGTGACCGCGTGACGGTCAAGTGCGGCGTGCAGCTCTGGGACGGCGTCCGGCTGGCCGACGACGTGTTCGTCGGGCCCAACGTCACCTTCACCAACGACGCGTTCCCGCGCAGCCAGGCCTATCCCGAGAAGTTCGCGGAGACGCTGGTGGGGCCCGGCGCGTCACTGGGCGCGAACGCGACCATCCTGCCCGGGGTCACCATCGGACGGCGGGCGATGGTGGGCGCCGGCGCGGTGGTCACCAAGGACGTGCCGCCCAACTCGATCGTCGTCGGGAACCCGGCCCGCATCGTCGGTTACGTGGACGCCGACAGCGTGGAGGCCGACGCCGAGCCGGCGGCCGTCGGGTCCCTGCCCGAGAGCCGGGTTCCCGGGGTGAGCGTGCTGCGGCTGACCCGCGTCGACGACCTGCGCGGCAGCCTCGTCGCGGCCAACTTCGACGGCGAGCTGCCGTTCGTCCCGCGGCGGTTCTTCACCGTCTTCGGGGTGCCGTCCACCGACGTGCGCGGGGCCCATGCGCACCGCAGGTGCCACCAGCTGCTGGTGTGCGTCCAGGGCAGCGTGAGCGCCGTCGTCGACGACGGGCGCAACCGGCAGCAGTTCGTCCTCGACCGCCCCGAGGTCGGCCTGCACGTGGCGCCGATGATCTGGGGGACGCAGTACCGCTACTCGGCCGACGCCGTCCTGCTGGTGCTCGCGTCGGATCCCTACGACGCCGACGACTACATCCGCGACCACGACACGTTCCTGGCCGAGGTGGCGCAACAGGGTGGATTGGAGGACCGGCGGGGACCGCAGGGCGACCGCAGGACGGCCGGCGGTCCCGGCGCCGGGGCCCGCCGCCGTGGGGACGCCGCCTGATGGCGACGTCCGTGTCGGCGGATCCGCGCGCGGAGCACCGCAGGTCCGAGGTCGACGGTCGCCGGTCCGCGAGCGGCGCCGACCGGTGGACGGCCTGGCCCGCGTGGGTCGAGTACCTCGTCGCGGCGGGAACCGCCGGCGTGCTCTTCCTGCTGGGCTTCGGCGGCGGGGCGACCCGGCTCGCGACGCCGCTCGGGGGTGGTGACCTCCTGCCCGCGTACGCCACGGCGCGGATGTGGGCCCAGGGCGCGCCGTTCGGCAACTCCTCCTTCGGCTTCCCGTTCGGCATGGAGCTGCGCGACTACCCGACCGCCGACGTCCTGCTCAACGCGGTCGCCGGCGGGCTGACCTGGGCGACGGGCAATCCCTTCCTCGGCATGAACCTCGTCTTCGCGCTCTCCTTCCCCGTCACGGCCCTCGCGGCCGTGTGGGTCTTCCGCATCGCCGGACTCCGCGGGCCGCTCATGGTGGTCGCGGCGCTGGCGCTGACCTTCGTCCCGTACCACTGGTACCGGATCGTCCACATCCACCTGGGCACCATGTTCTCGGCGGTGCTCGGGGTCGGGCTCGCCCTGCTCGTCGGGAACGGGACCGTCGAGCGGCGGCTCCGCTCCGGGGCGACGCGCCGGGCGCCGTTCGTAGCGACGCTGCTCCTCGTATCGGCGGCGATCGCCGCGAGCGGCATCTACTACGCCTGCTTCACGGTCCTGATCTGTGCCGCGGCCTGGCTCCACCGCGTCGCCCGGGGGGCGGGGTGGCGCGAGCTGCTGCGGGCCGCGGCGCCGGTGGCCGCCGTCGGGGTGCTGCTGGGTGCCGTCCTCGCCCCCTCCGTGCTGTACCAGGCGGGCCATCCGCCGATCGAGCCGGTCGCCGCGCGCGCCGTCGTCGACTCGGTGATCTTCAGTGGCGCCCTCGTCTTCACGCTGCTGCCCGCGCCCATCTCGCGCATCCCCGGCTTCGGCCCGGTCAACCGGCTCGTGGAGGGCGCGGCGGACGAGGGCAAGGACTGGATCTGGACCGGGGTCATCCCGAGCCAGACCCACTCCATGCCCCGCTGGTACTCCGACTTCGGGTCGGTCTCCACCACCGTGGCGGTGCTCGTGCTCGCGGCAGGCGCCTTCGTCCTCGCCCGGCGCACCGCGCGGTCGGCCGCCGGCGGAGCGGCGGACGGCGGGCAGGCGCCCGGAGCTCCCGAGCGCCAGGCGGGAAGCCTCGGGCTGGTCACCCTCCTGCTCGTCACCACGTTGCTGTTCTTCGTGCCGTGGGGGCTGAACTACCTCTTCTCGGCCTTCGTGAGCCCCCAGTTGCGCGGCTGGGACCGGCTGCTGCCGGTGTTCTTCACGCTGGTGCTGATCGGCGCCGGCCTGGTCCTCCAGCGGCTCCGGATCCGTCGGCCCCGCGGTGCCACCCTCGTGGTCGCCGGGGTGGCGCTGGGAGTCGTGGTCCTGGACTCGGTGCTGCCCTTCCGCTCGGTGTTCGCCGCCGCCTCCGCCGCCGGCGGCCGGTTCAGCGGCGCGGGATACACCTACGCCGCCGCGCTCAACGAGGCCGTTCCCGGGCGGTGCGGCGTCCTGGAGCTGCCCTACATCGGCTATCCGGAGGAGCCGCCCAAGGTCGGGATGACCGGCTACGAGCAGCTGTGGCCGGCGCTGACCAACCCCGCCAAGGAGTGGTCGTCGGGCGCGATGAAGGGCACGCTCGCGGGCGCCTGGCAGAAGGCGCTGGGCGACGACGTCGACGCCGCGGACGTCCCGGCGCTGCAGGCCGGCGGCTTCTGCGCGGTCCACGTGGACCGGCGCGGCTACGCCGAGGAGGACGCCGACCGGGTGACCGGGGAGCTCACCGACCTGCTCGGCGGGCCGGTCGCCACCGGCCTCGAGGGCAACTGGCTGGCCTACCGGCTGCCCGCACCCGCCGGTCCACTGCCCGCCACCGAGCGCCTGCCGGAGGAGCCCGGCGGCGTCGGCACCTTCTACGCCCCGCCGCGGATCACGCCCGGACAGGGCGCGCCGGGATCGCCGGTCGCCGAGACCGCGGGCAGCGTCTGGCAGCTCGCCGGGGGCAGCGCCGGCTTCGACGTCCGGTCGCTGGACGCGGGCCCGGCCTTCGCCTCGCTCACCGGCTCCCTGCGGGCGGGGGCGTGCGCGGTGCCGGAGGTGCGGGTGACCCTGAGCTCGAGGGACGAGCGGGCGACCCGCTCGTTCCGGCTCGCCCCCGGACAGGAGGCGACGTTCACCCTCGAGCTGCGCGCACCCGTCCGGGCGGCGCAGGTCGATGTGAGCACCATCGGGGCCGCGTGCCCGCCGGACGTCGACGGCGGGCCGGTCGTCGCCCTCGTCGACCCCCGCGCGGGGGCCTGACAGGGGAGGGACCTCCGCTCAGATTCCGGTGGACCGGCACTCCCGGGAGCGCAGCGCGGTGACGTAGTCGGTCGGGGCGCCCGCGGACTCGGCGGCGTCGGCGATGCCGCCGAGGTGACGGGCCGAGGGCAGGCCGCCCTCGAAGGCGTCGAGGGCGTAGACGAAGGCCACCACGTCGCCGGCCAGCGTGTTCACCCGCAGGTGCAGCTTCCGGTACAGGCCGTGGTCGGCGCCCTCCCAGCCGTCGAGCGTCCGCTCGTCGGCGTCGGTCAGGTCGTAGAGGGCCACGAAGACGCCGTCGGACCGGTCGTCGTCGGGCACCAGGGTCGCCAGCGCGCCCTCCCAGCCGAACTCCTCGGCGCCGAAGGTGAGCCGCCATCCCCGGATCCAGCCCGTGCCGGTGTGCGGTGAGGAAGGGCAGCGGCGCAGCATCTGTGCGGGATCCATGTTCGATCCGTACGCGGCGTAGAGGCCCATCGCGCCGAGACTAACGACCCGCCCGCCGCGCGTCGGAGGACATCGGTTCCAGCGCTCCGGGGAGGCACCGGGGAGAATGGCCCGCGAACGTCCGTCGGAGCACCGGGGAAGGACCCATGACCCGCATCGTGATCATCGGCGGCGGACCGGCCGGCTACGAGGCCGCGCTGGTCGCCGCGCAGCTCGCTGCCGAGGTCACCGTCATCGAGCGGGACGGCATCGGGGGCGCCAGCGTCCTCACCGACTGCGTCCCGTCCAAGACCCTCATCGCCGCGGCCGGCACCATGACGTCGGTCCGCGACTCCGCCGTCCTCGGGCTGCAGGGCGCCGAGCTGGCCACCGTGAGCCTGGACCTGGCCTCGGTCAACCACCGGGTCAAGGGCCTGGCCGTCGCCCAGTCCGCCGACATCCACGCCCGGCTGCGCGCCGAGGGCGTGCGGATCGTGGCCGGGCAGGGACGGCTCTCCGACGCCGTCCGTGGGCTGGCCGCGCACTCCGTGGAGGTCGTGGACTCCGAGGGGCGCGTCGCCGAGGAGCTGGAGGGCGACGTCGTCCTCATCGCCACCGGTGCCGACCCGCGCGTGCTGCCCGGCGCGGAGCCCGACGGGGAGCGCATCCTCGACTGGCGCGACGTCTACGAGCTCGACGAGATGCCCGAGCACCTGGTCGTCGTCGGCTCGGGGGTCACCGGGGCGGAGTTCGCCTCCGGCTACCTGGAGGCGGGGGTGCCGGTCACGCTGGTCTCCTCCCGCGACCAGGTCCTCCCCGGCGAGGACGCCGACGCGGCCGCGGTCGTCGAGAAGGTGTTCCAGTCCCGGGGCGGCCGGATCGCAGAGCGGGGGCGGGCGGCGAAGGTGACCCGCACCGAGAAGGGGATCGTCGTCGAGCTGACCGACGGCCGCACCGTCGAGGGCTCGCACGCGCTCATGACGGTCGGCACGGTGCCGAACACCGCCGGGCTCAACCTCGAGCAGTGCGGCGTGGCGGTCACCGAGTCGGGGCACGTCGTCGTCGACCGGGTGTCGCGGACGTCGGTGGCCGGCATCTACGCGGCGGGCGACGTGACCGGCGTCTTCCAGCTGGCCTCGGTCGCCGCCATGCAGGGCCGGATCGCCATGTGGCACGCCCTCGGCGAGGCGGTCGCCCCCATCCGGCTCAAGACGGTGTCGGCCAACGTGTTCACCCACCCGGAGATCGCGACCGTCGGGGTGCAGGAGAAGAGCCTGCCGGAGGACGGCGACATCGAGGTGCTCCGCCTGCCCCTGGCGACGAACGCCCGCGCCAAGATGGGCGACCTGCACGACGGGTTCGTCAAGCTGTTCGCCCGGCGGTCGACCGGCGTGATCATGGGCGGGGTCGTCGTCGCGCCCGGTGCCTCCGAACTGGTGCTGCCGATCACGCTGGCGGTGACCAAGGGGCTGACCGTCGCCGACCTGGCCCAGACGTTCGCGATCTACCCCTCGCTGTCCGGCTCGATCACCGAGGCCGGACGACGGCTGATGGGCGCCGACCACCTCGCCTGACAGTTCCCCCGTGGCCCCCGGGGGCCCAGCGACGGATGCGACGACTGTGACGAGCGTTCCGCTCAATATCCGCTCGGCGGTGCCGATGAGCGCCGGCACCGCCGATGGAAGAGTGGATGCCTTCCGTCCGCTCCTCCGCTCCTCGCTCCGGCGCCCGCCGTGCGCTGCCGCGTCCGCTGCGCGCCCTGGTCGTCGGCGCGGCCCTCGCGTCCGCCGCCGCGTCCGCGGCGGTCCTGCCGGGCGCCGCCGCCGCCGCTGACGAGCCGGCCGGTACGGCCCTCAGCGGGCGCCTGGTGCAGGCCTGGGCCGAGGCCCACCCGGACGCCGCCGCCGGCTCCGCGCCCGACGGGCCGGTCGCCTGGGTCGAGCCCGACGAGGGCGCCGCCGTCCGGATCGACTCCGCCGCCGTCGCCGACGTCCCGACCGGCGCCACGGTCGAGCTCACCGTCAGCGCCGCGGACGGCGACGGCACCGACGCCGGCACCGCCGACGCCCCCCTCGAGGTGCTCGAGAAGCAGGTCGTCACGCTGCCCACGGCGGCGCCCGGGCCGGCCGACCCCGCCGGCCTGACCAACCGGGTCACCGTCGTGCTGGTGCGGCCTGGCGGTGTCCCCGCCGACCGCGTCACCGAGGCGCAGGTCGTCGACGCGGTCAACGGCCCCGTCGCCGACTTCTGGTCGGAGCAGAGCGGCGGATCGGTGCGGCTCGGCGTGGTCGCCTCCCGCGGCTGGACGACGACCACCGCCGGCTGCGCCGATGCCGGCGCCCTGTGGGACGAGGTCGCCGACGCGGTGGACTTCGTGCCCGGCGACGGCAACCACCTCCTGCTGTACCTGAGCGGCGCCGCGCGGGGCTGCTCCTACGCGCTGGCCGAGGTCGGCGGCGCGACGACGTCCGGCGGACGTCTCTACGTCCAGACCACCCTGCCGTCGGCCCTCGCGCACGAGTTCGGGCACAACTTCGGGCTGGGGCACTCCTCCGCCGAGCAGTGCGACGGTGCCGTCGAGGACACCGCCTGCCGCACCGTCGCGTACCGCGACCTCTACGACGTCATGGGCGGGTCGTGGGGCCGGCTGGGCTCGCTCACCGCGCCGCAGGCCGACCGGATCAACCTGCTGCCCGCGGCGCAGACCCGGTCCCTCACGGTGCACGACGCTCCCGGCACCACCACGCTCGCCCCGCTGTCCGGCCGGACCGGCACGCGGGCGGTGCGGCTGACCGACGCCGAGGGCGTCGACTACTGGCTCGAGTACCGCACGGCCAGCGGACGGGACGAGTGGCTGGGTACCGGCGAGGACGCCCGACGCCTGGACGCCGGGGTGCTGCTGCGCCGCGCCGGCGCCATGCCGGACACCTCCGTGCTGCTCGACGGCACGCCGGGGCCTGCCGCCGGCTGGGACGCCGACTACCAGGCCGCCCTCCCGGTCGGCGTGGCGGTGCCCGTGTCCGGCGGGGACTTCTCGATCCTCGTCCAGGGCGTCACCGCCGCCGGCGCCGTCCTGACGGTCACGCCGACGCCTCCGGCGGCCGGCGCGGCCGCTGCCGCCGAGCCGGCGCCGGCCGGCACGGGAACGGGCACCGTGATGAGCGCGGACGGCGCTCTCCCCAATGACGCCGTCGCCCCCGCCGCGGCCGGCACGCCGGAGCTCGACGGGCGCTCCCTGCGCACCGCGCCCGCCCTGCGGCCCGCCGCGGACAGCTCGACGGGCAGCCCGTTCCTCGTCGCGGCCGCCGGTGCACTGGTCGCGGCCAGCGCGCTGCTGGTCGTCCGCCGGGTGCGCCGGCCCCGTCCTCTCACTCGGTAACGACCCGGGTACGCACCGTATCGGCGCGTCGCCCGCACGACGAGGGGTCCGGCGGGTGAGATGACTCCGGACCCCCGCCCTTGGAGCCCTGCTGTGTTTCCTGCCCGTCGTCCGCGACTCGAGCGGTTGCTCGTCGTGGGGCTGTCGGCCGGGCTGGCCGTGCCCGTCCTGGGGTGGCAGACCGGGGCGTCCGCGGAGGACGACGTGTCGGCCGGGGACACGATCACGGGCGAGCTCACGACGGTCTGGGTCGAGTACGGGGACCCGCAGGACACGGGCAGCCACCGGGACGACGGGCCGCTCAGCTATCTGCGCACGGCCGCCGGGGAGCGGGTCCGGCTCGACACCGGCGACGTCGCCGGCATCGAGTCCGGTGCCACCGTCGAGGTGACCCTCGGTGGCACGGTGAGCGACGCGGCGTCGAGGGAGGACGGGTACGAGCGCGCGCACGAGGTGCTCGAGACCGAGGTGCTCGCCACTCCTCCCGACCAGCCCGCGCCTGCCGCGCCGGCCGCGCCGGCCACCCTGCCCTGGACGAACGCGGTGACGGTGGCCATGGTGGTGCCGGCCGGCGGCGTCCGGGACGGCACCACGCTCGCCCAGGTGGTGAACGCGGTGAACGGGCCGGTCGCCGACTTCTGGGAGCGGGAGACCGACGGCGCCATCCGGCTCGGCGTCACGGCGTCGCGGGACTGGATCACCACGGTGGCCGGGTGCGACGACCCGTACGCCCTCTGGGAGGAGGCGGCGCGGCGGGTCGGCTTCGTGCCGGGGGCCGGCAAGCACCTCCTGCTGTACCTGCCGGAGTCGGGGCTGCCCGCCTGTTCCTACGGACTCGCCGAGGTCGGGTGGAGCCCCGCCAGCGGGGGCTTCTCCTACGTCCGGGAAGCCGCCACGTCGGTGATGGCGCACGAGCTGGGGCACAACCTCGGGCTCGGGCACTCGTCGGAACTGCTGTGCCCCGCCGACGGCTACGCACAGGGGTGCTCGGTCGAGGGGTACCGCGACTACTACGACGTCATGGGCGCCTCCTGGGAGGAGCTGGGCTCGCTCAACGTGGTGCAGGCGGCCCGGCTCGTGCTGGTGAATTCCCGGCTCCTCGAGCTCACGAGTCCGCCGGAGACCGTAACGCTGTCGCCCGTGTCGGGACGGACCGGCCTCCGCGGCGTCGCGCTGAGGAACTCCGACGGCAGGAAGTACTGGCTCGAGTACCGCCCCGCGGCCGGCCGGGACGCGTACCTGGGAACGGCCGGCAACTGGGTCGGCCTCCAGGCGGGGGTCCTCCTCCGCGAGGACAGCGAGGGGAACGACACGTCGCTCCTCCTGGACGCCACCCCGACCGATGCGCCGGCCGACGTCCAGGTCGCGCTCCGGCCGGGGGTGCCCGTGCGCGTCGACGACCCCGTGACCGGAGCCGCCTTCCGGGTCACCGTGCAGACCGTCGACCCGACGGCGGCGACCGTGCGGATCGAGCCGGTCAGCGCCGTCACCCTGGCCCACGAGGCGGCCCAGGGGGACGCGGGCGTGATGGGCTCGGCGGTCTCGGCCGAGACCTGCGGGCTGCTGTTCGTGACCCGGTACTGCGAGCGCACCTACCAGCACGGGGCGATCGTCTGGTGGGCCGGCGGCGGTGGCCGGGCCTATCTGATCCACAGCCAGATCTATCCCGCCTGGCTCGCGGCCGGCGGCATCACCGGCCCGGGCTTCCCGAGTGCGCACACCGCCTGCGGACTCCTGCGGGGCGGCTGCCGCCAGCCGTTCAGCAACGGCTGGATGTACTGGTCGCCGGAGACCGGCGCCGTCCGGACGGCGGGTGCGATCGCGGCCTTCCACGCCCAGAACGGCGCGCAGGCCGGACCGCTGGGGTACCCGGACGGTGCGGAGGCGTGCGACTCCGTCTCCTGCGTCCAGTCCTTCCAGGGCGGCACGGTGTCCTGGACGGCGGCGCGCGGCGCGTTCGCCGTGCTCGCCGGCCCCTTCCGGGACACCTGGGCCGCCGCGGGCGGCAGCGCCGGCCGGCTCGGGCTCCCCGTGATGGCCGTGGCCTGCGGGCTCCGCGGCGGTGGGTGCTGGCAGGCGTTCCAGAACGGCTCGATCTACTACTCGCCGGTCGCCGGGACGCGGATCGTCAGCAACGGCGCGGTGCGCAACCGGTGGGGCGCGCTGGGCTGGGAGAACGGCCGGCTCGGCTATCCGGTGTCCGACACCGTGTGCGGGCTGCCGGCCAGCGGCTGCCGGCAGGACTTCCAGGGCGGCTCCCTCTACGCCAGTGCCGCCACCCCGGCGTCCCTCGTCCTGGGCGAGATCCGGCGTCGCTACCTCGGTGCGGCCGGGGAGAGCGGCGCACTGGGCTATCCGCGGTCCGACGAGGGCTGCGGCCTGGTGGGCGGCGGTTGCTGGCAGGTCTTCCAGAACGGGTCGATCTACTACTCGCCGGTCGCGGGGACGCGGATCGTGAGCAACGGCGCGGTGCGCGACCGGTGGGGGGCGCTGGGCTGGGAGCGCGGCCGGATGGGCTATCCGGTGGGCGACACGACGTGCGGCCTGGTGGGCGGTGGCTGCCGGCAGGACTTCCAGGGCGGCTCGCTGTACGGCGGCTCCTCCACGCCCGTGTACTTCGTGGTGGGGGCGATCCGCGCGCGCTACGTGGGCTCGGGGGCGGAGAGCGGGCCGCTGGGCTATCCGCTGTCCGACGAGAGGTGCGGCCTGGTCGGCGGCGGCTGCTGGCAGATGTTCCAGAACGGGTCGATCTACTACTCGCCGGTCGCGGGGACGCGGATCGTCCTCAACGGCGCGGTGCGCAACCGGTGGGGCGCGCTGGGCTGGGAGCACGGCCGGATGGGCTATCCGGTCGGCGACACGACCTGCGGCCTGGCCGGTGGCGGCTGCCGGCAGGAGTTCCAGGGCGGCTCGCTGATCGGGAGCTCCTCCACGCCGGTGCACTTCGTGCTCGGAGCGATCCGCGCCCGGTACCTCGGGTCCGGGGCCGAGGGTGGCCCGCTGGGCTATCCGCTCTCCGACGAGCGCTGCGGCCTGGTCGGCGGCGGCTGCTGGCAGATGTTCCAGAACGGGTCGATCTATTTTTCCCCAGTCGCCGGGACGCGGATCGTCCTCAACGGCGCGGTCCGGGACCGGTGGGGGACGCTGGGCTGGGAGCACGGCCGGCTGGGCTACCCGGTGTCCGACACCGTGTGCGGGCTGCCCGACGGGGGCTGCCGGCAGGACTTCCAGGGCGGCTCCCTGTACGGCAGCTCGTCCACGACCGTGCAGGTGGTGCTCGGTGCGATCCGCGGCCGGTACCTCGGGACCGGAGGCGAGTCCGGCCCGCTGGGCTACCCGGTGTCCGACGAGCGCTGCGGCCTGAACCGGGGCGGGTGCGCCCAGTCCTTCCAGCACGGATCGGTCTACTGGTCGCCGACCTCGGGCGCCTGGCCGGTGCCCGACGGTCCGATCGCCGACGCGTGGACCGACGCCGGCGTGGAGCAGGGCCCGCTGGGCTACCCGCTGGAGGACCAGCGCACGGTCCCCGAGGGACAGGCCCAGCGCTTCCAGGGCGGCACGCTGACGTGGGTCAGCGCGGCGAGCGAGGTCCGCCGCTCCTGAGTTCCTCCTCCGGCGGCTACTCGGCGGCGTCGGCGATGGTGCAGATGACGGCCCCGCTGGTCACCGCAGCGCCGACCTCGGCGGACAGGCCGGAGATCGTCCCGGCCTTGTGGGCGGTGATCGGCTGTTCCATCTTCATCGCCTCCAGGACGACGACGAGGTCGCCGGCCTCGACGGTGGCGCCGTCCTCGACCGCGACCTTGACGATCGTGCCCTGCATCGGCGAGGTCAGGGAGTCGCCCGAGGCGGCGGAACCGCCGTGGCCACCGCCCCGCTTGCGCGGCTTGGCCGGGGCCCCCGCGGCGGCGCCGCCGCCGGCGGCCAGGCCCGCGGGGAGGGACACCTCGAGCCGCCGTCCGCCGACCTCGACGACGACGGTCTGCCGCGGCGCCGCCTCCTCGGCCTCGGCGGGGGCGGCGCCGTAGGGCGGGACCTGGTTGTCCCACTCTGTCTCGATCCAGCGGGTGTGCACGGTGAACGGCTCGCTGGTGAAGGCCTCGTCGCGGACGACGGCCCGGTGGAAGGAGACCACCGTCGGCATGCCCTCGACCACCAGCTCGTCCAGGGCCCGCCGGGCGCGTTCGAGCGCCTCCTGGCGGGTGGCCCCGGTGACGATCAGCTTGGCCAGCATCGAGTCGAACGCCCCGGCGACCTCGCCGCCGGTCTCGACGCCGGAGTCCCAGCGCACGCCGGGCCCCTGCGGGATCTCGAGGCGCTGCACCGGCCCCGGCGCGGGCATGAAGTTGCGCCCGGCGTCCTCGGCGTTGATCCGGAACTCGATGCTGTGCCCGCGCGGCGTCGGGTCCTCGGTGATCTCCAGCTTCTCGCCGGCGGCGATGCGGAACTGCTGGCGGACCAGGTCGATGCCGCTGGTCTCCTCGCTGACCGGGTGCTCCACCTGGAGGCGGGTGTTGACCTCGAGGAACGAGATCGAGCCGTCGGCGCCGACGAGGTACTCGACGGTGCCGGCGCCGTGGTAGCCGGCCTCCGCGCAGATCGCCTTGGCCGACTCGTGGATGCGCGCGCGCTGGTCGTCGGTGAGGAAGGGCGCGGGCGCCTCCTCGACCAGCTTCTGGTTGCGCCGCTGCAGCGAGCAGTCGCGGGTGCCGACGACGACCACGGTGCCGTGCGTGTCGGCCAGCACCTGCGCCTCGACGTGCCGCGGCTTGTCGAGGAACCGCTCGACGAAGCACTCGCCGCGGCCGAACGCGGAGACGGCCTCGCGGACGGCGGAGTCGAACAGCTCCGGGATCTCTTCCTTGGTGCGGGCGACCTTCAGCCCGCGGCCGCCGCCGCCGAACGCCGCCTTGATGGCGACGGGGAGGCCGTGCTCCTCGGCGAACGCGACCACCTCGTCGGCGTCCTTGACCGGGTCCTTGGTGCCGGGCACGAGCGGGGCGCCCGCCTTGGTGGCGATGTGCCGGGCCTGCACCTTGTCGCCGAGCGCGATGATCGCCTCGGGGGAGGGGCCGATCCAGGTCAGGCCCGCGTCGAGCACCGCCTGGGCGAAGTCGGCGTTCTCCGACAGGAAGCCGTAGCCGGGGTGCACCGCGTCGGCGCCGGACTGCTTCGCCGCATCGATGATCTTGTCGATCACCAGGTACGAGTCGCCGGGGGTGGTGCCGCCCAGGGCGAAGGCCTCGTCGGCGGTGCGCACGTGCAGGGCGTCCCGGTCGGGCTCGGCGTAGACGGCCACACTGGTCAGCCCGGCGTCCTTGCACGCACGCGCGACCCGGACCGCGATCTCGCCGCGGTTGGCGATCAGGACCTTCTGCACCGGCATTCTCCCTCGAAGTCGGACCCTCGGACTGTAGCCAGCGCACCGCAGCGAGCACGCGGGAGGTCACGCCCCGGCGCGGGGACGGCCGGAGTGCTGCAGGGTGGTCGCTGGCCGCACACCGGGTGCGGCAGCGCCGGGAACACCCCGTGCCCGCGCATCGACGCCGGCCCGTCGGAGGAGTCATCGCGATCGCTGCGGCACCCGAGCGCGCGGCCGCCGCCCCCGACCGGCGGCGGGCCCGGATCGCCCGGGTCGCACTGGGTGCGGCCCTGGCGGTCACCGTCGCGCCGTTCGTCCGCACGATCGCCCACGTCCTCGGCGGGGCGACGTCGACGAGCCTGGCCGGTGACGAAGCCCTCGCGGGGCTGGCGGTCGACCGGGCGGGCGACCTCGCCCAGCTGCTCGGTCCCTACTCCCAGTGGGGCTGGTACCACCCGGGTCCGGCGTGGTTCTACCTCCTGCTGCCGGTGTACGGGCTCGGGGGTCGATCGGGCGCGGCGCTGGTGGCGGCGCAGCTCACCGTGCACGCCCTCTCCGCGGCGCTCGTCGTCCTCGCGGTCCACTCGAGGACGGCTGCGTGGCGCGCCCCGCTGATGGCCGCCTGCGTCCTCGCGTTCGTCGCCCGCATGCCCGAGCAGATCTGGCTCAAGGTGTGGAACCCGTACGCCCTCGTCCTCCCGGTCGCGCTCCTGGTGCTGCTGACCGCCCGCACCGTCGCTGCACCGGCCTCCCGGACGCGGTGGTGGGGGGCGACCGTGGTGGCGGCGTCGTTCGTCGTGCAGTCGCACGTCGGGACCGCCGTCGTGGCCGCGACCTGCGTCGTCGTCGCCACCGCGGCCCTGGCGCAGCCGGCCCGGCGAGGCCGCATCCTCGCCGCGCTGCCATGGCTCGCGGTCGCGGCGCTGGCGTGGCTCCCGCCGCTGATCCAGCAGGCGGCACCTCCCGCGGGCGAACCGGCCAACGTGACGGCGCTGGCCGACTACTTCCTGCACGGGGATCAGGAGGGCGCCCCGCTGGCCGACCGCCTAGCCCTCGCCGGGCGGGTGCTGGGCTACTTCCCCTTCGGCCGGGCACTCGGCCCGCTGGCGCCGGAGGTCCACCTCGCGAGTCCCGACGTCCTGATCGCGTTGCTGATCCCCGTGCCGGTGGCGCTCCTCGTCGTCCTCGTCGGCCGCCGTCTCGGGGAGCGCCTGCTCCCGGCGCTCGGGCTGGCCCTGGCGGCGGCGACCGTCGCCGGCCTGGCGTCGGCGGTGCTGCTCGAGGGGCCGCTGCTCACCTACGTCCTCATCTGGCTCGGCGCGATCCCCATGGTTCTCCTCTTCGCCGTCCTGGATCTCCTCGCCGCCGTCGCGGCGGACCTCGGCCGCCGGCTGCCGCGCCCGGCCGGGTCCCGGTCACGTGTCCACCGGACGGTGGCGGTCGCGGGGACGGCGGCCCTCCTCGCGGCACTGGTGGGGCCGGCGTCGGCCACGCTCCGCGACGGCGAGCGGAGCCGCCCCGACTCCGTCGGCGTCCAGCGCAGCGCCGATCGGGTCCTCGCCGTCCTCGCCGGGATCCCCGGATGCGCCCGCTCGCCGGTCCTCGTGGACATCGGCACCACCGACCGGTGGCCGGTGGCCTCCGGGCTGGCGTTCCGGCTGGAACGCGCCGGCCACCCCGCCCGCGTGATCGGGAACTGGACGCTGCTGTTCGGCTCGCGCGCGGCGGCCCGCGGCGACGAGCCGTGCGCGGTGTGGGTGACCGACCCGGCGGCAGCAGACGGCGACCCGCTGCTGGTCGTGGACAGCGACTGGGGCCCGGCTGCCGTGGGTGTGGAGCGCCGGGCTCCCTGAGTCCGCTCAGCGGCGCCAGAGGTCGGTGATCGCCAGCCCGCGCTTGGCCAGCTGGGTGCGCAGAACGGTCAGCGACAGCCCGACCACCGCGGCCGGATCGCCCTCGACCCGGCGCACGAAGGGGGCACCCAGGCCGTCGAGGGTGAAGGCGCCGGCCACCGCCAGCGGCTCGCCCGTCGCGAGGTAGGCCTCGAGCTCCTGCGGGGTGGGGGTCGTGAAGTAGACGACCGTGGACGCGACGGCGATGTCGCGGCTGACCACGGCGCCGTCCTGCACGTCGAACAGCGCCTGGCCGGTGTGCAGGACGCCGGACCGGCCGCCCATGCGCTGCCAGCGCTCCCGGGCCTCCGTCGCGTCGGCGGGCTTTCCCACCGGGCGGCCGCCGAACTCCAGCAGCGAGTCGGCCCCGATCACGAGGGCGTCGGTCTCCTGCTTGGCGACGGCTGCGGCCTTGGCCGATGCCAGCAGGGCGACCTGCTCGGCCACGCGCGGGGCGGAGACGGTCGACTCGTCGACCTGGCTGACCACGACCTCGGGCGCCAGCCCGGCCTGCCGCAGCAGCGAGAGGCGGGCCGGGGATGCGGAGGCGAGGACCAGACGGCGGTCGGAGCTCACCCGAACCTCCCTGCGGCGCGCCAGCCCCCGGGGCCGGGCTGGAGGGGACGGCGCTGGCCGTCGGCGAAGGAGGCCCATGCACCGACCGGCGTCGGCCGGCGGCGCTCCCTGCGCTGGGACAGCGCGGCGACCACAACCGTGAGCGCGGCGAGCTCCTCGGCGGACGGCTCCCCGCGGACGACGCGCAGCAGCGGACCCTGGTCGCGGTGCCGCGAGGAGTGGGGGCCCGGAGGGTCCCCGCGATCGAGCGACGACGGGGCTCCGAGCAGCTCGGGGACGGCACCTGGCCGCGGTTGCCGTCCGGAGGACGACGATGTCGTCGTCATAGCGGGATGTTCCCGTGCTTCTTGGGCGGCAGGGTCTGCCGCTTGTTGGCCAGCACGCGCAGCGCCTTGGTCACCTGCACCCGGGTGTGCGACGGCGGGATCACCGCGTCCACGTAGCCCCGGTCGGCGGCGATGTAGGGGTTGGCGAGGGTGTCCTCGTACTCGGCCATGAGCTCCGCCCGGCGGGCGTCGGGGTCCTCGGCCGCGGCGAGTTCCTTGCGGTAGAGGATCCCCACCGCGCCCTGCGCGCCCACGACGGCGATCTGGGCGCTGGGCCAGGCGAGGTTGACGTCGGCGCCGAGGTGCTTGGAGCCCATGACGTCGTAGGCGCCGCCGTAGGCCTTGCGGGTGATCACGGTGACCTTGGGGACCGTGGCCTCGGCGTAGGCGTAGATCAGCTTGGCCCCGCGCCGGATGATGCCCTCCCACTCCTGCGACGTCCCCGGGAGGAAGCCCGGGACGTCGACGAAGGTGAGCACGGGCAGGTTGAAGGCGTCGCAGGTGCGCACGAAGCGGGCGGCCTTCTCGCTGGCGTCGATGTCGAGGGTGCCGGCGAACTGGGTGGGCTGGTTGGCCACGATGCCGACCGGCCGGCCCTCGATCCGGCCGAAGCCGATCAGGATGTTCGGGGCGAACAGCGGCTGCACCTCGAGGAACTCGCCGTCGTCGACGACGTGCTCGATGACGGTGTGCATGTCGTACGGGGTGTTGGCCGAGTCGGGGATGAACGAGTCGAGCTCGAGGTCCTCGTCGGTGAGGGCGTCGGGCAGCGTCGTCTGGACCGGCGCGACGTCCAGCGCCGGCAGCGGGTCGAGGTTGTTGCTCGGCAGGTAGGACAGCAGGGCCTTCACGTAGTCGAGGGCGTCGGCCTCGTCCTCGCCCAGGTAGTGCGCGACACCGGACTTGGTGTTGTGCGTGCGGGCGCCGCCGAGCTCCTCGAGCGTGACGTCCTCGCCGGTGACGGTCTTCACCACGTCGGGGCCGGTGATGAACATCTGGCTGGTCTTGTCGACCATGACGACGAAGTCGGTGAGCGCGGGGGAGTACACATGACCACCGGCCGCCGGGCCCATCACCAGCGAGATCTGCGGGATGACGCCCGAGGCGTGCACGTTGCGCCGGAAGATCTCGCCGTAGAGACCGAGGGAGACCACGCCCTCCTGGATCCGTGCGCCACCGCCCTCGTTGATCCCGATGATCGGGCAGCCGTTCGTCATGGCGAAGTCGAGGATCTTGACGATCTTCTCGCCGTAGACCTCGCCGAGGCTGCCGCCGAAGACGGTGACGTCCTGGCTGAAGATCGCCACCGGGCGGCCGTCGACCGTGCCGTAGCCGGTGACGACGCCGTCGCCGAAGGGACGCTTGTCAGCCATGCCGAAGTTGGTCGACCGGTGCCGCGCGAACTCGTCGAACTCGGTGAACGAGCCGGGATCGAGCAGCGCGTCGATGCGCTCGCGCGCGGTCATCTTGCCCGCGGCGTGCTGCTTGTCCACGGCGCGCTCGGAGCCCGCGTGGGTGGCCTCCTGCACGCGCCGCTCGAAGTCGGCGAGCTTCCCGGCAGTGGTGTGGATGTCGACGTCGTCGGGGACGTTCTCCCCGGCGTTCTCCAGCTCGGCGGCGCTCACAGCGCCGTAGCGTAAGGGAGGCCCCGGAGCCGCGTTCCCCCGCTCCGCCGGCGGACGCCGGTCAGGCGACCATGCGGGCGTCCGCCTCGATCTCGTCCCGCATCGGGTCCTCCGGCGTGGCGTGGGCGGGGAACACCCAGCGCCGGTAGGCGAGGTAGCGCAGCACGGTGCTCAGGACGATCGCCGTCACGTTGGCGGTCTGCAGGACCACCGAGCTGTCCTGCCCGAGGGGATAGCGGACGATCGCGACGACGACCGCGCCCAGGAGCAGCGCCGCGCCGTTGATGACGGCGAACAGGATGTACTCGCGCCGCACCTCGGTGCGCGCCCGGTGCGAGAACGACCAGTAGCGGTGCGCGAAGTAGGCCATCGTCATCGAGATCAGCGTCGACAGGACCTTCGCGGTCACCGCCCCGGTGCCCACGACGTCGTAGAACACCTGGAACAGCCCGATGTCGACGAGGAAACAGACGATGCCGACGACGCCGAAGGCGCTGACCTCCTTGAGCAGCAGCCGCCAGGTGCCGCGCAGGCGGCCGGTCAACGACCTGTCCTCTGCATCCGGCCAGTCTAGGACGGCGCTCCGGCGACGCGCGTCGCGACGGGCGACGCGCGGGGGAGGGCGGACGGCAGGGATGGATGTGACGAAAGACTGCCGCCGCGGCCGGTCCAGCGGGCGGCCCGGGCCCGTGGCGGAGGCCCGTAGCGTGGGCCCGTGCCCGACGTGTCCTCCTCCCGCTGGTCGGACCTGGAACGTCCCGCGCTGGACGGCCCGGCGCTCTCCGACGCACTGACCCGCGACAGCGCCCTGTGGCGCTCGCTCGAGGTGGTGCCGGAGATCGGGTCCACCAACGCCGAGCTGGCCGCGCGGGCCGCCCGGGATCCCGAGGACGGCGGTGTCCCCGAGGGCACGGTGCTCGTCGCCGAGCACCAGGTCTCCGGCCGCGGCCGGCTGGACCGGACCTGGACCTCCCCGCCCCGCGCGGGCATCACCGTCTCGTTCCTGCTGCGGCCGGACGTCCCGGCGGCGCGCAGGGGATGGCTGCCGCTGCTCACCGGGGTGGCCCTGGCCGAGTCCGTGGCCGAGGGAACGGGGGTGCTGCCCTCGCTCAAGTGGCCCAACGACCTGCTCGCCGCCGACGGCCGCAAGCTCGCCGGAATCCTTACCGAGACCAGCGGGACGGCGGTCGTGGTGGGCGTCGGGCTCAACGTCTCCACCACCACGGCCGAGCTGCCCGACACGGCCACCTCGCTCGCCCGCGTGCTGGGCGCCACGGTCGACCGCGCGCCGGCGCTGCTGGCGTTCCTCCGTGCCGTGGAACGCCGGTACCGGCGATGGACCGGAGCGCTCGGCGACCCGGTCTCCTCCGGGCTGGCGCAGGACTACCTGGCCTGGTCGTCCACGATCGGCAGCGAGGTGGCCGTGAGCATGCCGGACGGCTCGGTCCTCGAGGGCACCGCCGAGGCGGTCGACTGGGACGGCCGGCTCGTCGTCGCGACCGCCGCCGGACCCGTCGCGCTCGCCGCGGGGGACGTGCGGCACGTGCGGCGGGTGTGACGCGGCGGGCCGTCCGGCGCGCGGATCGGCCGGAGTGCCAGGAACGTGCGTCATCCTGAGCGGATGCCCTATCCGGAGAAGCTGCTGGGCGAGGACGAGGACGTCGTCTCGCACCTGCACCCGCACTGGCTGACGATCTTCTGGCCCGTGGTGTGGTTCCTGCTGATCGTCGGTGCCGCCTCGTTCGGCACCGCGCTGATCCCCGCCGGCCGCCAGCAGGGCGTGCTGCGGATGCTGGTCCTGGGCCTCGCCGTCGTGCTGCTCCTGTACCTCGTGCTCGTGCCGCTGCTGCGCTGGCGGACGACGCACTACGTCATCACGACCCACCGGCTGCTGTTCCGGGACGGGATCCTCGCCCGCCGGGGCCGTGACCTGGCGCTCTCGCGGATCACCGACGTCTCGTTCACGCAGTCGCTGTGGGAGCGGATCATCAACTCGGGCACGCTGACCATCGAGACGGCGGGGGACAGCGGGGCCACGGTGCTCAAGCACGTTCCCGACAGTGACGGCGTGCAGCAGCTGCTCAACCACATGGTCGAGGAGGACGCCGACCGGCGGGCGCAGGAGAGCGCCGGCTACATCAGGGGTGAGGCGCCCTACCGGGGCGACGACGCGGGGCGCCACACCACGCGGTTCTGAGGCGGTCCCCGCGCGGTCAGACCCGGGCGAACACGCCGAGCTGGGGCGCCGCCTTGTCCAGGCGGAGGAGGAGCTCGTCGGCCGGGGCGCCCAGGACGCGGGACAGCGCTGTTGTCGTGCGCGTCAGCTCCGCGGCGGTCAGCGGGTGCCGCTCCTCCCGGATGCGGGACCAGGACGGGTGCATGTGCGTCCGGCCCCCGTCGTGCCGCACCTCCCAGAGCGAGTGCACGACCGTGGCGCGGAGGGCGCACAGCCTGGCCACCGCGTGCACCCAGCGCAGGAAGTCCTCCACGAGGCGCCCCTCGGGCACCGCCAGGGGGAGGAGGTCCCTCGCCAGGTCGGCCATCGCGGGCACCTCCTGCGGCAGGAGACGGGCGGCGACCGGCCCCTCGGTGCCGGCCAGCACCCGTAGGAGGTGGGCCAGCCGGGCCTCTCCCTCGGCGGCCGCCGCCAGGAGCCGGCCCACCGCCGCATCCCACTCCTCCCGGAGCGGAACGTCCGGCGTCGGTTGCTGCATGCGGGCAAGTCTCGGCCATCCCGGTGCGAGGCCCCTCCTCCGCGGGACGTGGTGTCGCTCCCTCCGCCCCGGGCGCCACAGGGAACCCAGCCGACACGACGAAGGCCTCCGTGAGGGCGTGCCCGACTCGAACCTGTCGGTACCGCCGCCTACGTTTTCCGCATGCGCCTGCTCCACACGTCCGACTGGCACATCGGTCGGTCGTTGCACGGCACCGATCTGCTCGCCGAGCAGGAGGCCGTGCTGGGCGGGCTGGCCCGGGTGGTCACCGAGCAGTCGGTGGACGTCGTCGTGGTCGCCGGCGACGTCTACGACCGCGCCGTCCCGTCCGCCGACGCGACCGGGGTGCTCGACCGGGTGGTCGGCCGACTACTGGCCGCCGGGGCCGCGGTGGTCATGACGCCCGGCAACCACGACTCGGCGCGCCGGCTCGGCACGTTCTCGGGGCTCCTGTCCGCCGCGGGCCTGCACGTCCGGGCGTCCACTCCCGCACTCGACGAGCCGGTGCTGCTCTCCGACGCCCACGGCGAGGTGGCGATCTACGGGCTGCCCTTCCTGGAGCCGGAGGTCGCGCGGCACGAGCTCGGCCTGGGCGGGCGGGAGGCCGGCGAGGCCCGCACCCACGAGGCGGTGCTGGGTGCCGCCATGGACCGGGTCCGCGCCGACCTGTTCCTGCGGCCGGGCACCCGTTCGGTCGTGCTGGCCCACGCCTTCGTCGCCGGTGGGGCGCCCAGCGAGAGCGAGCGCGACATCTGCGTCGGCGGCGTCGACCGCGTCCCGGCATCGGTGTTCGACGGGGTCGACTACGTCGCGCTCGGTCACCTGCACCGGCCGCAGACCCTCTCGCCGCGGATGCGCTACAGCGGGTCGCCGATGCCGTACTCGTTCGGCGAGGCGGGTCAGCAGAAGCTCGCCTGGCTGGTGGATCTCGACGCCGCCGGGCTGGCCGGTGTGCGGCCGGTCCACCTGCCGGTGCCGCGGCCGTTGACCGTGCTGGTCGGCGAGCTGGCCGGGCTGCTGGCCGATCCGGCGCACGCCGCCGCCGAGAACCACTTCGTGTCGGCCCGGCTGACCGACGACGCCCGGCCGGCCGATCCGATGCGCCGCCTCCAGACCCGGTTCCCGCACTGCGTGCACGTCGAGTGGACCGGTGCCGGCAGGGTTGCCGACGGCCGCAGCTACCAGGAGCGCATGAGCGGCCGCAGCGACCTCGACGTCGCCGCGGAGTTCGTCGATCACGTCCGGGGTGTGGGCGCCAGCGCGGCCGAGCGCGAGCTGCTCGCCCGGGCCCTGGCTGCCCGCGACCGCGTCGAGGCGGCCCGATGAGGCTGCACCGGCTGTCGCTGACCGCCTTCGGTCCGTTCGCGGGCACCGAGGAGGTCGACTTCGACGAGGTGGGCCGCGACGGCCTCTTCCTGCTCTGGGGCCCCACCGGCGCCGGCAAGACGACGCTGCTCGACGCGGTCGTGTTCGCGCTCTACGGCTCCGTCCCCGGCGCCCGCGGGGAGGAGAAGCGGCTGCGCAGCGACCACGCCGGCGACGCGACCCGCACCGAGGTGTCGTGCGAGCTGACGCTCGGCGGCGAGCGGCTGCTCGTGGTCCGCAGGCCCGAGCAGCAGCGGCCCAAGAAGCGGGGCGAGGGCTGGACGACCGAGCAGGCGAAGCTCACCGTCCAGCGGCTGACCGACGGAGGCTGGGAGCCGGTCAGCACCCGCATCGACGAGGGGTCGGAGCACCTGCGCTCCCGGCTCGGCCTCGACGTCCACCAGTTCTGCCAGGTGGTGCTGCTGCCGCAGGGCGACTTCGCCCGGTTCCTCCGCGCCGAGCCCGAGCAGCGGGGCGAGCTCCTGCGCACCCTGTTCGACGTCGAGCGCTTCGCCGCCGCCGAGAACTGGCTCGCCGACGAGCGCGCCCGGGTCCGCGACCTGGTCGCCGTCCAGCGGGCGCGGCTGAGCACGCTGCTCGCCCGGGTCGCCCAGGTCGCCGACGTCGCCGTCCCGGAGGAGCTGGCGCCGGAGCTGGTCGGGGGTGGCTCGGGCGGTGCCGTCGCGCCCTGGGTCACGGCCGTCCGGACGACGGCGGCGGCGCGGCTGACGGAGGCGGCCGGGCGGGCCGAGGCGGCGGCGGCCGAGTCGGGCTCGATCGACGCCGAGCTCGCCGCCGCGCGCGCGCTCGCCGACCGGCACACCCGCCGCGACCGCGCCCAGGCCGAGCTCGAGGCGCTGACCGCCCGGGAGCCCGAGCTCGTCCCGCTGCGGGACGAGCGCGACGCCGGCCGACGCGCCGAGCCGTTGCGCGACGTGCTGGAGGCCGCCGGCCGCGCCGCACTCGCGGCGGAGGAGGCCGCCGAGGCCCTCGACCGGGCCCGCCGCTCGTGGGCCGAGGTGTCCGCGGGCCGGGAGGGCAGCACCGCCGTCGCGCGGGAGCTGCGGGACCAGGCGGCCGCGGCACGGGCGCTCCTCCCCGAGGTCGCCCGCGCCGCCGGGCTGGAGCAGGACATCGACGTCCTCGGCCGCCGCATCGACGCGCTCGACCGCGCGTGTGCGGCCGCCGTCGCCGCGGCGGAGTCGTGGCCGGCGCGGCTGGCCGAGCAGGAGCGCAGGGTCGCCGTCGCGCAGGCCGCCGAGGCGCGTCTGGCCGGGCTGCGCCCGGCCGTCGAGACGGCCGAGGCCGCGCTGGCGGCGGCCCGGTCCGCCGACCGGCTCGACGGTCTCGTCGCCTCGGCCCGTACCGAGGTGGCGGGCCTGCGGGAGCGGTGGTCGGACGCGCGGGAGCGGTGGCTCGATCTGCGCGCCCGGCGCCTCGACGGCATGGCCGCCGAGCTGGCGGAGCAACTGGCCGACGGCACGGGGTGTCCGGTCTGCGGCGCCACCGAGCACCCCCGTCCGGCCGCGCACACCGGCCCCGCGGTCACCGCCGAGGACGAGCGCGCCGCCCACGAGATCGCCGACGCCGCGGAGGCGGCGCTCGGCGCGGCGACCGCGGCGCTCGACCGTCAGGAGCGCGAGCTCGCCGCCCTGCGCGCCCGTTCCGGCGAGGCGACGGTCGCCGAGCAGGCCGGGGCACTGGACGAGCTGCACGCCGCCGCCCGCTCGGCCGCCGACGAGGCGGCCGACCTCGCCCCGGCCCGGGCGCGGCTGGCGGAGCTCGTGGCCGAGCGCGAGGAGGCGGGCGCGCGGCTCGCCGCGGACCGTGCGGAACTCGGCGCCCGGGCGGCGGAGCGGGACACCCTCGCCGCCGCGCTGTCCCAGCTGTCCGACCGGCTCGCGCAGGCCCGCGGCAGCGACCCCGACCTGGCGGCGCGCGTGGCCCGGCTGACCGACGCGGCAGACCGCTGCGAGGCGGTGGTGACGGCGGAGACCGACGAGGTGCGGGCCCGCGCCGCCGCCGACACCGCCCGGGCAACGGCGGAGGAACGCGCCACGGCCGCCGGGTTCGAGGACCTGCTGGCGGCGGCGTCCGCGCTCCTGGAGAAGGGCCGGCTCGCCGCCCTCGACCGGCAGCTCGACGGCCACGACCACGCGCTCGCCGTCCTGCGCGCCCGGCTGGCCGAGCCCGACCTGCTCGACCTGGGTCCCCGGCCGGACGTCGCGACACTCGAGGAGCGGTGTGCCTCGGTCACCCGCCGCAGGGAGGAGTCGGTGGCCGACCTCGAGCGCAGCCGCCGCTGCGCCCAGGCGCTGGAGGCGCTGGCCGGCGACGTCACCTCCGCCGAGGTCGACCTGGCCGCGCTGCGGGCCGAGGCCGACCAGGTCACGTCGCTGGCCGACCTGGTCCACGGCCGGGGATCGAACACGCGCCGGATGCGGCTGCAGTCCTTCGTCCTGGCCGCCCGGCTGGAACAGGTGGCGGAGGTGGCCAGCCGGCGGCTGCTCGACATGTCCGGTGGCCGCTACACGTTCCTCCACAGCGATGCCCAGGCCCGGCACGGCGCCCGGGGCGGGCTGGGCCTCGACGTGTTCGACGAGTACACCGGTGTCCGCCGGCCGACCAAGACGCTCTCCGGCGGGGAGAGCTTCATGGCCTCGCTGGCGCTCGCCCTCGGACTCGCGGACGTGGTCACCGCCGAGAGCGGCGGCGTGCGGCTGGACACGCTGTTCGTCGACGAGGGGTTCGGCACGCTCGACCCCCAGGCGCTGGACGCGGTCATGACCGTGCTCGACGAGCTGCGCCGGGGTGGCCGCACGGTGGGCGTCATCAGCCACGTCGAGGAGCTGCGCACCCGCATTCCGAGCCGGCTGCAGATCGTCGCGAGCCGGGACGGGTCGCGGCTGGCGTCCTGACGCGGGGCGCGGGCGGGTGGCCGCGGCCTTTCAGGCGGCGGGGAGGACCGGAGCGTCGGCAGGGTGGTCGCCGACGCGGGCGGGGAAGACCCAGGCCCGGTAGACCAGGAAGCGGATCGCCGTCCCGATCGCGATCGAGGCGACGTTGGCCGCCTGCAGGGCCAGCACCCCTTCCTGTCCCAGGGGGTAGCGGACCAGCGCGACCACCGACAGGCTCAGCAGCAGCGTCCCGCCGTTGACCACGACGAACCGCACGTAGTCGCGGTGCAGCCGGCTGTGCGAGCGGTGGGAGAACGACCAGAACCGGTGCCCGAGGAAGGCGGTCGTCGTCGAGACCGTCGCGGCGACCAGCTTCGCGGGAACCGCATCCACCGCGGTCTGGGTGATGAGGAACTGGAACACCGCGAGGTCGATGACGAAGCTGACGGCGCCGACGACGCCGAAGGCGCTCAGCTCCTTGACGAGCACCCGCAGGAGACTCCAGCGGGCAGCGGTGGGCACGTCTCCCGACTGTACGGAGGTGCCGTCCCCGTGGGCGGCGGACGACGCCGTCAGCTCGTCGTCCACGTATTCGTGGAGCTGTTGTACGACAGCGTGCCGCCCTGGAACCGCTGGGTCGTCACCGTGCCGGAGGTCCGTGCCTCCTCCAGCGGGTACCCGAGGGCGCCGCCGTCCGCGCCCTGGTTCAGCCAGTGGGTGAGCAGCGCACCGGTGAGCGCGTGGGCGCCGGTGCCGTAGGACCAGACGATCCGTCCGCCCTCGAAGGTGCTGCTGCATCCCGCGGCGGTCAGCCCGCAGCCCTCGTCGGTGGTCGGGTAGCCGAGGCTGCCGTTCTCCCAGCCGAGCGCCGCCCACCGCTCGCGGATCGCGCCGCGGACGAAGTGCGCGCCCGTGCCGCCACTCGAGTACAGGGAGCCGCCGTCGAAGACCTGGTAGCAGCCGGAGCGGACCAGTCCGCAGATGGTGTCGTGCACGGGGTAACCAAGCACTCCGCCCTCGCGACCGGCCGCGGCCCAGCCGCCGAGCACGGAGCCGCGGACGACGAGGGCGCCGCGCGCGCCGGTGTAGACGAGCGCACCGTTCTGGAAGGTGCTGATGCACCCGCCGCCGGGCAGGCCGCACACCTCATCGGTGGTCGGGTAGCCCAGCAGCCCGGTCTCCCAGCCGAGCTTGCCCCAGCGGGCGCCGATCGCCCCGCGGACGAAGTGGGCGCCGGTGCCGGCCGTCCAGTACTCCGACCCGAACTCGAACACCTGGTAGCAGCCGGGGCCGGCCAGCCCGCAGGTCGTGTCGGTCACCGGGTGGCCGAGCGTGCCCCCGCCGCGGCCGAGCGTCGTCCAGGCGCCGAGGATGTCGCCGCTGACCACCCGGGTGCCGATGGTGGGCGCGTAGGCGACCGCACCGCGCTGGAACATGCTGACGCAGCCGCCCCGTGCGCCGCAGCTCTCGTCAGCGATCGGATAGCCCAGCGGACCGTGCTCGGAGCCGGTGGCCCCCCACCGGTCCCGGATGGCCCCGCGGACGCTGAAGGCTCCGCTGGCACCGGACCAGTAGACCGAGCCGCCCTGGAAGAGCTGGTAGCACCCGGCGCCCACGAGCCCGCAGATCTCGTCGGTGAGGGGGTAGCCGAGGAACCCGTTCTGCCCGCCCAGCGCCGCGAACCGGTCGCGGATCGCGCCCTTCACGACGCGGGCACCCGTCGTGGACGTCCAGTACATCGACCCGCCGACGAAGCCCTGGGCGCAGCCGGAGCGGACCAGCCCGCAGGTCTCGCTGCCGATGGGGTAGCCGAGCGGGCCGTTCTCGGCCGACAGGGAGGCCCAGCGATCGCGGATCGCGCCCCGGACCAGGCGGGCGCCGGTGGCGTAGGACCAGTACAGGGAGCCGCCCTCGAACACCTGGACGCAGCCGCCGTTGACCAGCCCGCAGACCTCCTCCGTGGTCGGGTACCCGATTGGGCCGGCCTCCCAGCCCTGGGCCCACCACGACCACCGGATCTCGCCGCGGACGCTGTGGGCGCCGCTGCCGGGGCTCCAGTAGATTGACCCGCCCTGGAAGTGCATGTAGCAGCCGCCGCGGGTCAGGCCGCAGACGTAGCCCGAGGTGGCCATACCCAGCCAGCTCGACCTGCCGCCGAGGCTGTCGTACCGGGCGAGGATCGCCGCCGCGCCGGGGGACTGGGTCGAGCCGAACCAGTCGGTGAAGTAGTTCCAGAAGTTGCGGTTGCCGTAGGTGGAGCAGTCGTCGCCCTCGCCGTAGCCGGCGGCCAGCGCCGCGGCGTTGGGGCGGTACGGCGTGTAGCTGTAGAGCCCGGCCGTCGCGGTGTTGGCGATGAAGACCTGCGAGGTCCCGCAGCGGGCGTTGTTGATGTTGTTGTACGACGCGATGGCGGGGGCGTAGGCGATCGTGTTGTAGCGGCCAGCCCGGTAGTAGCCGGCGTCGCCGGCCGCGTAGCGCTGGAACTGGCGGGCGCCGAAGTAGAGCTGGCTGACGATTCCCGAGAAGGCCGGGTTGCACGCCGAGCCGTCGGGGCAGCCGAATCCGGTCGCGTGGTCGTACGCGTAGAAGGTCGGGCTCCGCTTGGTGATCAGGCCCTGCTCCTTCTGCAGGAGCACGAGGAGGGCCTTCGGGCTGACGCGGCACGAGGCGCCCACCTTGGCGATGATGTTCGCCGCGCTCTCGTTAGGGGCGCCGGCGTATCCCGCGCAGTACTGGTCGGCGGGCTGGTTAGCCGTCGTCTGCACGTAGTCC
>DATHAK010000207.1:0-58686 GCA_035296685.1 Blastococcus sp.
AAGATGGGCATCAAGGGCTCGCCCACCTGCGAGCTGTACTTCACCGACTGCACCATCCCGGCCGACCGGATCATCGGCGAGCCGGGCACCGGCTTCAAGACCGCGCTGCGGACGCTGGACTTCACCCGCCCGACCATCGGCGCGCAGGCCGTCGGCATCGCCCAGGGAGCGCTGGACGCGACGGTCGCCTACGTCAAGGAGCGCAAGCAGTTCGGCACCAGCGTCGGCAGCTTCCAGGGCGTGCAGTTCATGCTCGCCGACATGGAGATGCGGATCGAGGCGGCGCGGAACCTGGTCTACGTCGCCGCGGCCGCCGGTGAGCAGGGCCGCCCCGACGTCTCCCGCGTCTCCGCCTCGGCCAAGGCCTTCGCCTCCGACGTCGCCATGCAGGTCACCACCGACGCCGTCCAGCTGTTCGGCGGGGCCGGCTACACCCAGGACTTCCCGGTCGAGCGGATGATGCGCGACGCCAAGATCACCCAGATCTACGAGGGCACCAACCAGGTGCAGCGCCTGGTCATCGCCCGGAGTCTCCTGAAGTAGGGAGCCCGCCTGCATGGCGCACGTCGCGTCATGGCAGACCGCGTCGCCGTCGGCGGGTCGGTTCAGCGCGGCCTCCCGTCCGCGGGTGTGGCGATCAAAAGTCCGGGGTGCCCGGAGCCGGTGTCGGGGATGGGGAAGTACGCGCGGCCGGTGGTCGGGTCCACGGCGACGATGTGGGCGTCGTCGGCCAGGTGTCCCCGGCCGGTGACTCGACCGGCGGGCGGCGTCAGGTCGACGGTCGTGAGGTCGCCTGACTCGGCGGCGACGTAGAGCAGGTGGCCGTCGGGGTCGACGGCCAGTACGTCGGGGCCGTCGCCGACGTCGAGGTGTCCCAGCAGTGTCAGTTCCGGCAGGGCGAGCGTGACCAGCACGTCGTTCCCGTCGCAGGCGACGAACGCGCGTGAGTCGGTCAGGAGCAGGCCGTGGTCGTGCTCGCAGCCGGGGACCGGGACGCGGTCGATGACGGTGCGATCGTGCGCGTCGATAACAGCGATCTCGTTGCGGCTCTGCACGTCGACGAGGATCCGGTCGCTGTCCGGGTCGTAGCGCACGTTGCCCGCCTCACCGTCCAGCGGCACCGTTGCCACCGGCTCGCCCGTCCGCGCGTCGAGCACCGTCTCGACGCCGCCCGACTCGTCGCTGACCCACACCTCGTGCGTGGTCGGCACGTAGGCCAGCCCGTCAGGGAAGCGGCCGGCCGGGGCGCGGGCGAGCACGGTCGCGCTGTCCTCGTCGATGATGGCGACCTCGCCGGCACCGGCGACACTGACGAAGACCCGCCGCAGCTCGGGGACCACGATGACCCCCGTGGCCGTGGGCAGATCCGGGACAGTCGCGATCACCGCGTTCGTGCGGGTGTCCACCTCGAGCACGGTCCCGTCACCCATGTGCGCGAGGAACAGCCGGTGAGCGGCCGGGTCGACGGCGGCGTAGTCGAACCGGCTGACCTGTCCTGGCAACGGCACGGTCGCGACCGTGATCAGAGGCAGTGACAGGGCCGAGGGTGCCGGCCGGGTGAGCCGCTGGACAACCAGTACGGCGACGACGGCGCCGGCCAGCGTGAGGACGCCGAGAGCGAGCAGCAGCCGCCGAGAGCGGGTGCGCACCTCGTGGTCGGTCACGGATCGGCGGTCGCGCCGGCGACGCCTGGGCGTCATCGGTCGATCCTGGGACTGCCGTTGCGGCCGGTCAACGGGATGCGTCCGCCAGATCCATGTACCGGCGCCGATCGCCACGACCGCCACCAGGGCGACCACGAGCACGATCGTGCGGGGGCCTGCTCGCCGGCCTCGGACGCCTGGGTCGGCGGTGGCGGCGGCGACGCGTCGACAGGACGAGGGAACGGAGAGATCCCCGCAGTAGTCGTCGTCGCTCACCGTCGCCGAGCTCGTGCAGTCCGCATCGAGTACTGTTTGCGCATGCGCGCAGATAGCAGCCTGCCTTGTCGTCGCACCCTGCCGGACGATCACGTCGACCTGGCTGCCGAGGTGTTCCGGATGCTCGCCGACGGCACGCGGATCCGGATCCTCTGGGCCCTGATCGGACGGGAGCTGTCGGTGAACGAGCTCGCGGCCGAAGTGGGGAAGAAGGGGCCGGGGGTGAGTCAGCATCTCGCGAAGCTGCGCATGACGAGGGTGGTGCAGACCCGTCGAGAGGGCACGCAGGTCTTCTACCGACTGGACAACGAGCACGTCGCGCAGCTGGTCACCGATGCCATCCACAACGCCGAGCACGCCGGCCCGGGGGTTCCCGGGCATCACCTCGCCGACCCGGACCTGGTGCGCCTGCACCGCGACGCGGAGGGAGCCTGAGATGGGCCACCCGAACGAGGACCACGAGTCGGTGCCGGCCGGCGCTCACGGCCACTCCCACGGCCGTGATGCTCACCCCCACGAGCGCGAGCCGGACCACCCCCATGACGGCCAGGGTGACCACGATCACGACCACGGTGCCCACGGGCACGACCACGACCACGGCCACGAGCACCCAGGGGGGATCCGCGGCTGGTTCCAGGAGATCTTCCGCCCGCACAGCCACGACGCCGCCGACTCCGTCGACTCCGCGCTGGAGGCCAGCGCCGAGGGCATCCGCGCGGTGAAGATCAGCCTCGTCGTGCTCCTGCTGACCGCGCTGGCGCAAGCCGTCGTGGTCTTCTTCACCGGCTCGGTCGCGCTGCTGGCCGACACGATCCACAACTTCTCCGACGCGCTGACCGCAGTACCCCTGTGGATCGCGTTCGTCCTCGGCCGCCGCGCCGCCTCGCGCCGTTACACCTACGGCTACGGCCGGGCAGAGGACCTCGCCGGGGTCTTCATCGTCGCGATGATCGCCCTGTCGGCGATCCTGGCCGGGTACGAGTCGATCCGCCGGCTGGTCGATCCGCAGCCGATCACGAACGTCGGCGTGGTGATCGCCGCGGGGCTCATCGGCGCCGCTGGCAACGAGCTCGTCGCCCTCTACCGCATCCGGGTCGGCCGCAGGATCGGGTCGGCCGCGCTGGTAGCCGATGGCCTGCACGCCCGCACCGATGGCCTGACGTCCCTGGCCGTGGTCCTCGGCGCCCTGGGCGTCATCGCCGGGTTCCCGCTGGCCGACCCGCTCGTCGGGTTGCTGATCACGGTGGCGATCCTGTTCGTCCTCAAGGGCGCCGCGACCGACATCTACCGCCGGCTGATGGACGCTGTCGACCCCGAGCTGACCGAGACAGCCGAGGCGAGCCTGCGCTCCGTCCCCGGCGTGCTGGCGGTGGAGGAGCTGCGGCTGCGCTGGATCGGGCACCGAGTGCGCGCCGAGACCGGCGTCGTCGTCGACGACAACCTCAGTCTCGTCGACGCGCACGCGATCGCCACCGAGTCGCACCATCGGCTGCTGCACGACGTCCCGAAGCTCGTCGCCGCGACCGTGCACGTGAGCCCGCGCGACCGCGACGGAACGGATCACCATGCCGCGCTGGCCCATCACCGCGCGCCCACTGGCAGCGATGCCTCAGCGGGAACGGCTCCCGGGCCCGAGGTGATGAGCTCCGCGGCGGCTGACCGGGGCGCTCAGCCGAGCAGCTGAGAGACCGCCGACAGCCGGGAGTCGGCGCGCATCGACTCCAGCCACGCCGACCACCCGGGCCGCGAGCGCATCGACTCCAGGGCCGTGCGCGCCGCCTGCCGGTCGCCGCGACGGGAGGCGGCCAGGGCGGCGTACAGCTCGCGCGCGCCCTCGGGCGCGAACAGGGCCAGGTGCTCGTAGTCGCGGTCCTCGTAGGCGCGCTGCAGGTTGCGCAGCATCCGGAGCTGCGCGACGGGATCACCGGAGTCGTCCACCCGCAGGTCGACCACGACGCCGTCGTCCTCGTCGGTCGCTGCCTGCCCGCTCACCACGAGCATCGCGGCCGACTGCCGGCCGCGCAGGTCCCCGCCCGCCTCCTGGCCGGCCGACAGTGCCGCGAGCAACCGGTCGGCCAGCTGGCCACGGGCGGCGGCGAACGTCTCCGCCATCGCGGGGAGCACCTCGGCGGAGGCCAGCATGTTGCCCTGCACGCTGACGCCGTCGCCGACGAGGTGCCCGCTGACCGGGAAGGAGCCCTGACCGGTGTCGGCGGCGACGCGGCCCGACGCGTCGAGGACGGCGATCTGCCGGTCGGCGTCCTCGGCGGCGTGGGCCGCCCGCCGCACGAGCTCGGCCGGGGCTGCGCCGTCGGCCAGCCCGCTGAGCAGCAGCTGCCCGAGGCCGCGGCGGCTGCGCGCCTGGACGGCCACGACGCCCACCCCCGGCCGCGCGCTGGGCACGGCCCGGCCCACGGCGAGGACGCACGAGGAGACGGCGATGCCGAGGTCTCCGCCCACCGGGTCGCGGGCGAGAACGGAGAAGGTCACGGGCCCACAGCCTGCATGCGTCCATCCTCAGTCGCGCGGCCGGGGCAGTGCCGGTCAGGCGGGGCGACCCAGCTCGCGGATGCCGTCGATCCGCCGTCCGAGCGTAGCCGTGACCCGCTCGGCGGAGGCGCGCCGCTCGAGCTGCGCCGCGTCCGGATGCCGGTAGAGGACCAGCGAGGCGCCGGCCGCCAGGGGAGCCAGCAGCCAGGCCACCGGGCCGGCCTCGGTCGCGGTGTCCTCCTCGACGAGGACGCGGTCGCCCGGGGCGAGGCCGAGGCGGCCGGCCAGCTCGGTCGCGGTGGTCCCCAGGCCGCCGAGGTCGAGGCGCAGGTTCCCCGCGAGCAGCCCGGGCCCCGAGGGCTGGGGAGGCTGGTACGGCACGAACACGTCGCCCTGGCCCCGCACCTCGAGCGCGAAGTCGCGGGCGGCGCCGCTGTACCCGGTCATGCCGAGGCCCAGCGGGTGCAGCGACACGCCCAGCAGCTCTCCGGTGCCGGCCGCCTCGCGCGCCTCCTCGTGCGCGGCCAGCCGGTCGGGCGAGGCGAGGACGACGTCGACGCCGGCCAGCGTCCCTTCGTCCTCGGTCGCGGCGTCCAGGACCGCGGCGCCGCAGCTCCACACCGCGAGCAGCACGGCGGCGGTCTGCCAGTGCACCGGCAGCGCCACGGCGACGGTGCTTCCGGGCCCGACGTCGAACTCGTCCTGCAGGAGATTGGCCGTCTTGGCCACCCAGTTGGCCAGCGTCGCGGCCGAGAGCTCGACCCGCTCGTCGGTCGCGTCGTCGTAGAACGTGATCAACGGGGCGGCGGCGTCGCGCCGCACCGCGGCGGCGAGCAGATCGGCGGGAAGGACCGGTCCCGGTCCGTCGGCGGTGGGTCTCGTGGGGGGCACGCGACCAGAGTGGCAGGGGCGCCTGCGACGGAGCGGTTCACCCCGTCGCCTCCCGCGGTTCCGGGCCCGCCGCGGCTAGAGTCGGATCCCGATGACCGCAGCACCGAACACCGTTCTGTCCCGGGTCGACCACGCAGGGCTCCGCTCGACCCGGCGCGCCCTCGGGGACACCCCCGCCGTCCCCGTCGCCCAGGGGCTCTCCCACTTCGGCGAGCACGCGCTCGGCTGGCTCGCCCTGGGGGTGGCCGGCTGGATCCGCGGGCGCCGGCGCGAGGAGTGGGCGGCCGGCATGGCCGGCGTCGTGGCCGCACACGCGGCCGGCGTCGTGGTCAAGCGGGTCGTGCGCCGGGTTCGTCCGACCCTGGACGACGTCCCGGCGCTGGTGAAGACGCCGAGCCGGCTGTCCTTCCCCAGTGCGCACAGCTGTTCCACCGCCGCGGCGGCGGTCGGGTACGGCCCGATGCTCGGGACGCCCGTCATGGCCGCGGTGACCGGTGTCATGCTCGTGTCGCGCGTACTCCTCGGCGTGCACTACCCCTCCGACGTGGTGTCGGGGGCGGCCCTGGGAGCGGGAGTGGCCACCGCCGTCCGTCGTCGAATGACCAGAACCGCAGGCAGGAAGGCATGACCGTGACCGCGCACCCCCAGCCGAGCACGAGCCCGGCTTCCCAGACCGCAGGGACGGCACCGCTGACCGCGGTCGGAGCGGCCCCGTCGCCGACCGGGCCCACCGCCGTCCCGGCGCTGCCGCCGCGGCTGCCCGGGTTCCGGGGGACGTTCGCCTGGGGCCTGGTACGCGCGCTCCGGCCGCGGCAGTGGGTCAAGAACGTCCTCGTCCTCGCCGCCCCCGCGGCCGCGGGCCGGGTGCTCGAGGCCGACGTGCTCGGCCCCACGGCCGTCGCCTTCGTCCTGTTCTGCATGGCCTCCTCGGCCGTCTACCTCGTCAACGACACCATCGACGTCGAGGAGGACCGGCGGCACCCGCGGAAGCGGTTCCGGCCCATCGCCGCCGGCATCGTGCCCCGGCCGCTGGCCGTCGCGATGGCCGCGGTGCTCTTCACCGTCGCCCTGGTCGCCGCCGTCCTGCTCACCCGGCCCGAGCTGGCCTGGGTCCTGGGCAGCTACGTCGTCATCCAGCTGGCGTACTGCCTGTTCCTGAAGAACCAGCCGGTCATCGACCTCGCCGTCGTCGCGTCGGGTTTCCTGCTCCGCGGCATCGCGGGCGGTGTCGCCGCGGGCCTCCTGCTGTCCCAGTGGTTCCTGCTCGTCGCCGCCTTCGGGTCGCTGTTCATGGTGGCCGGCAAGCGGTACTCCGAGCTGATCCTCGTGGGCGACGCCGCGGCCACCCGCAAGACGCTCAAGGAGTACTCCGCCAGCTACCTGCGCTTCGTCTGGAGCCTCTCGGCCGGCGTCGCCCTCACCGCCTACAGCCTCTGGGCCTTCGAGATGGGCGAGACCCAGGACGGCGTCCCGTGGTCGACGATCTCCATCGCGCCGTTCGTCCTGGCGTTCCTCCGGTACGCCGTCGACGTCGACAAGGGCGCCGCCGGCGCCCCGGAGGAGATCGTCCTGCGCGACCGCGTGCTGCTGGGTCTCGGGGTCGCCTGGGCGGCCACCGTCGGTCTCGGGGTGTTCGGTGCCTGAGCCCACCGGGGTGCTGGACGCCCCCGTCGTCCCCCTCACCGGCTGGGGGCGCACGGCACCCACCCCCGCCCACCTGGCCGCGGTGCACGGGGAGGACGAGGCGCGCGAGGTCCTGCAGGGCCGCAGCCAGCGGGGCGTGCTGGCCCGGGGCCTGGCCCGCAGCTACGGCGACGCCGCGCAGAACGCCGGCGGGCACGTGCTGGACATGACCGCGGCCGACCGGGTGCTGGCCGCCGACCTCGCCACCGGCGAGATCGACGTCGAGGCCGGCATCTCGCTGGACCGGCTCATGACGCTGTTCGTGCCGATGGGCTTCTTCGTCCCGGTGACCGCCGGCACCCGGTACGTGACCGTGGGCGGGGCCATCGCCGCCGACATCCACGGCAAGAACCACCACCGGGTCGGCAGCTTCTCCCAGCACGTGCGGTGGCTGGACCTGCTCACCGCCGACGGCCAGGTCCGCCGGGTCGGCCCCGAGGCCGACCCCGAGCTGTTCTGGGCCACGGCCGGTGGCATGGGCCTGACCGGCGTGATCCTTCGCGCACGGGTGCAGATGAAGCCGATCGAGTCCTCCCGGATCCTGGTCGACACCGACCGCACGCCCGACCTCGACTCGCTGATGACGCTGCTCACCGAGACCGACCACCTCTACGACTACTCGGTGGCCTGGATCGACTGCGTGGCCAAGGGCGCCCGGATGGGCCGCTCGGTGCTCACCCGCGGGCGGTTCGCCCGTCGCGACGAGCTGCCGCCGAAGAAGCAGGCCGACCCGCTGCGCTACGCCGCCTCGGTGAAGCTGTCGGCGCCGAACGTCTTCCCGCCCGGCCTGCTCAACCTGGCCACGGTCGCGGCCTTCAACGAGCTCTGGTACCGCAAGTCGCCGAAGAAGAAGCGCGACCAGCTGCAGAGCATCCCGACCTTCTTCCACCCGCTGGACGGCGTCGGGGCGTGGAACCGGATCTACGGTCCGCGCGGCTTCGTGCAGTACCAGTTCACGGTGCCGTTCGGGCAGGAGGAGGCGATGCGGGAGGCACTGGTCCGCATCAGCTCCTCCGGCGCCGCCTCGTTCCTCGCCGTGCTCAAGCGCTTCGGTGACGGCAATCCGGGCATGCTGTCCTACCCGTCGCCGGGCTGGACGCTCGCCCTCGACATCCCGGTGGTCAAGGGCCTGGCCACGCTGCTGGACGGGCTCGACGAGCTCGTCGTCGGCGCCGGAGGCCGCATCTACCTCGCCAAGGACTCCCGCGTCCGGCCGGAGCTGTTCGAGCAGATGTACCCCCAGCTCGAGACGTTCCGCGCCGTCCGCGCGCGCGTGGACCCCGACGGCGTCTTCACCTCGGACCTGGCCAGGAGGCTCTCGCTGTGATCGATGCACTCGGTTCCGTCGGTTCGCTGCTGCTGGTCGGCGGCACCTCGGACATCGCCGTGGCCACCGCCCGCCGGTACCTGCAGGAGCGCCCGCTGCGGGTGGTCGTGGCGGCGCGGGAGACGCCGCGCCGGGCCGCCGTCGCCGAGGAGCTCCGGGCCGCCGGGGCCACGGTCGAGGTCGTGGACTTCGACGCCGATGATCCGGGATCGCCGAAGCGGATGGTCGCCGAGGCGGCCGCCGGCGGTGACATCGACGTCGCGCTCGTGGCCTTCGGTCAGCTCGGGGTCCAGGAGCAGCTGGCCGGCGACCCCGAGGCGGTCGCCGCCCTGGGGCGGGTGAACTACGTCGCCCCGGTGGTCGTCGGCACGGCCCTGGCCAACCAGATGCGCCACCAGGGGCACGGCGTCATCGTCGCGATGTCCTCCGTGGCGGGGGAGCGGGCCCGCGCCTCCAACTTCGTCTACGGCTCGACCAAGGCCGGCTTCGACGCCTTCTTCTCCGGCCTCGGCGACTCACTGGCGGGCACCGGGGTCTCCGTGCTCGTCGTCCGCCCGGGGTTCGTCCGGTCCAAGATGACCGAGGGCCTGCAGGACGCGCCGCTGGCCACGACGCCCGAGGCGGTCGCCGAGGCGATCGTCACCGGCGTCCGCAAGGGCCGGCACACGGTCTGGGTGCCGGGCGCCATGCGCTGGGTCATGAGCGGCCTGCGGCACACGCCCCGCGCCGTGTTCCGCCGCCTGCCCATCTGACCGCCCCCGCTCCACACACGTGCGCCCCCCGGCCCTTCGGCCGGGGGGCGCAGTGCTGCGCAGGACCGGTGCTCAGCAGGACCGGTAGACGGAGAAGACGTCGTCCTCGTAGGCCAGGTCCCACTCCGGGGCCTCGGGCCGGTGGGTCTCCCACAGCGGCGACTGGTGGTCGACCACCGCCCAGCACACCTGCTCGCCGGGCAGGTCGGGCTGGGGGATCAGCCAGTCGGGCTCGGCGATCGGGTAGGGGAACAACTCGCGGCGCTCGGCCAGCACCGACCACGCGGCCTCCGTCGAACTGACGGCGACGCCCTCCGGCACCACCTCCGCGACCTCGGCCTTGCTCGCGGCGAGCGCCTCCCCGGAGCGCCACGGGTGCTGCTCCGACAGCGGCGAGACCACGGTGTAGCTCAGGAACGTGATCACCGCGGCCGCGGTCAGCGGCAGTGCCAGGGCGCGGCGGCCGCGCAGGCGGCCCAGCCCGGCGGCCAGGCCCAGCATCACGAACGGGATCGCCTGGGTCACGTACTGCACCAGGATGGTGTGCGCGCTCTCTCGCGAGGAGAGCAGGTACAGGACCTGCAACGGCAGGGCGGGCAGGGCCCACCGCCATCCGGCGAGCGCCAGGAAGCACACCGGGGCCAGTAGGCCGATGAAGACCAGGAGGTTGCCGACCGACATGAGGTCGGCGGTCACGCCCATCGGGTTCTGCACGGTGTACCGGACGAGCGCGCCCGTGCTGCCGCCGTACCGGGCGTACAGGTCGCCCACGAGGTCCTGCCCCGCGGCGAAGTGCGGGATGACGAAGCCGAGGTTCACGGCCAGGGCCACCCCGGCGACGCCGACCGTCACGAGGCCCTGACGCACGCGGGCCGCGAACAGCATCATCACGCCGGCGGTCGCGGCGGGGATCGCCAGGTCCTCCCGGCAGAGCAGCACGATGCCCAGGCAGACGAAGTACCAGGTCCAGTTGCGGCGCGCGCAGAAGTAGGCGCCGGCCAGGATGAAGGGCACCGCCGTGCTCTCGGGGTGGTACTCGGCGGCGTTGACGTTGTGGAGGGCGGGATAGAGCGCGTACGCGGCCAGGGTTCCGGCGGTGCCGAGCAGGCCGAGCCCGACCACGCGGCGGGCGAAGAGCGCCAGCGGGAAGACGCCCGCCGCGAGCGCGACCGCCTGGACGGCCAGCAGCACCGGCAGCGGGTCCGGCGACAGCCGGGTGAGGTAGGCGATCGGGTAGAAGATGAAGTACGCGTGGTCGGCGAACATGTGGACGCCGCGGATGGTGACGATCGGGTCGTGGCCGTGCGAGATCAGCCAGGCGGCCTGGCTGAAGTACGCGCCGTCGTAGAAGTTGCGCCCCGCGCTCCACTGATACAGGGAGAACCCGAGCAGCAGCGTCAGGACGCCGAGGAACGCGGCGGTGGTCAGCGCCCGGTCGCCGCGCGCCCAGGCGGGCGTCCGGAGCCACAGCTCCTCGAGCCGCTGCCCGAGGGAGCGCGGGAACCCCTCCCGCAGCGCCTGCTGCGGGGTGTCCGGGATCTCCTCGTCGAGGAGCAGGTCCTCCTCCACCGAGCGGTCGTGCTGGGTGATGGTCACGTCGCCATCTCCTTCCGGTCCAGAAGTCCGTGGATCGGCGCCGTGTCGCCGTGGTCGCTGTCGCGTGCGCTCGCGTCGCCGCGGTGGGTGTCGTGCTGCTCGTGCGGTACGCGCTGCTCCGCCGGCGAGCGCCCGCCCAGGAGGCGCAGCAGGCTGCCGAGCGTCAGGGCCAGCGCCAGCCACGTCAGGTAGCTGACGAACACCTCGTGCTTGGCCAGCTCGTACCGGCCGTCGCCGAGGAGGGAGACGACGACCTGACTGCCTGCGGCGAGGGCGGTGAAGGCGATCGGCGCGCCGTACGCGCGCATGTCCACCCCGCGGACCGTCCGGCGCACCGCGAGCACCGCGCCCCAGGCGGCCATCGCCGTCCACAGCACCGGGAGCAGCGGCCAGGCGGCGGGACGCACGACCTTCAGGAGGTCCGTCGCGGGGGAGTACCGGTCGGCGTGGGGGCCCTGGCCGGCCCGGTCCGCCACGGCAACCTCGGCCAGGTAGCGCGTCCGCGGGCGGGTGGCCTCGGTCAGTCCCGAGCGCAGCATCGTCGCGGCGATCTGCGGGTGGCCGGCCAGGTAGCGGAGAACGGGAGCGCGACCGGCCGAGCGGATGAAGGCGGGATAGTCGGGGTCGTCGAGGGCGGGGGAGTTGAAGGCCGTTGTCCCGGTGTAGGGCGCCATGCCCGGGTCGAAACCCATCTCCTCGAGCGCGGCGGCCGGGTCGTCAGTCAGCGGCGCGAGGGTGTACAGCACCAGGTTGTGCATGTTCGCGCGGTGGAAGTCGGGGCCCTGATAGTTCAGCTGCAGGCCCGACCCGACGAGCAGCGCGGCGATGAAGGCGCCCACGAGCAGCGCCGGCCGCCAGTGCGGCCCCGGTGCAGCGCGGCGGTGCTGCAGGAACCGGAGTACGACGGCCGCGACGACCAGCCCGGCCAACGGGGTGAGTTGGCTCTTCGCGGTCACGAGGACCGCCGTCGTCGCCAGGAGGAGCACCAGCGGAGCGATGCCGAGGGGGCGCCGGGCGAGCCAGGCCAGCGCGGCCGCGGTGGTCACCAGGCCGAGGAACCCGGCCGACTCGCTGAACGAGGAGGCGAAGTAATGCACGTAGGACACGTCGAGCAGCAGCGCCGTCGCCGCGGCGACCACGACCAGCCGCACCCAGGTCGCCCCCGGAAGGGCCAGGAACAGGCCACCCACGGACAGGCCGAAGAGGACGGCGACGAGGCCGCCGAGCACCCGGAGGTCCAGCCCCGGCCCCGACACCAGGCCCTGCAGGTGCTCCGCGGTGTCCACCAGCAGGATCTGCGAGGTGCTGTAGCGGAGGTCCGGTCGGTCGCAGAACCCGGCCACCGGATCGGTGAGCGGGCCCACCCGGAAGATCACGTCGGTGAAGGCGGTGGCCGTCGAGGGCGGTTGCAGGCCCGCCCCGCAGAGCACCCGGCGGCCGTCGCCGTTGTCGGCGAGCCCCAGGTCAGGTCCCAGGAACAGCTGCAGCAGGGCGGCGGACGTGACCGCCACCGCGACGACCGTCGCCGTCAGCCAGTCGCGGAACCGTGGCCGGGGGAAGGCGCGGGGACCGGTCACAGGGGGAAGCTCCTCGTCGGTCCGACCGCTCGTCGGAACCGGCAGATCAGGCGAGCGACGGCCCGCCACTGGCCGTCCGATCGTAGAGCGCGAGGTGACGTTCCGTGCGCACTCTGTGACAGCTGTGACGGGATGGTCCGGTTTCGCAACTCCCGGCCCGCGCAGACGGACCCCGACGGCGCGCAGCCGCCGGGGTCAGTCGTGCGCGGACGGGCCCGGTCAGGTGATGCGGACCGTGAGCGCGCCCGTCGTCGAGGACCAGGTGATCGAGCCGTGCTCGAAGTTCGAGCGCCGCCCACCGGGGACGGCGAACTCCCCGCTGGTCGGGTAGCCGAGCGCCGACATCTCGCGGCCGAGCGAGTCGTAGCGCCGGGCGATGTCACCCAGCACCGGCCAGGTGCCGGTCCGCGGCGACCAGATGATGAACCCGTTGACGAAGGAGTTGAACCGGCCGCCGTTGTCCCCGGTCGGCCGCTCGTCGCTGGTGGGCAGTCCCAGCGGGCTGCGCTCCCACCCCAGCTGGCTCCAGATGACGCGGATCGCGCCGTGCACCTCGTGCGCTCCGGTCGCCGGGGACCAGTAGATCGACGCCCCGGCGGAGAAGTGGTTGTACCGGGCCCGCTGGTCGGGGGTCATCGACTCGTCGGTGACCGGGATGCCCAGTTCGTTCGCCACGACGGATCCGAACGAGGAGTACTTGTCCTCGATGAGGCCGTGCACCTCCTTGGGGCCGTTCGCCGGCGTGTAGACGATCAGCCCGCCGGACAGCACGCTGTAGAGGAAGCGCCCGTCGGGCGCGACCTGCTCGTCGCTGACCGGGAAGCCGAGAGCGCTGCGGTCGGCACCGCGGGCCTCCCAGTGGGCCCGGATCGAGCCGCGGATGGCATGCGCGCCGATGTCGAGCGTCCAGTACACGGTGCCACCGGTGAACTGCGAGTACCGGCCCCCGCCGACGGCGCCCGCCAGCTCCCCGCTGCGCGGGTAGCCCAGGAAACCGCCCGCCCCGCCCGCGGCCAGCCAGTAGTCTCGAATCCGCCCGAACACCGGGTGCGCGCCGGTGGCCGACGACCAATAGACGTCCCCGCCCTCGAAGGAGGTCATCCGGCCGCCGCCGGCCGCGGCCAGCTCGTGGGTGAGCGGGAAGCCCAGCGGGCCGGAGTCCCAGCCGGCCAGGGCCCAGGCGTTCCGGATCGCGCCCTCGACGATGCGCGCGCCGGTCGTGCCGCTCCAGAAGATCGACGCGCCGGACGAGAGGTGGTTGTAACGCCCGCGGCCGCTGCCCGCCGCCGACTCGTCGGTCGTCGGCAGGCCGAGCGCCGCGGGGCCACCGCGGGCCAGATAGGCGGCGAGGATCTCCCCCTCCATCTGGTGGACGCCGGTGCTCGGCGAGGCGTAGAGGTGTCCGTACTGGAAGGCCTGCCAGGTGTAGCCGGGGCCGGACTGCTCGGGGCCCAGCGGATCGCCCAGCCGGGTGCGCAGCGCGGAGTCGACGGCCAGCCGGCGCTCGATGGCCGTGCCGGAGGCGTCCAGGTGCGCCGCGACGATGGTCCGGATCTCGCCCATGTGCGCGTACCCGCGGTCGCCGGGGCACGCCGTGGCCCCGACGTCCCGGTGCGCGAAGACCGTCGGCAGGGTCACCCGCTCACCGGCGGCGTACCGCGAGGTGCCGCCACCGGCGGACGTCAGCGTCGTCGTGGCCCGGCCGTCGACGCCGTAGAGCCAGAACTTCCATGCGATGATGGCGGCGACCGAGTCGACCAGGGCCGGGCTCGGGTCGACCCTCTCGAAGTTGCCGAGCATGGCCACGCCGAAGGTCCCCGTGTTGAACCCGCCCGCGTGCGCCCCGATGACGGTGCTGGCCAGGCCGCCGTACCGGCCCTCCCACCGCCGGCCGAACTTGTCGACGATCAGGTTGTAGCCGATGTCGCCCCAGCCGCGGCTGACCGCGTGGTAGCTGTAGATCGAGCGCAGCAGCGCGGGCACCTGGTCGGCGGTGTAGTCGCCGCTGTCGGTGTGGTGGACCGTGGCCGCCTTGATCGTCGCGGCGTACTCGGGGTCCCAGGTGCGGAGCCGTTCGTCGGCGCCCCACTGCGCGCGGGAGTAGACGTCGGGCATCGCCATGGCGGCGTCCGCGGTGTCCTGGATCTCCGGGGCGCTCAGGGCGCTGTCCGCGGCGCTGGAGCCGGGGTCGACGAGGTCCAGCTGCACATCGGTCGGCTGGGCGCCGGAACGGGTCACCAGCTCGGCCTGCATGCCGGTGCTCGGCCCGGTCCACAGCGGTGCCGTCCCGCCCCGCACCGGCGCCCCGGAGTCGGCGGCCTCGTCCTGGTCGGCGTCCTCCGTGCCGACCTCGGTCCACTCGCCCCAGGCGCCGGAGTCGTCCTGGACCCGGACCTGGACCACGGTGTCGGTCACGGCCTCGTCGTAGGCCCAGGTGACGCCGACGAGCGAGAAGCGGGTGCCGGTCTCGGTGACCGTCAGCGTGGGCGCGTTCGGCGCCACCCCGCCGACGGGGTCGGTGGTGCCCGCCTGCACCTCCGCGTCGGCGGCCGGTGCGGCCACCGAGCCCATGGCGATCTCGTCGGTGGAGGTCTCGACCGGGACGGGCTCCGGCGTGGGGGCGGCGTAGACGGGGAGGACGAGGAAGGTGCTGGTCATGGCGGCGAAGGCGAGGGAGCCTGCGACGAGTCGGCGCACGAGAGGGTTCCTCCGATGGTGCAGCGTGGGAAGCGGGACCCCGTAGGCGCAGGGATCCTTCTACTGCTTCGGCACGAGGCGCGTGTGACTGAAGTGGAAACGCCGACGGGACGGCAGGACGACACACCGACGGCGGCCGGCCGTCGGATCCGTCGTGCTGCCGCCCTCGGTGGTGACCCTCAGCGGGACCTCAGTGGCGACCGGAGTGCAGCGGCGGTGCTGCCCGGTCGTGGTCCGGCTCGGCGGTGCCCGTCCGGGACTCCAGCGACGTGGCATCCGGCGGCGCGGCCTCCGGCGGCGCGGACTCCGGCGGCGCGGACTCCGGGGCGTGCGCCCCGCCGGGGGCCCTCCGCGGCCTGGCCTCCTCGCCCGGCTCCGCGGGCGGGCCGTCGTGGCCGACCCGGGCGCGGTAGCGCCCGATCACGTGCCGGCCGAACACCTGTGCCGGCTTCTCGATGAAGTGGTAGGTCACCACCGACATGCCCAGCGTGAGGGCCAGCATGCCCGCGAACACGATTGGGCGGGACAGGTCTGGGCGGGGGAGCATCAGCACCAGGGCGTGCATCAGGTAGACGGAGTAGCTGATCGTGCCGAGGTAGACGAGCACCTTCGGGAAGCCGAACCGGCGCAGCAGGAACAGCCCCCCGAACAGCAGGTAGGCGCTGACGAAGGTGCCGGCCTCGGTCCACCACCGCGGGATCGCGCCGGTCACCGGCTCGGGCGCGCCGACCTGGTAGCAGTACTCGACGACGACGACGGCCGCGACGGCGAAGCCGTAGGTGAGGCCGGCGGTCCGCCGCGAGATCGTCCCCTGGTCGTACCGGTACAGCGTGGTGCCCAGGAACATGGAGGCGATCAGGAGGATCGAGAACCACAGGTCGTGGGGGCGGTTCAGGAAGAGCATCAGGATCAGCAGGGCGACCGACAGGGCCACCGACCGGTTCACCCGGCCCGCGACGCGCGGCAGGATGACCAGGCACGCCGCTGCTCCCAGCCCGATGACCACGGCCGGCCAGGACCGGATCTGCGGCTGGATCAGGAAGGACGGGACCAGGAACCCGCCCAGGACCAGCGCAGAGGTGAACAGGCCGGTCGCGATGCCTGCCGAGCGGCGGTTCCACCCCAGCATGAACAGCACCGTCATCAGCAGGTAAAAGACCATCTCGTAGCCGAGGGTCCAGGAGGCGCCGATGACGATCGGCCGCGTGCTGAAGACCTGCAGCATCGTGGTGTTGATCAGGCTGTCGACGACCGGCTGGTAACCCTGGGCCGGCGACGCCCACGGCGTCGCATAGAGGGCGAGGGCGACCAGGAGCACCGCCAGGTACAGGGGGAACAGGCGGAAGACGCGGCCGATCCAGAACTCCGTCAGGTCACCCCGCCGCTCCATGGACGCCGGGATGATGAAGCCGCTGCAGACGAAGAACACGAGGACGCCGAACTCGCCCGGCCGCCACCAGATGTGGGACCACTCGAGCATCGACGGCCACAGGACCTCGCTGAGGTGCTGGAGCGCGACGACGAGCGCGGCGATCCCGCGGAGCGTGTCCAGGAACTCCAGTCGCCCGTTCCTGGTCCGGGACGCGTGGACCGCGTCGCCTGCGTGGGTGGCCGGGGCCGGACTCGCCATCGTGGTCGTCACAGGGCTCCCTCGTCGGTCGGGCACCACGGTCGTCCGTCGCCCTGGTTCATGTGGGCCCAGGGGTCCGGGGGCGTGCTCGCTCCACGCGGACCGGATGCGGACCGGTTCCGAAAGTACCCGGTGGTCGTCCCGGCGGCGGGGTCCGAGTGACCGTTGTGTTCCGTGGGGCAGTTCAGTCTGACGTGACGGACCGGTACGCCTCAACCGTGGCCTGGGCGCAGCGCTCCCAGGTGAACCCCGCAGCGCGGTCGCGGCGTCGGAGACGGGCGTCCTCGTCGTCCGTGGCGGAGCTCGTCCTGAGCAGCGCGTCGACCAGGGCGTCGGGATCGGCGGCGTCGACGTAGTGCCCGCAGTCCCCGAGCACCTCCCGGAGCACGGGGATGTCGTTGGCCAGGACCGGTGTGCCGGCAGCCAGGGCCTCGAGGGCAGGCAGGCCGAACCCCTCGTAGCGGGACGGGAAGACCAGTGCGGCCGCTCCGGCCACGAGGGCGCGCAGCTCGTCCGCGGGCAGGTAGGGCAGCAGGTGCACCCCCGCGCCCGCGGTCACGTCCGCACCCCATCCGGGCGGCCCGACCAGGACCAGCGGCAGCACCCGGTCCGGGCCTGCGGCACGGTGGGCGGCCACCAGCGCGGCCAGGTTCTTGCGGGGCTCCCGCGTGCCGACCGCCAGCAGGTACTCGGACGGGAGCGCGTGCCGCGACCGCCAGTCCGGCGTCGGAGGTGCCGCCGTGGCCCAGGCGCCGTCCACCCCGAGGGGCGTCACGTGGACCCGGTCGGCGGGGACGCCCAGGTGCTCCTGGACCTCGGCCGCGACGGCGGCGCTGGGCGTCAGCACCGCGGCCGCGGCGCGGGCCTGGCGCGCGGTGAGCTCGGCGGCCCGGAGCGTCTGCGGCTGCACGAGATCGGGCAGCCGGGCGAAGGCGAGATCGTGCACGGTGACCACCCGGGGCGCGCGCCGCGTCGGGGGGCCGGTGAAGTTGGTCGCGTGCAGCACGTCCGCCCGGGGGAGGAGGGCCTCGGCGGTCGGCCAGTCGCGGGAGAGCCACAGCTGCTGGAGCACCCGCGCCGGGAGCACGCGGCGGTTCCAGTCGCCGCGGTGGACGTCCGGTGGGCGACTCCCGTGGCGGATGGTGAAGGCGTAGAGCCGTGGGGTCACGTCCGGCCGGTCGCGCAACGACCGGTACAGGTTCGTCACGTACTGTCCGATGCCGGTCCGGTGCCCCAGCAACGGGGTGCCGTCGAGGAGTACGTCCATGCCGGGCCCGACGATAGAGGTCGGGGGCGATGCGCCAGGTCCCGGTCGCCGGGGGCACGCAGTCGAACTGCTCGCCTACCCTGGGTCGACGTCACAGATGAGGATGGAACGATCATGGCAGGAACGAGCACCGATCTGCGGGGCTCCGGCGCTGAGCCGGCCGACTCGTTCCAGGAGGCGACCATCCGCAGCCGCGAGGAGGCGATCGAGGCCCTCCCCATGGAGCGGGTCAACCCGCCCCGCGCGTTCTTCCGCGGCGCCGTCCGCGACGTCGTCGACATCCTCCGGTACCGCGAGCTGCTCGGTCAGCTCGTGCGCAAGGAACTGAAGGTCAAGTACAAGGACAGCGTCCTCGGGTTCTTCTGGACCCTCGTCCGGCCGATGACGCAGCTGATCATCTACTACCTGGCGTTCACGATCTTCCTGGGCAACCAGCAGCCGGCCTACGCCGTCTTCATCTTCTCCGGGCTGGTGATCTGGGGGCTGTTCACCGACATCCTGGGCGGCTGCACCGGCTCGATCGTCGGCAACGGCGGACTGTTGAAGAAGACGTACTTCCCGCGCGAGATCTTCCCGCTGTCGGTGGTGGGGGCGGCGCTGGTGAACTTCGCGCTGCAGATGCTCGTGCTCTTCGCCGCCATCGGGGTCACCGCGGTCTTCACCGACAACCGGGTGGTGCTGACCTCCGACCTGGGCCTGGTTCCCCTGGCGCTGCTCGTCTGCCTGATCTGGGGGCTGGCCCTCGGCCTGTTCCTGGCCGCCGCCACGGTCTACTTCCGCGACCTCCAGCACCTGATCGAGATCATCCTGCTCGCGCTGTTCTGGCTGGTGCCGATCGTCTACCCGGTCGTCCTGCCCATCCGGAACTTCACCGAGGGCGGCCACACGACGCTGCTCGAGATCTACCTGGCCAACCCGATGCTCAACGTGGTCGTCGCATTCCAGCGGGCCTTCTACACGATGGGCCCGGAGTACACGTACCCCGGCAACCTGTGGGGGCGGCTGGCCGTCCTCGCCCTCGTCGGGCTGGGTCTGCTGTGGCTGGCCCAACGCTACTTCGCCCGTGCGCAGGGCGACTTCGCTCAGGAGCTCTGACCCATGACCACGGTCATCCGCGTCTCGGACGTCAGCAAGAAGTTCTCGTTGAACGCGAACAAGTCGCTCAAGGAGCGGCTCGTCAACGCCCGGACGACGTCGGAGCACAAGTCGGAGTTCTGGGCGCTGCGCAACATCGACCTGGAGATCGCGTCCGGCACGTCGCTCGGGCTCATCGGGCACAACGGCTCCGGCAAGTCGACGCTGCTCAAGGTCATCGGCGGCATCCTCAGCCCCACCGAGGGGATGGTGGAGCGCCGCGGCCGGCTGGCGGCCCTGCTCGAGCTCGGCGCCGGCTTCCACGGCGACCTCACCGGCCGCGAGAACGTCTACCTGAACGCCTCGATCCTGGGCCTGTCCCGGGCCACCACGGACAAGTACTTCGACGCGATCGTCGACTTCTCCGGCATCGAGGAGTTCCTCGACACCCAGGTGAAGTTCTACTCGTCGGGCATGTACGTCCGGCTCGCCTTCGCCGTCGCGGTGCACGTCGACCCGGAGATCCTGCTGATCGACGAGGTGCTCGCCGTCGGTGACGAGTCGTTCCAGCGCAAGTGCCTCGAGAAGATCCGCTCGTTCATGCGCGAGGGCCGCACGATCATCTTCGTCACCCACGCGCTCGACCTCGTCCGCGACCTCTGTGCCCGCGCGGTGCTGCTCGACCACGGCGTCATGCAGTACGACGGCGCCCCGACCCAGGCCATCCGAATGATCCGGGACACCTGGAACGAGGAGGCCGAGGTCGAGGCGGAGGCCGCCGCGGCGCGCGCTGAGGCGGCGCCTGCGGGTGCGGCCACCTACACGCCGATGCGCATCTCCGACGTCGTCATCACCGACGGTGAGGGGCGGCCCAAGGACACCTTCAAGCCCGGCGACCCGTTCGGGGTCGAGTGCACCGTGACCTCCGACCGGCGGGTGACCGACTGGGCGGTGGGCATCAAGATCGAGAACCACATGGACCAGAACTGCTACGCGTCCAACACCCACCTCATGAACCTGCAGCTCGAGCCGATCGAGGGGTCCCGCCGGGTCGCCTTCCGGTACGACTCGATCCCGCTGGTCGACGGTGGGTACCACGTGACCCTGGCCGCCCACGGCGTCAACGGACCGCACTACGCCCGGGTCGCCCGGATCCGGAACTTCAAGGTCGTCGACTCGGAATGGCAGGATGGTCTGGTCCGCATGCCCGCGCGGGTGGACGTGCGGCCGGTCGACGCCGAGTCGCTCGCGGCTCGGTGACTGATCCGAAGGCCGACCCCGCCGGCCCCGTCACGACTCCGAGGAGCACCTCCGCCGTGCAGCCACCTGCTGTCGACCGGACCGGCAAGCTGGCCTTCGTCCCCGCGCGGTTCGGCCCCGACATCATCGGCGGCGCGGAGATCGTCCTCCGCCAGCTGGCGCTGGGGCTGCAGGACCGCGGGTGGGACGTCGAGGTCCTGACGACGGCGGCGCTGGACTACTTCTCCTGGAAGAACGAGCTGCCGGTGGGCGTCGCCGTCGAGGACGGCCTGACCGTGCGGCGCTTCGAGGCGGTGAAGTCGACCGCCGGGCGTGAGCGCCAGGACATCGGGATGCGGATGTTCGCTGGGGAGACCATCCCCCTGGGCGAGCAGGAACGCTGGATGAACGACGACGTCCGGATCCCGGGGCTGTACTCACACCTGCTCGCGCACGGCTCGGAGTACCGGGCCATCGTGTTCGGCCCTTACCTGTTCTGGCCGTCGGTCGCCTGCAGCCAGGTGCACCCGACCCGCTCGGTCCTGTGGACGTGCCTGCACGACGAGCCCTACGCCTACCAGAGCATCTTCAAGCCGGTCCTCGGCGGCGTCGCCGGGCTGTTCTTCCAAACCGAGCCGGAGCACGAGCTGGCGCACTCGATCTTCTCCGAGCTCGCCCCGCACGACACCGTGGGCTGCGGGGTCGAGGTGCCCGACGGGTACGACCCGCAGCGCTTCCGCACGAAGTTCGGCATCGACGCGCCGTTCCTCCTCTACGCCGGCCGGCGGGAGGGCGCCAAGGGGTGGGACGAGCTGCTGCAGATGTTCGCCCGGTCGGTGGTGGCCCGCGACCTGCCGTTCCACCTGGTCACGATGGGCGCCGGCGACGTGCGCCCGCCGGCCGAGGTCGCCGACCGTGTGCACGACGTCGGGTTCCTCTCCGTGGAGGACCGCAACGACGCCTACGCCGCCGCCGCGGCCTACGTGCAGCCCAGCCGGTACGAGGCGTTCTCGCGGACGATCATGGAGTCGTGGCTGGCCGAGTCGCCGGTCATCGGGGTGGGCCAGGGTGGCGTGGTGCGCTACCACATCGAGCGCAGCAGGGCCGGGGTCGTCTACGACGACGCCTTCGAGTTCGAGGAGGCGCTGGTCTTCCTCGCCCAGCAGCCGGAGGCGGCCCGGCAGCTCGGGCGCGCCGGCCGGCAGTACGTGCTGGACAACTACCAGTGGCACGACGTGCTGACGCGGGTGGAGACATCGCTGATGGCGTGGACGCCGGCCGTCGGCACGCCGGCCGCCGCCGCGGTGGGAGCGGCCTGATGCGCATCCTCATGGTGAGCCCCTATCCGCCGAAGCGGGACGGGATCGCGACCTACGCCGCTCAGGCCGTCGCGGCGCTGCAGGCCGAGGGGCACGAGGTCGAGGTGCTGTCCCCGGAGCCGTCGGCGGCGCACTACCACCTCGACTTCCACGCCGGCGCCCGCTTCGGGCTGGCCCTCGCCCGGCGCGTGGCCGGCTACGACAAGGTCGTCCTGCAGTGGCACCCGGCCTTCTTCTACCGCTCCTCGGACCCGCGGCACCGGATCGCCGTCGATGCCGCCCTCACCGTGGCGTTCCGGCGCGCCCGGCAGGTCGAGATCTGGGTGCACGAGTTCGAGTACGAGGACGCGACCGGCAACGGACCGCGGGCCCAGGCCTGCCGGGCGCTGTTCCGTAGCGCCGACGGGCTCTTCTTCCACAGCGAGACGGAGCGGACCCGGTTCCTCGAGACGGTCCCGGTCGATCGCGGGAAGACGCACCTGGCCGAGCACGGTGCGTCGTTCGTCCGGCGCTCCGACGCCGGACGCGAGGAGGCCCGCGCCTCGCTGGGCATCCCGGCGTCGAGCACGGTCTTCCTCTGCATCGGTTTCATCCAGGAGCACAAGGGCTTCGACCGCGCGGTCCGGGCCTTCGCCGGTCTCGCCGCGCACGACTGCCGGCTGGACGTGGTCGGGTCGACCCGGCTGGACGAGCCCGACTTCGTCGCCTACCTCAACCAGCTCGACCGGCTCTGCGCCGAGACCCCCGGCGCCCACCTGCACGAGGGATTCGTCTCCGACGAGCTGTTCGACCGGTGGATCATCGCCTCCGACGTCGTGGTCCTCCCGTACCGGCACATCTGGTCCTCCGGGGTGCTCGAGCGGGCCGCGCTCTACGAGCGGCCGGTCATCGCCACCCGGGTCGGCGGTCTGGCGGAGCAGGCCGGGAACCGCTCGGTGACCCTCGTCGACGACGACGCCGGACTCGCGGTCGCCATGCGGCGCGCGGCCGGCGTCGAGCACGTGGAGGAACCGTTCGAGCTCGGGAACGGTGACCTCTTCGCGTCCGTGCAGGCGGCCGTCCGGGAGCGGGCGAGCCGGGCCCGGGGCAGCGACCTGCCGCCGCCGCCCTCCCCGGGGCGGGCGCGGAAGGAGACGGTCCCGGGCGCGGTGGCCTCGGCGGTGCGCAGGCTGCCCCCGTACGCCATGCCGCCCGCCACCTCGCTGCGTCCCGGTGTCTCCCAGGTGAAGGGGCTGATCCGCCGGCTCATCGGCTGGGAGGTCGCTCCCGTCGTGCACCATCTGCACCTGCTCCAGCAGGCGGTCGCCGCCAGCCTCGACGTCCTGGAGGAGCGGGTCGCGGCGCTCGAGGCGGCCGCGGCCGGCGCCGGGACCGCTGAGGGACCGGCCGGCGGCGGAGCTGCCGAGGCCGACGGGTCGGTGGCGGCCGGCGACCCGAGCCCCGCGCCCGTCCCGGCTCCCGTCCCCACGCACTGACCGACCGGTGCCTCGATCCAGTACCCGGGTGCCGGCGCCCGGCCGGCCGCCCGCGCAGCACGTCGACCGCCCAGCCGGTCGCGAGGGGGAGGAACAGACATGTTGCAGCGGCTGAAGAGGGCGGCGGGCCGCCTCGCGCCCGGGGTCGTGGAGGACCGGCAGGTCCTGCGCCGGACGGCCGAGCAGGTGGACGACGCCGTGCGCCGGCTCGAGGAGCTGGAGCGGCTGGTCCACCAGGTCGACCTGCGGGTGAACCACTTCCAGCAGTTCGACTTCCGGCTGCAGAAGCTGCGCGAGCTGGCCGCGAAGGTCGAGCCCTACCAGCCGGCGTACGGGCTGCCCGGCCTCATCGCCAAGCCGGCGCGCGAGAGCATCGACCGGTGCCGGGCGATCGAGAACCACTTCGCCGGCCGGTTGCGCGGCAAGCGGCTGCTGGACGTGGGGTCCTCCCTGGGCTACGTCTGCTTCTACTTCGCCGACCGCGGCATGGCGACCGAGGGGTGGGAGGGCAACCCGGCCAACGCGGAGGTCGCCCAGCTCATCGGTGAGATCAACGGCGTGTCCAGCCGGATCCGCACCCAGCAGTTCGACCGCGACAGCCTGGCGACGATCGCGCCGGGTCAGTTCGACATCGTGACCCTGCTCAGCGTGCTGCACCACGTGGTCTACCACCAGGGCCTCGAGCAGACCCAGGAGCTGCTCCGCGACCTGCTGCAGCGGGTCCCGGTGCTCGTCCTGGAGCTGGCCCGCAAGGGCGAGGACCCGGGTCTGTTCTGGGACGCCGCCCTGCCCGAGGACGAGCTCGACGTCCTGGCGCTCGTCCGCGACGACGTCGATGTGGTGCCGCTGGGTATGTTCGACACGCACCTCTCGGACAAGGCGCGCCCGCTCTACGTGGTCACCCGCAAGGAGACGGTGACGGTGAACAACCGGATCTACCCGGTGGTCCGGTCCCGTGCGGAGGCCTATCCCGGCTCGTCGGCGGTGGACGACCACGAGAGCCGCCGCTACCTGTGGGGCGACGACCTCTTCATCAAGCAGTACCGGTTCGACGACCGGCACTCGGAGAACGCGCGACTGATCACGCACGAGATCTCGGCGCTGCTCGACATCCAGCACCTGTCCTCCCCGCCGCGCCTGATCGACTACGAGGTCGCCGGCGACCACGCCACCGTCGTCTACGCGCGGGTCGGGGGAGAGCTGCTCGGCTCGTCCGGCCCCATGCCCGCCGACCAGGTGGAGGCGGTGCTGCGGGACATCCTGGAGGCCCTGCGCGAACTGCACGAGGAGGGCTTCTTCCACAACGACGTCCGGAGCTGGAACGTGCTCTGGGACGGCGAGCGCGCCCGGCTCATCGACTTCGCGGACACCGCCCGCTCCGATCGCGACGGCGACCTGATCTCGGTGCTCTGGCTGCTCCACGCGCTGAGCACGGGCACCCGCGAGCCGACCGCGCAGGGGAAGTCGCAGCTGCCGCCGCGGGACGCGCTCGACCCGCGCTTCCACGCCCTCTACGACCAGGTGGCGGCCGGCGCCCGATCGGTGACCCAGCTGACGGGGTGACACCGGACGGCCCTCTCTCGCCGGCGAGCCCGTCGGGCAGGATGTCGGCGGGTCGTCGACCCGGATCCGCCGACACGAGAGAGAGGACGTGGACGTGCGTCACGCGGTGATCATGGCCGGCGGTTCGGGGACGCGGCTGTGGCCCCTCTCCCGCGCCGAGCGTCCCAAGCAGTTGCTGGACGTCGTGGCGGGCGAGTCCGGCACCGCGCACAGCCTGCTCGTCGAGGCCTTCGACCGGCTCCGGGCGGTCCTGCCCGCGGACCGGATCTGGGTGTGCACGGCGGCCCGGTACGGCGAGCAGGTGCGGGCGGCCCTCCCCGAGCTGCGCCCCGACCGGCTGATCCTGGAGCCCGTCCCGCGGGACACCGCCAACGCGGTCGGGCTGGCCGCGGCGCTCGTCGCCGACGCCGACCCCGACGCGGAGCTGGCCGTCGTCAGCGCCGATCACGTCATCCGCCCGGTCGACCGCTTCGCCGCGACGCTGGAGAGGGCATACGACGCCCTGTCGGTCCGTCCGGACGCGCTGGTCACCCTCGGCATCACCCCCACCTCGCCGGCGACCGGGTTCGGCTACGTCCAGAAGGGCGCGCCCGCCGGCGTGCCCGGCGTGGCCGAGGCGGCCGGCTTCCGCGAGAAGCCCGACCGCGCCACCGCGGAGGCCTACCTCGCGTCCGGCGACTACCTCTGGAACTCGGGGATGTTCGTCTGGCGGGCGGCGACGGTGCTCGATGCCCTGGCCGACCACCTGCCGGAGACCGCCGAGGGCCTACGCCGGATCGTCGCCGCGCCGCCCGGGCCGGAGCGCGACACGGTGCTCGCCGAGGTGTTCCCGGCACTGCAGAAGATCAGCGTCGACTACGCCGTCCTCGAGCCGGCGGCCACCCAGCCCGGCCGCGTGCTCGTCGCCGACCTCGACGTCGACTGGCTCGACGTCGGCTCCTGGCCGGCGCTGGCCCACACGCTCGACACCGACGGCGCGGGCAACGCCGTCCGGGGGCTCACCGTCGTCCTCGACGGGTCGGGGAACATCGTGCTCAGCGACGATCCCGACCACGTCGTCGCCCTGGTCGGGGTGCACGACAGCGTGGTGGTGCACACCTCGGACGTGACGATGGTCTGCCCCGTCACCGACGCCGAGCGCGTGAAGCAGCTGCTCGCCGCGGTCGAGGAGCGGCACGGCAGCCGGTACAGCTGACCGCCTGCCCCTCCGTCACTTGGTCGGCGGCTCGCCCTCGTCGAGCGCCTCCTGCGCAGCCACCGGGTCGTAGGCGCAGGCATCGGTCACATCGTCGGCCGGCGAGGGGGACGCGGCCGCCGTGGACGGCGCCGCGGAGCCTCCGGTCGCGGCTCCGGCGTCCGTGGTGCCGGCGCCCGGACCGGGCGCGGGAGTCGACGTGGGGGCGGGTCCGGGGTGCAGCGCGTCCTGGACCAGCTCCCGGATCTCGTCGTAGTCCGGGTAGGCCGGCCGGATCACCGAGTCGTCGAAGACGACGCTGCGGATTCCGGCCTCCTTGACCTTCAGCGCGAGGTCGGCGAAGTCGCCGACGACCGACTGCGGGATGTCGGTGGTCACGATGTCCTGCGTGGTGGCCGCGATCTGCTGGTAGCGGCTCAGCAGGGTGATCGGGTCGGCCGCCGACACGATCGCGTTGAGCATGCAGCGCTGGCGGTCCATCCGCTGATAGTCGGTCAGACCGAACCGGCCCCGGGCGTAGTGCAGGGCCCGCGTGCCGTCCATGTGCTGGTTCGGGCCCGGCGCGATGTAGTCGTCGGGGAGGTAGCCCAGCGACGGCTCGCCGCCGATGGGGACCCAGTAGTTGACGTTGACGGTGATGCCGCCGAGCGCGTCGATGAGCTGGCTGAAGCCCTGGAGGTTGACCAGCACGAAGTAGTCGATGGTGAGGCCCAGCGCCTCGCCCACGCCCAGCTTGAGGAAGTCGGCGCCCGGGTTGTCCGTGGGCCCGAGGATGTCGGGGTACTCCTCCGGCCCGTTGCGGTAGACGGCGTTGAGCAGGCTCTCGCTCTCGCTGCCGGCCCAGAAACCGTCGGGGTAGACGTCGTACAGCGGGCTGTCCTCGGGGAACGGCAGCTCCTCGAGGTTGCGCGGCAGGCTGAACGTGGTCGTCGCGCCGGTCTCGGTGTCGATGCTGGCCACGATGACTGTGTCGGTCCGGATGCCCTCGCGGCCGTCGCCGCCGTCACCGCCGAGCAGCAGGATGTTCACCCGGTCCTTGTCGCCCCAGGGGCTGGCCGCCGCGCCGTCCGGGACCGTGGCCGACTCGACGTCGCCGCCGAACAGCCCGCTGACCAGGTTGCGCTGCACCGAGGCCAGGTGCGCCGCCTCGAAGGCCGGTGCCGAGACGCCCAGCGCGAGCAGGACGACGAGCGCCCCCCCGACCAGGTGCTGTCCGGGGGTGGTCGTGTCCGGTGCCAGCATCCGGTAGCCGGCGATGATCACCAGCGACCAGACGACGGCCAGCCCCACGGCGGCGGCGATGATCAGCAGGAGCGCCGTCGGGCTCACGGCGGCACGGACGGCGTAGTGCTTGCCACCGGTGGCCAGCCAGCCACCCAGCACGACGAGCAGGACCAGCCCGGTGAGCAGCAGCCAGCCGAGCTTGCGACGCCCGGCGGCGAGGAAGGCCACCCCCGGCAGCAGGGTGCCCAGCGCGGTGAGGCCCAGGACCCGGCCGAAACCGGTCTCCTGGTAGTGCGGGTCCAGAGCCGCGCTGCGTGCCGGGCGACGCTCGGCCGCGGAGCCGCTGCGTGCCGGGCGGCGCTCGGCGGCACCGGCCCGCGGATGGGCACTGGGACGGGGCGGTCGCCCGGCCCGGGGATCCAGCCGCGGGGGCAGCGGGCGAGCGCTCAACGTCCGCATGTGCGGGTTGCGCTGCTGGCTCACCGGCTTCCTCACTGCTGGGGGACCGTCCGCTTCCGTCGGGTGGCACGAGGGCACCGCGAACGGAGGTGAACGTGAATCGGCGTCGATGGTAAGCACGCAGGCTGGGAGCCGGAGGCGCGCGACACGTGACGGACGATCCCCGTCCGTCCGACCGTTCACACTGTGCGCAACGGTCACAACCGCACGACGGCGGGAAAGCGCGGGACGGGCAATACAGTCGGGCGATGCGGGTCGACATGCTCACCGAGCAGCTGCTGGCCCCTGTCCCCGGGGGAACCGGCCGCTACACGGCCGAGGTGTGCGCGGCGCTGGCGGCCGGGGCCCCGCCGGGTTCCTCGGTGCAGGGCTGGACCGCCTGGCACCGCGACGTCTCCGCCGCCGCCGTCCCCGGCGCGCCTCCGCCCCGGCGGTTGCCGCTGCCCCGCCGTGCCCTGACGCTGGCCTGGGAGCACGGCGTGCCCGTCCGGCCCTCCGGCGGCGACCTGGTGCACGCCCCCACGCTGCTCGCGCCGCCACGGGGCCGCCGTCCCCTCGTGGTGACCGTGCACGACGCGGTGCCGTGGACCCATCCGGAGACGCTGACTCCCCGGGGCGCGCGGTGGCACCGCCGCATGGCCGAGCGCACGGTGCCCTCCGCCGACGCCGTGGTGGTTCCCACGCACGCGGTCGCCCGCGAGCTGTCCTCGTTCCTGTCCCTCCCGGCCCGGGTCGTCGTGACCGGCGCCGGGGTGGGGGAGCAGCTCGGCTCCCCGGCCGACGCCGACGAGCGCCGCCGCCGGCTCGGCGTCCCCGAGGGCGAGTACGTGCTCACCGTCGCGACGCTGGAGCCCCGCAAGGGCCTGGACGTGCTCCTGGCGGCGCTGGCGGAGCGCCCGGGATCGCTGCCGCCGCTGGTGATCGCCGGGCAGGCCGGATGGGGCGGGGTGCGCCCGGAGGCGCTCGCGGCGGAGCTGGGGCTCCCCGCCGGCGCCGTGCGGCCCCTCGGGAGGCTGTCCGACGCCGATCTCGCCGCCGTCCTGCACGGCGCCACCGTCCTCGCGGCGCCCAGCCGGGCCGAGGGCTTCGGCCTGCCGGTGCTCGAGGCGATGGTTGCGGGGGTCCCCGTCGTCTCCTCGGACGCGCCGGCCCTGGTGGAGGTCGGGGGTGGCGCGACCGTGGTCACGCCCGTCGGCGACCCCGCGCGGCTGGCGGCGGCGCTGCGGGAGGTCGTCTCCGATGCCGCCCTCCGGCGCAGCCTCGCCTATTCCGGACGTCGCCGGTCGGCCGACTTCTCGTGGGCGTCGGTGGGCGCGCAGCTGTGGGAGTTGTACGCCTCCCTGGTCTGACGCCGGGTGCCCGGCCGGGCCCTCGTAGGCTCGGCGGGCCACTCCGCCCGCCCGTTCCCGGGAGGACCCCCTGCCCGACACCCCGCGCGTGCTCGTCGACGCCACGGCGGTACCGCCGGACCGCGGCGGTGTCGGCCGCTACGTCGACGAGCTCCTGCCCGCCCTGGTCGAGGAGGGCGCCGACCTCGCCGTCGCGGTCCAGGAGCACGACCTGGCGCACTACCGGGCGCTGCTGCCGGGCGTCGAGCTGCTGGCCGCGCCCGCCGCCGCCGCCCGGCCCGCGGCCCGGCTCGCGTGGGAGCAGGCCGGCCTGCCGCTGCTGGTCCGCCGGTCACGGGCCGACGTGCTGCACAGCCCGCACTACACGATGCCCCTCACGGTCGGCAGGCCCGTCGTCACGACGCTGCACGACGCGACCTTCTTCACCCATCCCGAGGTCCACCTGGCGGTCAAGCGCCGGTTCTTCCGCACCTGGACTCGGATCTCCCTGCGCCGGGCCCGCCGGTGCATCACGCCGTCCGCGGCCACCCGGGACGAGCTGGTGCGGGTGGCCGGCGCGCGGGCCGACCGGGTGGACGTCGCGCACCTGGGCGTCGACTCCCGGCGCTTCCACGTCCCGTCCGACGAGGAGCGGGCCGCGGTGCGGGCGCACCTGGGGCTGCGCGGGCCCTACGTGGCGTTCCTGGGCACCCTCGAGCCACGGAAGAACGCCGCCGGCCTGGTGCGCGGCTGGGTGCAGGCCGTCGCCGGCTCCGACGAGCCGCCCGCACTCGTCCTGGCCGGTGGCCGGGGGTGGGACGAGGAGATCGAGCGGGCGGCGGCGGAGGTGCCCGCCGGGCTGACCCTGCTGCGGCCGGGATACCTGCCGCTGGAGCTGCTCGCCGGGCTGCTGGGCGACGCGGAGCTGGTGGCCTACCCGAGTCTGGGGGAGGGGTTCGGGCTGCCGGTCCTGGAGGCGATGGCGTGCGGGGCGGCGGTGCTGACGACGCGCCGCCTGTCGCTGCCCGAGGTGGGCGGGGACGCGGTGGCCTACACCGAGCCGGAGCCCGCCGACATCGCCGCGGGGCTGGCGGCCCTGCTCGCCGATCCGGCGCGCCGCCGGCAGCTGGGGCAGGCGGCCCGGGCGCGGGCGGCGCTGTTCGACTGGCGTGCCTGCGCGCGGTCGCACCTGGCCAGCTACACCTTTGCGGCCGGGTCCTGAGAACCGTCCCTCCGCCCGCCCGTAGGGTCGCGGGCGTGGCAACCCCATCGGCGTCGGAGGCGCTCGGCGCGCAGCCGCTCCGGGTCGTGGCGGTCACCTACTCACCCGGCGAGGCGCTGGACGGCTTCCTGACCTCGCTCACCACGGCGACGGAGCGACCGGTCGAGGTGGTCCTCGCCGACAACGGGTCGACCGACGGGGCGCCGGAGGCCGCTGCCCAGCGGTATCCCCACGTCCGGGTGCTGCCCACCGGCGGGAACGTGGGGTACGGCGCCGCGGCGAACGCCGGCCTGGCCGACCGCCGGTCCGGCTGGGCGCTGGTCGCCAACCCCGACATCCGGTTCGAGCCCGGGGCGGTGGACGAGCTGCTGGCCGTGGCCGCGCGCTGGCCGCGGGCGGCGACCGTCGGGCCGGCCATCCGCACACCGGACCGGCAGCTCTACCCGTCGGCGCGGGACCTGCCGTCGCTGTCCACCGGCGTCGGGCACGCCCTGCTCGGCTGGGTGTGGCCGGGCAATCCGTGGACCGCGCGCTACCGGCGGGAGCGCGAGGCCCCTCGCGAGCGCACCGCCGGCTGGCTGTCGGGATCCTGCTTCCTGGTCGACCTCGAGGCGTTCCACTCGGTCGGCGGCTTCGACCCGGGCTACTTCATGTACTTCGAGGACGTCGACCTGGCGGCCCGGCTGGCGGAGCGGGGATGGCTGCACGTCTACGCGCCGTCGGCCGTGGTGGAGCACGAAGGCGGTCACGCCACCCGCCGGGAGCCGCACCGGATGCAGCGTGTGCACCACACCAGCGCCCTGCGCTACCTCGCCCGCCGCTACCCCGGGCGGTCCCGGGCACCGCTGCGGGCCGCGCTGCGGGCGGGGCTCGGTGCCCGGATGCTGGTCTCCTACGTGAGCGGGCGGGTGGGTGCCGGTGCGCAGCCGCAGCGGTCGGCCGCGGACCTGCCGCCGCGCCCGCGCCGGCGGCCGTGGCGCCGGAGAGGCCCGGGACCGGGCACGCCGTCGGGGGCGGCGCAGCCCGGTCGCTAGCCTCCGGTCATGAAGAGCTTCGACGTCGCAGCCGTGGTCTCGGGGGGAGCCTCCGGGCTCGGCGAGGCGACCACCCGCGCGCTGGCCGCCAGGGGCGCCGCCGTGACCGTGCTCGATCTCCAGGAGGACAAGGGCCGGGCCCTGGCCGCCGAGCTCGGCGGGCACACCACGTTCGTGCGCACGGACGTCACCGACGAGGCGTCCGTCCAGGCGGCGATCGCCGAGGCCACGGGCAAGGACCGGCCGCTGCGCATCGCGGTCAACTGCGCCGGCATCGGCTGGGCCCAGCGCACGGTCGGCCGCGACGGCGAGCCGCACGACCTCGGTGCCTTCACCCGCACGGTGATGGTCAACCTCGTCGGCACCTTCAACGTGCTCCGGCTGGCGGCCGCGGCGATGTCCACGACCGAACCGGGCGAGGACGGCGAGCGCGGCGTCGTCGTCAACACGGCGTCCATCGCGGCCTACGACGGGCAGATCGGTCAGGTGGCCTACGCCGCCTCCAAGGGGGGCATCGTGGGCCTCACCCTGCCCGCCGCCCGCGACCTCTCCAGCGTCGGCGTCCGGGTGTGCACGATCGCGCCCGGACTGGTCGACACGCCGCTACTGGGCAGTCTGCCCGAGGAGGCGCGGACCGCACTGACGGCGGGCATACCCTTCCCGAAGCGCCTCGGCCGCCCCGACGACTTCGCCGAGCTGGCGCTCGCGATCGTCGAGCACGGCTACCTCAACGGCGAGGTCATCCGGATGGACGGCGCGCTGCGCATGGCACCCCGCTGATCCGCACTGCTGGTCCACCTCCGCCGATCCACCCCTGCTGATCCGTCTTCCCCGGAGCACCTGCTGAGCACCGCCCTCGACACCGCGCCCGCCTCCGAGGCGGTCTGGGCGCCGGACTGGCCGCTGGACCTTGCCCGCGCCCTGGCCCCCCACCGCCGTGGGGTCGGCGACCCGACGCTCCGGTACGGCGACGACGGCGTCTGGCGGACCACAACGACCCCCGAGGGTCCGGCGACTGTCCGGCTCGCCGTCGCCGGCGGCGAGGTCCGGGCGTCGGCGTGGGGGCCGGGCGCCGGGCGGGCGGTGACGGAGGTGCCGGGCTGGCTGGGCGCCGACGACCGGCCGGGCGAGTTCGAGCCGGGCGACCACCCGGTGGTCGCCGACCTGCACCGCCGAACGCCATGGCTGCGGCTGGGCCGCACCGGGCGCACGTGGGACGCGCTGGTGCCCGCCGTCCTGGAGCAGAAGGTGACCGTCGGCGAGGCGCACCGCGTCTGGCGGGAGCTGCTCCGGCTGGCCGGCGACCCGGCGCCGGGACCGGCCCCCGACGGGATGCGGGTGGTCCCCTCGCCGCGGCGGGTGCTGGACGTGACCGACTGGCAGTGGCACCGGTGCGGGCTGGACGGCGCCCGGCGACGGGCGCTGCGGGCGGTCGCCACGGTGGCCGCGCGGCTGGAGCCGGAGGCGGGGTGCGACTCGGCGGTCCTGCAGCGGCGACTGTGCTCGATCCCGGGCATCGGCGTCTGGACGGCGGCCGAGGTGGTGCAGCGGACCTTCGGCGACCCGGACACCGTCAGCGTCGGCGACTACCACCTGAAGAACATCGTGGGCTGGGCGCTGGCCGGCCGCAGGGACACCGACGACGCCGGGATGCTCGAGCTGCTCGAGCCGTGGCGCGGCCACCGGCAGCGGGTGGTGCGGCTGCTGTTGGCCGGCGGCTCGCGCCGGCCGCGACGGGGGCCGCGTGCCGCCCCCACGAACTACCGCTCCCTCTGAGTGATCCGGGGCGTCAGCGGCCGTCGAGCAGGCTCAGCAGGTAGTCGCCGTAGCCGCTGCTGGCCAGTGGCTGGGCGATCCGGTGCAGGCCGTCGTCGTCGAGCCAGCCGTTCCGCCAGGCCACCTCCTCGATGCAGCCGATCTTCAGTCCCTGCCGCTCCTCGACCACCGAGACGAACTCGGTGGCCTGGCGCAGCGAGGCGAACGTGCCCGTGTCCAGCCACGCGGTGCCGCGGTCGAGCGCGGTGACGGTCAGCCGACCCGCGCGCAGGTAGTGCTCGTTGACCGCGGTGATCTCCAGCTCGCCGCGGGCGCTGGGGGTGATGCCCCGGGCGACCTCGACGACGTCCCCGGCGTAGAAGTACAGGCCCGGCACGGCGTAGGAGCTCTTGGGCCGGGCCGGCTTCTCCTCGATGGACAGCACCCGTCCGTCGTCGTCGAACTCGACGACGCCGTAGTCCTGCGGGTTGGCGACGTGGTAGGCGAACACGTGCCCGCCCGACGGCGACGGGAGGCGGCTGAGGGCGGTGCCGAGCCCCGCCCCGTAGAAGATGTTGTCGCCCAGCACCAGGGCGGCGGGCTCGCCGTCGAGGAAGTCCGCCCCGATGAGGAAGGCCTGCGCCAGCCCCTCCGGCCGCGGCTGCACGGCGTACTCGATCCGCATGCCGAGCTGGCTGCCGTCGCCGAGCAGGTGGCGGAAGGCCTCGGTGTCGCCGGGGGTGGTGATGACCAGCACCTCGCGGACGCCGGCCATCATCAGCGTCGAGAGCGGGTAGTAGATCATCGGCTTGTCGTAGACCGGCATCAGCTGCTTGCTGACGGCCCGGGTGATCGGGAAGAGCCGGGTGCCCGTGCCGCCCGCCAGAATGATGCCTCGCACGGCGTCACCGTATCGAGGTGTGCTGCTCAGGCCGACGCGCGTGCCTCGGCGTACCGGGCGACGCACTGCTCCAGGGTCGGCAGGAGTCCGCGGTCGCGGGCCTCGGCGAGGGTCGGGGCGGCCCGGTCCTTCGCCGAGAGCTCGAGCTCCAGGCCGGGCGGCCAGGGCAGGCCGAGGTCGGGATCGGTCGCGGAGACCGCCACCTCGCGGCTGGGGCAGTAGCCGGTGGACACCAGGTAGGTGACGGAGCTGGACCCGGCGAGGGACAGGAAGGCGTGGCCGAGGCCCTCCGAGAGGAAGACGGCGCGGGGCTGCTCGCTGTCGAGCAGGACGGCGTCGTGGACGCCGAACGTCGGGGACCCCACACGGACGTCGACGACGACGTCCAGGACCTTGCCGGACGGGCAGTACACGTACTTGGCCTGGCCGGGCGGGACCAGGGCGAAGTGGATCCCCCGCAGGACACCCTGGGCGGACACGCTGTGGTTCGCCTGCGCCAGGGGCAGCGTGCGACCCGTCGCCTCGGCGAGCAGGTCGGCCCGGTACCACTCGACGAACACGCCCCGCGGGTCCTTCCGGGACACCAGATCCACCGCGTAGCTGTCCGGCACGGCGAGCTGGCGGATGTCCACGGCGCGACGCTATCCAACAGCGCCGCTCAGAGCGGCGGCGTACCGAGCCACAGCCTCCCGACGAGTGACGAACCGCCCGGCGTGCCGACCGGTTCCCACCGGGTGGCCCAGCCGTCGGCGTGCAGCTGGACGAGAGCCGCGCCGAGCACCGCCCCCAGGTTGAGCGCCGTGGTGATGGTCATGGCGTCGGAAAGGTGGACGTCGACGACGCCGTCGCCCTCCCCGCCGTAGCGCAGGACGACGGGGAACTCGGGCAACGCGGCGCTCGCGGTGCGGACCGCCGCGGCGACCGCCGCCAGCTCGCCCGCGCGGGGCACGAGTTCGTCCCCGGGCTGCCGCGAACCGACCAGGTCGCGGCTGCCCCAGGGGAACAGGTCGTCCTCGGGCAGGCGCACCAGCGGGCGGCTGCCCTCGTCGGGCTCCGGGGCGGCCACGGTCAGTCCCCGCACCACGGCGACCGGGACGCCGGCCAGCTTGCCCTTCACCAGGTCGGCGGCCGAGGCGAGCTCGTCGACCAAGGCGGTGCGGGTGGTCTCCAGCCGGTTGCCGAACGCGTCGACCGACCCGCGGTGGTCGAGAAGGGCGGGAACGCCCGCGGCGCCGACCGCGACGTCGGTCAGCCCCTCCCGCCACGTGCGGCCGAAGGTGTCGCTGACCACGACGCCGACGTCGACCCCCAGCAGGTCCCGCAGGCGGGCCCGCAGCGTTCGCGCGGAGGCGTCGGCGTCCTCGGGGAGCAGGACGAGGGCGTCCCGGCTCACGTTCGACGCGTCGATGCCGGCGGCGGCGACCACCCAGCCCTGCCGGGTCTGCACGATCGCCAGCGGACCGCGGCGGGCGACCACGCGCACGGCCTCCGCCTCGACGGCCTGCAGGCGCAGCGCCTCGCGGTCGGCCCCCGGCGGCACCGGGACCAGCCGGCCCTCCACCTTGGAGACCGCCTTGGAGGTGACGACGACGACGTCGCCGTCGGCCAGCCAGGGGGCAGCGTCGGCGATCGCGGCGGCCAGGTCGTCGCCGGGGGAGAACTCCGGCAGCCCGGTCACCGGGAGGACCGAGATCCCGGGAGGCGGCTCAGCCATGCGGCCCCTCCGCAGGGTCCCGCCGCGAGCTTGCGAGTGGTGGGGGGCGGAGGGGTCCTCCCACGGCGTCCAGCGCGGCGCGGGCGAGCGCGGCGGTCGCCTCGGATGAGGACATCAGCAACGGCACCCGGCGGACGTCGACTCCTGGCACGTCGGCGGCGTCGTCCTCGGCGACCAGCCACGCGTCGAGCAGGCCGCCGGAACCCCGGGATCCGTAGTGCCGCCCGACTCCTTCGGCGCTCACCTCCACCCCGAGCACGGGCAGGCAGCGGTCGGCCATGCCCCGCACGACGGCCCCGCCGACGATGGGGGAGACGCCCGCGATCCGGGCCCGGGAGGTGAGCAGCGCCTCCCGCAGTCCCGGCACGCCGAGGATCGTCCCGACCGACACCACCGGGTTGGACGGGGCGAGCAGGACGGCGTCGGCGGCGGCGAACGCCTCGGTCACCCCGGGCGCCGGGCGGGCGTCGTCCACGCCGACCTGCACGAAGGCGGACGGCTCCAGGGCGGCGCGATGGCGCACCCACCACTCCTGGAAGTGGATGGCCTGGCGGCGGCCGTCCTCACCCTCGACGACGACGTGGGTCTCGACCCGCTGGTCGCTCATCGGCAGCAGCGTGGCCCCCGGCCGCCAGCGGTCGGCCAGCGCGGCGGTCACCGCGGACAGCGGATAGCCGGCGTCCAGCATCCGGGTGCGGATCAGGTGCGTGGCGAGGTCACGGTCGCCCAGGCCGAACCAGGCGGGGTCGGCGTCGTAGGCGGCGAGCTCCTCCTTGACCGTCCAGCTCTCGCCGGCCCGTCCCCAGCCCCGCTCCTCGTCGATGCCCCCGCCGAGGGTGTACATGACCGTGTCGAGGTCGGGACAGATCCGGAGGCCGTGCATCGTCACGTCGTCGCCGGTGTTGACGACGGCCGTGATCTCGGCCTCGGGGGCCGCGGAACGCACTCCGCGGAGGAAACGGGCCCCTCCGGTCCCTCCGGCCAGCACGACGATCTTCACGAAACACATCGTGCCGGATAGGCACTTGTCGACTGTTAGACGGGCGTGTCGGGGGTTGGGACGAGATCTGACGAACGTGTGTTACAGGAGTGGCTGGTGTGGCGTGTCGCTTACACCGGGCGAAGTTGACGGCCAGGCAACGACACGCGTGTAATTCCGGCGATGTCAACGAGTGCACAGCGGTCCGGGAACGTCCCGGGGACCGCGCACCGGGACAACAGCGAGAGGGGACGCGACGTCATGGCAGAGGTTTCGTGGTTGAGCGACTACGTCAGCGGCAACGACCGGTCGGACCGGTTCGGGGCGGGCGCCGGCCAGGGGATCGGCCAGGGCGGTTCGGGTCTGGGTCAGGGCATCGCCGGCCTGCTGGGCATCGGCGCCGAGGGTGACGCGCAGTCGTGGCAGGAGCAGGCGCTGTGCGCCGAGACCGACCCGGAGGCGTTCTTCCCCGAGAAGGGCGGCTCGACCCGCGAGGCGAAGAAGATCTGCACCGGGTGCGAGGTCAAGGCCCAGTGCCTGGAGTACGCGCTCGCCAACGACGAGCGGTTCGGCATCTGGGGCGGGCTCTCGGAGCGCGAGCGCCGTCGCCTGCGCCGCCGCGCCGTCTGAACCAAGCGCAGACCCGCCGACCCCTCCGCGGGTCTTCCACCACAGCCGCCGACCATCGTGGTCGGCGGCTGTGGTGCTATTCGGGCCGGGTCGACGCGGATCGCCCGGGGTCGCGCGCGGGTGGTGCGCGAGGTGCGGGCCGCGGCCCCGCTGATGGCCGCGCTGCGTGCCCCGGTTCCCGCGCAGGGGCCGTGGCTGACCGCCGTCCTGAACGAGGGCGCCGCGCACCGGTTCCGGGGCCGCCCGGTCGCGGTGGTGGTGGAACCCGACGCCCAGGGGCGCCCCGAGGCCGTGGCGTTCCTGCGGGTGCGCCGCCGCGGCGTCCTGACCGAGGTGACCCTGCTCGGTGACGGCGTCCCGCCGGTCCCCGGCGGCCGCCCTCCGCGCCGGCTGCTCGCGCGCGACCCGCAGGCCGCGGTGCTGCTGGCGGACGGCATCTGCGGGCTGCTCGGCTCGCTCCGCGGGCCGTGGACCCTGCGGCTGACCGGTCTCCCGATGGGCGACCCCACGGCACGCGAGCTCGCCGCCAGGCTGCCGACCGCACTGATCCGCACGCTGCGCAGCACGGCGCTCGTCGACGAACTGGGCCCGGCCGGGGCCGTCGTCCGCAGCCGGGACCCCCGCACACTCGACGCCTGGCTGCCCGGCCTGCTCGCCCGTGCCGCGCCGGCCGAGCGCGGCTTCCTGCGGGCCGCGGCCCGGCTGCACGCGGCCGTCGGCCAGGTCGAGCTCGGGGTCGTCCCCGACGGGCAGCGGCCGCGTGCCGCGCTGCTCACCCTCGTCGACGGTGCCGACCGCTGGCCCTGGTGGGGCTTCGACGGCACCGGGGCGCTCCGCACGGAGCTGGGCTCGCCGGTGGTCGAGCTGGCCGTGCCGGCGCGCGGCTGGCCGCCGCTGCCCGGGGTCAGTCGCCGGAGCGGCGGACGCTGACCTCGCCGTCGACCGACCCGGCCCGGCCCGGACCCAGCTCGAGCACCGCCTCGGCCGGTCGCCACCCCTCCTCGTCCTGTTCGCCGGCGGGCAGCACGGTCACGCGCAGCTCGTAGGCGCGCCCGGTCGGCTCGGCCGGGCCGCCGTTCGGGTGCAGCTCGGTCCGGAACCGGCCGGAGACCGCCCAGCCGTCGCCGTCCCGCTCGATCCGCAGCCGCGGCGACCCGAGGTCGGCGTACTCGGGAGCGGTGCGGCTGCAGCCGGCCGCGACCGGGTCCTCGGGCGCCTCGGCGGCCAGGCAGTTGAAGGTCGGCAGCTCGAGGTGCGCGGCCGCGTTCCCGCCGTCCGAGCTGATCTCCAGGCGGGGGTAGGCCGCGGTGACGCCGACCGCGCGCTGCTCGAGGACGATCCCCCCGAACGCCAGCCGGGCGTCGAGCGCGTCGAGTGCGGCTGCTGACGGCGTCGTGGTCGTCGGGGCGTCGGCAGAGGAGCCGCCGGCGGCGGCGAGTGCCGCGGCGGCACCCAGGAGCACGAGCGCGGCCAGGGCCATGCCGCCCAGCACGAGGGCGGTCCCGCTGCCGGACGGGGCGGCACCGGCGGGTGCCGCCGGCGGCGGGGAGGGGGACAGCGACGCCCACCCGGTCGCCGGGCCGACGCGGGGCCGGGCTCCCGGCGGCGACTCGAGGAAACCGGGCAGGTCGTCCACCACACCGGCGTCCGGGTCGGCCGCGGCTTCCGGCCGGGTGCGGGACCGGTTGCGGAGCGCCCAGGCGGCGAGGCCCACGAGCGTCAGGACGGCGACCCCGAGCAGGAAACCGAGCACGAGCCAGGGCGCCGTCGAGGCCGTGCCCCCTGCCGCGCCGGTGTCCATCCGGTCCAGCATCGCAGGCAGCCCGCTCTAGCCGGTCGGGTCGATCTCCTCCGGGTCGCGGCCGAGCAGCACCGCGACCTGGTCGACGACGACGTCGCGCACCAGGTCGGCGAGGTCGTCGCGGTCGTGGGCCCGGATCTCCAGCGGGCGCCGGTAGACCACGATCCGCGGCGGCACCTCCTGGCCGTTCTCGCGGTGGGCCGGCAGGACGCGGGCGAGCGGCACGCTGCCGTCGTCGAGCACGTCGGCGTCGAGGACGACCTCGTCCGGGCTCGTGTGCTCCACCCACGGCACGTCCTCGACGGCGAACTCCACGCCGGCCAGCTCCCGCTCCCACCGGCGCTCGAGGTCCTCGACCGCGTCGAGCACGAGGTCGTCGAACTGCTCGGCCCGGCTGCGGGCGAGCGGCACCTCGGCGGGGACCAGGCGGCCCCGCAGTCCCCGGCCGTGCCGGTCGCGGCGCGAGCGGGGCGGGCGGCGAGAGAGGCGGCTCATGACGGGTCGAAGGGTACGGGCCTCAGCGGGGCATCCGGCGCCAGACGGCGCGGGGCAGCAGGCGCAGGAGGAAGAAGACCGGCCGCAGCACCGGTGGCACCCACACCTCGCGCCGGCCGCGCGCCAGCGCGGCGACGACGGCGTCGGCCACCTGGTCCGGCGTGCTGGAGAACGGCGCCGGCGACATGCCGGCCGTCATCCGGCCGGTGACGAAGCCCGGCCGGACGAGCAGGAGCCGCACACCGGACCCGGCGAGGGCGTCGGTCAGCCCGCTGGCGAAGCCGTCGAGCCCGGCCTTCGCCGAGCCGTAGACGTAGTTCGCCCGGCGCACGCGGACCCCGGCCACGGACGAGAAGACGACGACCGTGCCCCGGCCGGCGGCGCGGAAGCGCTGCGCCAGCAGGGTCAGCACGTGCACGTGGGCGACGTAGTCGGTGTGCACGACCGCAACCGCGGCGGCCGGGTCGCGCTCGAGCTGCGCCTGGTCGCCGAGCACGCCGAAGGCGACGACGACCGTGCCCGGCAGGCCGAACCGTCGCTCGACCTCGTCGAGCATGCCGGCGTGTCCGTCGAGGTCGTCGGCGTCGAACTCCACGCGGCCGACCGTCGTGGCACCGGCGCGCCGGAGCGTCGCCTCCTCGTCGTCCAGGTCGTCGGCGCGCCGGGCCGCCAGCACGGCGGAGGTGCAGCCGCGGGCCGCCAGGCGCTCCGCGACGGCCACGCCGATCTCGCTGCGGCCACCGAGAACCAGGACCGGACCGGTGTCGATGCGCACGGTGTCATCGTGCAGGATGGGACTGCCTGGCCGGGGCATCCCAGAATTCCGTCGCGCCTGCTGCCATCGACCGCTCGGCGCGATTACTGTGCCGAGCGTGAGGAACCGGTGGTGAGGCAGTCACGTCGCTGCTCGCGCAGCGGCTGTGCGCAACCGGCCGCGGCGACGTTGACCTACGTCTACGCGGAATCGACCGCTGTCGTGGGCCCGCTGGCGACGTTCTCCGAGCCCCACAGCTACGACCTCTGCGAGTTCCACGCCGAGCGGCTGACCGTGCCGCGCGGGTGGGAGGTCGTCCGCCACGAGATCGACCTCGACGACGCCGGCCCCACCGGCGACGACCTGCTGGCGCTCGCGGACGCCGTCCGCGAGGCGGCCCGCCCGGAGCCGGCGCGCGATCCCGCGGACGACGGCAGCGGCACCCGCCGCGGGCACCTCCGGGTGCTGCCCGACCTGAGCTGACGAAGGACCCCACTGCCCCCCACCGCTCGCAGGCTCGCGGCGGGACCCTGCAGCGGGGCCAGATAGGGTCGTCGGCGTGTCCGATCTGTCGACGATCATCAAGGCCTACGACGTCCGTGGCGTCGTCCCCGACCAGTGGGACGAGCAGGTCAGTCGCGCGATCGGCGCCGCCTTCGCGGAGTTCGTCGCGGGCGACAGCGGGGCGACCGCGGTGGTCACCGCGCACGACATGCGCGAGTCCTCGATCCCGCTGTCCCGAGCCTTCGCCGAGGGCGTGATCAGCCGCGGCCTCGACGTGGTCGAGGCCGGCCTGGGCTCCACCGACATGCTCTACTTCGCCGCCGGCTCGCTCGACCTGCCCGGGGCGATGTTCACCGCCAGCCACAACCCCGCCCAGTACAACGGCATCAAGATGTGCCGGGCCGGTGCCGCACCCATTGGGCAGGACTCCGGCCTGGCCACCATCCGCGAGTGGGCCGAGCGCGACGGCTACGACCGGGACCCGGGCCGCGTCGGCACCGTGACGCAGCGGGACGTGCTCGCCGAGTACGCCGCCCACCTGCACTCGCTGGTCGACCTCTCCACCGTCCGGCCGCTGAAGGTCGTCGTCGACGCAGGCAACGGGATGGGCGGCCACACGGTGCCCGTCGTGCTGTCCGGGCTGCCGCTGGAGGTCGTCCCGCTCTATTTCGAGCTCGACGGCAGCTTCCCCAACCACGAGGCCAACCCGCTCGACCCGGCGAACCTGGTCGACCTGCAGACCGCCGTCCGCGAGCACGGCGCCGACATCGGCCTGGCGTTCGACGGGGACGCCGACCGGGTGTTCGTCGTCGACGAGCGCGGCGAGCCGGTGAGCCCGTCGGCGATCACGGCGCTCGTGGCGGTCCGGGAGCTGGCCAAGGGCCGGGGGACGACGATCATCCACAACCTGATCACCTCGCACGCCGTCCCGGAGATCGTCCGGGAGCACGGCGGTGAGCCGGTGCGCACCCGGGTCGGGCACTCGTTCATCAAGGCCGAGATGGCCCGCACCGACGCCGTCTTCGGCGGGGAGCACTCGGCCCACTACTACTTCCGTGATTTCTGGCGCGCCGACACGGGCATGCTCGCCGCCATGCACGTCCTCGCCGCGCTTGGGGAGCAGGGCCGTCCTCTGTCGGAGCTGACGGCCGCCTACAGCCGGTACGCGGCGTCCGGGGAGATCAACTCCACCGTCGACGACGCCGTGGCACGCACCGCAGACGTCCGGAAGGCGTTCGCCGACGAGGACGGCGTCACCACCGACGACATGGACGGTCTGACCGTCCAGCTGCCGGACGGGTCGTGGTTCAACCTGCGGGCGAGCAACACCGAGCCGCTGCTGCGCCTCAACGTCGAGGCGCCGGACGAGCAGCGGATGGCCGAGCTGCGCGACCGGGTCCTGGGCATGGTGCGCGCATGAGCGGCCCGCTCGGACTGGATCCGCAGCTGCTGGAGATCCTGGCCTGCCCCGACACCCACCACAGCCCGCTGACCGTGGACGAGGAGGCAGGGGAACTGCTCTGCACCACCTGCGACCGCGCGTTCCCCGTCCGCGACGGCATCCCGGTGCTGCTGCTGGACGAGGCCCGGCACCGGAACGGATGACCCGCCGCCGATGACCAGCCCCGAGATCGCCGAGGAGGTCCTCGACGACCTCGAGGTGCTGCGCGCCCGCGACCCCCGTGGCCTGCTGCCCGCCGTCGCCGGCGCCGGTGCCCAGGTTCGCGAGACCGTCCGGCTCACCGAGGAGGCCGGCCTCGGGCGGGTCACCGAGGGCGGCCGGCCGCGCGGGCTGGTCATCGTGGCCCGTCGCGAGGGCGCCGTGGCGGCCTCCGTGCTGCGCGCCCTGCTGGGCCCTTCGAGCCCGGTCACCGTCGACGTCGTCCCGGGGCCGACGCTGCCGGTGTGGACGGGGCCGAGCGACGTCGCCGTCGTCGCCACCCGGACCGGGGCCGGCCGGTACGCGGTCACGCCCGCCTACGAGGCGGCGCGGCGGGGGGTCGCGCTGGTGGGGATCGGCGCCGAGGACGCGCCGCTGCGGGCGGCCTGCTCGGCTGCCCGGGCGCCCTACGTCGCCCTCCCGCGGACCCGGGTGCAGCACACGACGCTGTGGTCGCTGCTGACGCCGCTGCTGGAGTTGGTCACGCAGCTCGAGCTGGTGCCGCGCGGTGTGGCCGACTGCGAGGCCATCGCCGCGGCGCTCGACGAGATCGCCGGCGAGTGCGGACCGGCGCAGGAGTCGTTCGTCAACCCGGCGAAGACGCTGGCGCTGGAGCTCCTCGACGCCCTGCCGGTCATCGCGGCGGAGGGCCCGCTCGCCGGTGCCGCCGCCACCCGCGTGGCCGACCAGCTGGCCACCCTGGCGGGGCTCCCGGTGGCGGGCTTCCGCCTGCCCGACCAGCGGGTGGCCGCCCGCGCCGTGCTGGGCGGGCCGCTGGCGCCGCACGACGGTGCCGACGACTTCTTCCGCGACCGGGCGGACGACGCGGGCCGCCGGCTGCGGCTGCTGACCATCCGCGACACCGACGCGGGGGAGTCCGACGCCAACGGCGAGCGCGAGCCGCGGTCGGCCGCGGAGGCGATGGCGGAGGTCCTGCGGACGGCGTCGGCGCACAACGTCCCGGTCAGCGGGCTGGCCGAGCACGGGGACCTGGAGCGGTTCGCGCGGCTGCCCCGGCTGGCGCGGCAGCTGGCCGTCGCCGACTTCAGCGCCGTCTACCTGGCACTGGCACTGGACAACGAGAGGGCGCTGCGGTCATGACCACCGAGTCGACGGAGTCCACCGGCAGGCACCGGGACGAAGCCGCCGAGCAGGGCGGGAACCACGGTGCCGGGCCCGAGGGCGGCGGGCACGGGGGCACCAAGGCGATCATCGCCGCGCTGCTGGCCAACATCGGGATCGCGATCTCGAAGTTCGTCGCGTTCCTGGTCACCGGGGCCTCGTCGATGCTCGCCGAGGCCATCCACTCCCTGGCCGACTCGGGCAACCAGGTGCTGCTGCTCGTCGGTGGCCGACGGGCGAAGCGCGGCGCCACCCCTCAGCACCCCTTCGGCTACGGCCGGGACCGCTACATCTACGCGTTCATCGTGTCGATCGTGCTGTTCAGCGTCGGTGGCCTCTTCGCCATCTACGAGGGTGTGCACAAGCTCCAGAACCCGGAGGAGCTGACGTCCCCGTTCTGGGCGATCGGCGTGCTGGTCGTCGCCATCGTGTTGGAGGGATATTCCCTGCGCACCGCGATCAAGGAGACCGATGCGGTCAAGTCGCCGGACGACAGCTACTGGCAGTTCATCCGGCACGCCCGGTCTCCGGAGCTGCCCGTCGTGCTGCTGGAGGACACCGGTGCTGAGGTCGGCCTCGTCCTGGCGCTCCTCGGTGTCGGCCTGTCGGCGATCACCGGCAACGGTGTCTACGACGGCCTCGGCACGGTCGCGATCGGCGTTCTCCTCGTCCTGATCGCGGTGATCCTCGCGACCGAGACGAAGAGCCTGCTCCTCGGCGAGTCCGCCACGCCGGAGGACCAGCGCAAGATCGTCGCCGCTCTGGAGAACGAGGACATCTCGGTCATCCACATGAAGACGATGCACCTCGGCCCGGATGAGGTCCTCGTGGCCGCCAAGATCGCCGTGCAGCGGGGCGACACCGCGGCGGACATCGCGGCGGACATCGACGCTGCGGAGCAGCGCATCCGCGCCGCCGTGCCGATCGCCCGGGTGATCTACCTGGAGCCCGACCTCCGGCGGGGGGCCGCGCCGAGCACCTCCGGCGCGCACGTGACGCACGAGGTCTGAGAGGCGCGCCGGCGACGGCGGAAGGCGGGTCGCACCCGGCCTGCCGCGGGGCCGGGGGACAGTGGAGGACATGAGCCGCACCATGCTCTCCCCGGCACGCCGCCGTGCCGACCGCGCCCGCGTCGCCGACGAGGTCGTCGACGTCCTGGTCATCGGGGGCGGGGTGACCGGTGCGGGCGCCGCCCTGGACGCCGCCAGCCGTGGCCTGTCGGTGGCCCTGCTCGAGGCCCGCGACTTCGCCGCCGGCACCTCCAGCCGGTCGAGCAAGCTGATCCACGGCGGGCTGCGCTACCTCGAGCAGTTCGCCTTCCCGCTCGTCCGCGAGGCGCTGGCCGAGCGCTCCCGACTGGTTCAGACGATCGCCCCGCACCTGGTGACACCGCTGCCGTTCCTGCTGCCGCTGACGTCGCCGGTCTGGCAGCGGGGCTACTACGGCGCGGGGATCGCCCTCTACGACGTGCTGGGCGCCGCACTCACCAGCGGGCGGGAGTCGGGTGGGCGGGGGGTACCAGGGCACCGGCACCTCTCCCGCAAGGCCACCCTCGAGGCGTTCCCCGGACTGCGCGGGGACGTGGTCCGCGGCGCCATCCGGTACTGGGACGCCCAGGTGGATGACGCCCGCCACACCCTCGCCGTCGTCCGGACCGCGGCCGGCTACGGGGCGCGCGTGCTCTCCAGCGCCCGGGTGGTGGGCCTCCTCCGCGACGGCCGGGGTGACCAGGCGCCGGTGGTCGGGGTGCGGGCGGCCGACCTGACCGACGGGTCGTCGTTCACCGTCCGCGCGCGCAGCGTGATCGCCGCCACCGGGGTGTGGAGCGACGACATCGGCGCCATGCTCGGGGCGTCGGCGCCGAGCCTCAAGGTGCGGGCGTCCAAGGGCGTGCACCTGGTGGTGCCGCGGGCGGCGATCGCCTCCTCCGAGCTCGCCGCCGCCGGGGGGAGGCAGGACGGCCTCATCCTGCGCACGCCGACCAGCGTGCTGTTCGTCATCCCGTGGGGCGAGCGCTGGATCATCGGCACGACGGACACGCCCTGGCACCTCGACCGCGACCACCCCGCGGCCAGCAGCGCCGACATCGCCTACATCCTCGACCAGGTCAACCGGGTGCTGGTGCGGCCGGTGACCCCCGAGGACATCTGCGGCGTCTACGCCGGGCTGCGGCCGCTGCTGGCGGGGGAGTCGGACGAGACCAGCCGGCTGTCCCGCGAGCACGCCGTCGTCACGCCGGTTCCCGGACTGGTGCTGGTCGCCGGGGGCAAGTACACGACCTACCGCGTGATGGCTGAGGACGCCGTCGACGCCGCCGTCGCCGGCCTGCCGGGGGTGCCCGCGTCGCGCACCGAGCACCTGCCGCTGGTCGGGGCCCACCAGTGGGACGTCGTCCGCGACGCCGCCCCGCAGCTGGCCACCGGCTGGCACCTGCCGGAGGAGACGGTGGAGCGGCTGCTGCACCGCCACGGCGACCGGATCGGCGACGTCCTGGAGATCGCTCGCCGGTCCCCGGCTCTCGCCCGCCCGCTGACCGGTGCGCCCGGCTACCTGGCGGCCGAGGTGGTGCACGCGGTGACCGCCGAGGGTGCGCTGCACCTGGACGACGTCCTGACTCGGCGCACGCGGGTCTCGATCGAGACCGCGCACCGCGGTGTGGAGTCGGCACCGGAGGTGGCCGAGCTCATGGCCGGCGAGCTCGGCTGGGACGACGAGCGCACCGCCCGCGAGGTGGAGCACTACACCGCGCGCGTCGAGGCGGAGCGGGAGTCGCAGCGGATGCCCGACGACCGGACGGCCGACGCCGCCCGGCTGGGCGCCCCCGACGTCCGCACCGCGGTCTGAATCCGCCCGACCCGGAAACGGTTAGTCTTCCTCGCGATGTGGCAGCTGCAGAACACCGTGCGTCATTACCCCTGGGGCTCGCGGACGGTCATCCCCGAGCTCCTCGGTGAGCCCAGCCCGGCCGACGAGCCGTACGCGGAGCTGTGGATGGGCGCCCACCCCGACGCGCCCAGCGTGCTGTCCAGCGGCATGCCGCTGGACAAGGCGATCACGGAGCAGCCCGAGGCCATGCTCGGCAGCGCGGTCCGCGAGCGCTTCGGCGACCGGCTGCCCTTCCTCCTGAAGGTGCTGGCCGCCGAGCAGCCGCTGTCGTTGCAAGCGCACCCCACCATGGCGCAGGCCCAGGCTGGGTTCGCCGCCGAGGAGGCCGCCGGGGTGCCGCGGGACGACCCGACGCGCACGTTCAAGGACCCGTACCACAAGCCCGAGCTCCTGCTCGCGCTCACGCCGGTCGAGGCGCTCTGCGGGTTCCGGCCGGTGGAGGGCTCGCTGCACTGCCTGGCCAAGCTCGAGGTGCCCGAGCTCAAGCCGACCATCGCGGCGCTCGCCCGCGGCGGTCTGCGCGCGGTGATCCCGCAGCTGCTCGGCCTCTCCGGCGCGCGGCGCACCCAGCTGGTGGCCGCGGTCGCCGAGTCCGCGGCGCGCTTTGTGGCGGCCGGCGACCCGGAGTTCATCAACACCTACCGCTGGGCGGCGCGGCTGGCCGAGACCTACCCGGGTGATCCCGGCGTCGTCATCTCGCTGATGTGCAACCACCTCACGCTGGCCCCGGGCGAGGCGGTGTTCCTGCCCGCCGGCAACCTGCACGCGTACCTCTCCGGTGCCGGCGTGGAGATCATGGCCGGTTCGGACAACGTGCTGCGCGGCGGGCTCACCAGCAAGCACGTCGACCTCGCGGCGCTGATCGAGGTGCTCGACTTCACCGACGGGCGGGTGCCCGTCATCCACCCCGTGCTCGGGCCCGGCGGGCTGCGCTACCCGGTGCCGGTCGAGGACTTCGACCTGACCCGCGTGCAGCTCGACGACCAGTCCGGCTCGCTGACGACCAGCGGGCCACAGGTGCTGCTGTGCACCGAGGGCGCTGCTGTCCTTCGCTCGGGCGACGACGAGATCACTCTGACCACGGGCAGCTCGGCCTTCGTCCCGGCCGGCGAGCCGGTGACCGCCAGCGGTCCGGCCGTCCTCTACCGGGCCACGACCAACATCACCTGATCGCGCACGGAGGCCTGCGCCTCCGCGGTGCGGCCCCCTCCGGCCGCTAGCGTCCGGGACGTCGTAGTTCAGCAACGGGGAAACGGGGCCGGCAGCGTGCGGAAGATCGTGGGGACGGCGCTCGCCTGCCTGGTGGTGGCGTCGGTGCTGGCTCCCAGCAGCGCGCAGGCGCGCTACTACTACAGCCCCTACGGGTTCTTCGACGTGCGCGGCGCCATCGAGGCGGAGTGGTGGCGCCAGGGCGGCCCGCGCGGCCTGATCGGGAACCCCCTGACGAACGAGATCCCGACGAGGCCGAAGGTCGGCGCGTTCAACCACTTCATGGGTGGTGCGTCGATCTACTGGTCGCCGGCCACGGGGGCGCACGACGTGCGTGGTGCGATCCGCGACCGGTGGGCCTCCCTGGGCTGGGAGAACGGTCACCTGGGATTCCCGGTCACGGGGGAGGGGGTCATCGGAAACCCGTACGACTGGAAGCGGTACAGCCATTTCCAGGGCGGGTCGATCTTCTATTCGCCGGCCACCGGTGCCTGGGAGGTCCGTGGGGCCATCCGTGAGCGGTTCGCCTCGCTGGGCTGGGAGGCCGGCCTGCTCGGGTTCCCGGTCACGAACGAGAACGGGACGCCGAACGGCCGGGGCCGGTACAACCACTTCCAGGGCGGATCGGTGTACTGGTCGCCGGCCACCGGGGCGCAGGAGGTGCACGGAGCGATCCGTGCGACGTGGGCGTCCCTGGGCTGGGAGGCCGGCCCACTGGGTTTCCCGGTCACGAGCGAGACGAGGACGCCGGACGGCGCCGGCCGGTTCAACCACTTCCAGGGCGGCTCGATCTACTGGTCACCAGCGACCGGGGCGCACGAGGTGCGCGGCGCCATCCGGGCCGCCTGGGCGTCGCTGGGCTCGGAGGACTCGCTACTGGGCTACCCGGTGAGCGACGAGTACGCCGTACCGGGTGGCCGCCGCTCGGACTTCGAGTACGGGAGCCTCGTCTGGAACCCGGTCGACGGCGTATCGATCGACGCGGAGGTCACCGGCAGCGGCGATGCGCGCATCCCCATCCTGCCGGGGCTGTTCGCGGTGGGCCTCGAGGCAGTGGGAAGCGGTGCGACCGCCGTCGAGACCGCCAAAGCCGGTTGGTGGGGCCCCAACCCGATCACGGACGGGACCGGCTCCTGGACCAGGACGGCGCTGGTGAACCTGGGCGGTCAGCGGGCGACGGAGTTGGTCGTGACGACCGACGGCGACTGGACCATCGACCTCCTGCCGGTATCCGCGCTGCCGATGATCGGTCCGGACGAGGTCGTTTCCGGGTCGGAGGGCGCCGTCCTGCACTACACCGGCCCGCCGGGGCAACTCCTCTTCGAGGCGACCGACGCCAACGCGCACGTGCGGATCTTCACGCGGGGCGGCGTCTACGTCGACACGCTGTGGGCGGGCGTCGGCAGCCCGGCCTATTGGCCGGTCGGGGAGGACGTGCTCCTCGAGGTCCGGCAGGCCGACGTGCCGTGGACGGTCGTCGTCGATCCGTACTGAGCGATCCTGCGGGTATCCTGGCCTGTGGCACGAGCCCCGCCGAAGCCTCGGCATGCTCGCTCAATCCGCAGACCGCCGAGAGTCGGCCCTGTCCGCGCGTCCCGCGCGGCCGGCCGGCCCCGCACCCTGGAGCGACATGACCGCCAGCACTGGCACCCGCGCCCTGACCACCCCCACCGGCGAGGCCGACTTCAAGGTCGCCGACCTCTCGCTGGCCCCGTTCGGCCGCAAGGAGATCCAGCTCGCCGAGCACGAGATGCCCGGCCTGATGGCGCTGCGCACCGAGTACGGCGACGCGCAGCCGCTGGCCGGCGCCCGCATCGCCGGCTCGCTGCACATGACCGTGCAGACCGCCGTCCTCATCGAGACGCTGACCGCGCTGGGCGCCGACGTCCGCTGGGTCAGCTGCAACATCTTCTCCACCCAGGACCACGCCGCCGCCGCGATCGTCGTCGGCGACGGCACGGCCGAGGAGCCCGCCGGCGTGCCGGTGTTCGCCTGGAAGGGCGAGAGCCTGCCGGAGTACTGGTGGTGCACCCAGCGCCTGTTCGAGTTCCGCGACGAGGCCGGCGAGGTCGTCGGGCCGAACATGCTGCTCGACGACGGCGGCGACGCCACCCTGCTGGTGCACCTGGGCACCCGCTTCGAGGCCGAGGGGGTCGTCCCCGACACCACGGACGCCGACTCCGAGGAGTACGGCGTCATCCTCGACGTCCTCCGCGGCACCCTCGCCGAGGACAAGGGCTACTGGACCCGCATCGGCCAGGGCATCAAGGGCGTCACCGAGGAGACCACCACCGGCGTCATGCGGCTCTACGAGCTCGCGCGCGACGAGCGGCTGCTGTTCCCCGCGATCAACGTCAACGACTCGGTCACCAAGAGCAAGTTCGACAACCTCTACGGCTGCCGGCACTCGCTGATCGACGGCATCAACCGCGCCACCGACGTCATGATCGGCGGCAAGGTCGCCGTCGTCTGCGGCTACGGGGACGTCGGCAAGGGCTGCGCGGAGTCGCTGCGCGGCCAGGGGGCCCGGGTGATCGTCACCGAGATCGACCCGATCAACGCCCTCCAGGCGGCGATGCACGGCTACGAGGTGACCACCCTCGACGAGGTCATCGGCAAGGCCGACATCATCATCACGGCCACCGGCAACAAGGACATCATCACCGCCGACCAGCTCGGCCGGACCAAGCACCAGGCGATCGTCGGCAACATCGGGCACTTCGACAACGAGATCGACGTCGCCGGCCTGGCCCGCACGCCCGGCATCACCCGGACGACGATCAAGCCGCAGGTCGACGAATGGCGGTTCGCCGACGGCCACACGATCATCCTGCTGTCCGAGGGGCGGCTGCTGAACCTCGGCAACGCTACGGGCCATCCCAGCTTCGTCATGAGCGCCTCGTTCTCCAACCAGGTGCTGGCCCAGATCGAGCTGTGGACCAACCAGGCCGCCTACGAGGGCAAGGTCCCGGGTGTCACCGTGCTGCCGAAGAAGCTCGACGAGCACGTGGCGCGGCTGCACCTCGACGCCCTCGGGGTGAAGCTGACCGAGCTCACCAAGGTGCAGGCCGACTACATCGGCGTGCCCGTCGAGGGCCCCTACAAGAGCGACCACTACCGCTACTGAGAGGACCCCGCTGCCCCCCCATCCTTCGCAGGCTCGGGGTGGGGGGCAGTGGGGCCGTTCCGGTCCCTCACCAGGCTCACCCGGAGGGGTAGGCCGTTTTTCGGGCTGAACAGCGCAGAATGGTCGTCGTGCCACCCACCGCTCCCCAGAACGGGCCCAGTCGCGGCCGTGTCCTGGTCGTCGACGACGACGCCGCCCTCGCCGAGATGCTCGGCATCGTCCTCCGCCGCGAGGGCTACGAACCTGCCTTCGTGTCCGACGGGAACCGGGCGGTGGGCGTCTTCCAGCAGACCCGGCCGGACCTGGTGCTCCTGGACCTGATGCTGCCCGGCCGCAACGGCCTTCAGATCTGCCAGGACATCCGCACCCAGTCGACGGTGCCCATCGTCATGCTCACGGCCAAGGGCGACACGATCGACGTCGTCCAGGGGCTGGAGGCCGGTGCCGACGACTACGTCACCAAGCCGTTCAAGCCCGTCGAGCTGGTCGCCCGCGTGCGCGCCCAGCTGCGCCGCGGCGAGACCGGCCAGGCGGAGAACCTGAGCATCGGCGACGTGCAGATCGACGTCCCGGCCCACCAGGTCACCCGCGACGGGGTGCCCATCGCGCTGACCCCGCTGGAGTTCGACCTGCTGGTCGCGCTGGCCCGCAAGCCGCGCCAGGTGTTCACCCGCGAGCTGCTGCTCGAGCAGGTCTGGGGCTACCGCCACGCGGCGGACACCCGGCTGGTGAACGTCCACGTGCAGCGGCTGCGGGCGAAGATCGAGCAGGACCCGGAGAAGCCCGAGGTGGTGCTCACGGTGCGCGGGGTGGGCTACAAGGCCGGTCCGCCGTGATGGGCACCGACCGCAGGTGACCCGGACGACGGCCCCGGACACGCCGACCCCGGTCGGTCCGGAGCCTCCGGCTCAGCCCCGGTTGCCGGCCGAGCTGACCCGCGTCCGCCGCGGGCTGCGCCGCCGCGCCGTCCGCGCGCGGCGCCGGGCGCGGACGCTCACCCGCCGGGTCGTCGGCAAGGCGCTGCGTACCTGGCGGTCGTCGCTGCAGGTGCGCATCGGCGCGATCACGATGGTCGTCGCCGGCACCGTCGTGGTGATCGTGAGCCTGGTGCTGTTCAGCCAGATCCGCGACCAGCTGCTCCGCGTCAAGCGGGACGCCGCCATCGACCAGGCCCAGCAGGGCGTGCTCTACGCGCAGACCCAGGTGGCCGGCATTGCCACCGGCGATGCGGCGAGCGTGCGCTCCGCGCTGGACCGCACCGTGCGGGGCCTGGTCAACCGGGGTGGGGCCGCCGGTGACTTCGAGGTCGTGATGGTCTACCGGACCGGCGAGGTCGAGCGCACCGCCGACAGCCAGGAGTACGTCTTCGACGCCCTGCCCGGCGACCTGCGCGGGGAGGTGGACTCCGGCGGGCAGGCCTCCAAGTACGCCCTCGTGCCCGACGAGAACCGGCAGCCGCAGCCGACTCTCCTCATCGGGGCGCCGGTGCCCAGCGACGCCGCGGGCAGCGAGGAGATCGAGCTGTACTACGCCTTCCCCCTCGATCAGGAGGAGGAGAGCCTCTCGCTGATCCGCAGCACGGTGATCATCAGCGGGGTGGCGCTCACGCTGTTCGTCGTCGGCATCGGTGTCCTGGTCACCCGGCTGGTCGTCGACCCGGTGCGCCGCGCCGCCGGCACCGCGCAGCGGCTGGCGGAAGGTCAGCTCGAGCAGCGGATGACCGTGCGAGGCGAGGACGACCTCGCCCGGCTGGCGACCAGCTTCAACGCCATGGCCGACAGCCTGCAGCGGCAGATCACCCAGCTCGAGGGGCTCTCCCAGCTGCAGCAGCGGTTCACGTCCGACGTGTCCCACGAGCTGCGGACGCCGCTGACGACGGTGCAGATGGCCGCCGACGTCCTGCACGAGGCCCGGGGCGACTTCCCGCCCCAGGTCGCCCGGTCGGCCGAGCTGCTGCGCGCCGAGCTGGACCGGTTCGAGAACCTGCTGACCGACCTGCTGGAGATCAGCCGGTACGACGCCGGCGCCGCGATGCTCGACTCCGAGGCCGTCGACCTCGGCGCGCTGGTCGCCCGGGTGGCGGCGGGCATGTGGGCGCTTGCCGAGCGGCACCAGTCGGAGATCGTGGTGATCCGGCCGGACGAGGACGTGATCGCCGAGGTCGACGCGCGCCGGGTGGAGCGGATCCTGCGCAACCTCGTCGGCAACGCCATCGAGCACGGCGCCGGCAAGCCGATCGAGATCACGCTGGCGGCCAACCGCACCGCCGCCGCGGTGACGGTCCGGGACTTCGGGGTGGGGCTCACCTCGGTCGACGCGCAGCACGTGTTCGACCGGTTCTGGCGGGCGGACCCCTCCCGGGTGCGGACCGTCGGCGGCAGCGGGCTGGGCCTGTCGATCAGCCTCGAGGACGCCCGGCTGCACGGCGGCTGGCTGCAGGTCTGGGGCCATCCGGGGGCGGGTGCCCAGTTCCGGCTCACCGTTCCGCTGACCGCCGGCGGCGAGCTCACGAGCTCCCCGCTGCCGCTGCGCCCGGCCACCGTGCGTCGTCCCGAGAGACCCGGGGCGCAGCCGTGAGGCGCCTCCCTGCCGGCCTGCTTCCCGCCCTGGTCGCCGCGCTGGTGGTCCTGCCGGCGTGCTCGACGGTGCCCAGTAGCTCCCCGACGGTGCAGATCACCCAGGTGCCCACCCGGCCGGCCGAGGAGGTCGGCATCGAGCCGCTGTCGCCGGAGCCGGGGGCCACGCCCGAGGAGATCGTCCGGGGGTTCATCGACGCCGCGGCCAGCACCCGTCCCGGGCATCCCGTCGCCCGGGAGCACCTGGCACCGGAGCCGGCCGGTTCCTGGTCCGACGAGGCGGGCATCACGGTGATCAGTCCCGACTACGCGACGGTCACCACCCCGTCGGGGGCGGTCGCGGTGACCGCGAATCTCATCGGGACTGTCGACGAGCGCGGCGTGTTCGCCGTCGGCGGCGCGGGCATCTTCACGCGGGAGTTCACCGTCGAGCAGGTCGACGGCCAGTGGCGGATCAGCGACCCGCCCGACGGCCTGATCATCCTCGAGCCCGACTTCGCCCGGCTCTACGACGAGCGTGTGGCCTACTTCCTGGACCCGACCGGGCAGCGCGTCGTCCCCGATCCGCGGCTGCTCATCACCGGCGCCGCGCAGCCCACGGCGCTCGTGCAGCGGGTGCTGGACGGACCGTCCGGCGCGCTGTCGGCGGGCGTGCGCAACCCGCTCACGGGCGTGGAGCTGGTCAGCGCCGTGGAGGTCAACGGCCAGAACGCGGTGGTCGACCTCACCGGGCTGCCGGGCGATCCGGCGCCGGTGCTCCCGGAGATCTGCGCGCAGCTGGTCTGGACCCTGGTCCAGCCGCAGCTGCGGATCCGCACCCTCGAGATCAGGGTCGACGGCGAGCCGGTGGACGTGGAGGGGGTGCCGGACCAGCAGACGCGGGAGGACTGGGCCTCCTTCGATCCCGAGGCCGTCCCGCTCGAGGGGGTGGGGCACTACCTGAGCGGTGGAGCCCTGCACACGGTCAACACCGGGGCGCCCGCGCCCGGGCCGGCGGGCACCGGCGTCTACGGGCTCTCCAGCGCCGCGGTCGCGGCCGATCCGCGCACCGGGGACCTGTCGTTCCTCGCCGGCGTCCAGCGGAACGCGTCCGGGGCGACGTTGTTCGCCGGTAACTACGAGGGCGAGCTGGCCGCCGTGGTGAGCGGCGCGACGCTGAGCGCCCCCACCGTGGCGGCGACCCGGCTCGAGGCCTGGGTGGTGCGCAACGGCGTCGACGTCGTCCGGGTGCCCGCCGGTGGCGCACCGCAGTCGGTCAACGCCCCGACCCTCCCGGGTCTGGGGATCGCCGGCGTCCTGCGCCTGTCGCCGGACGGCGTCCGGGCCGCGCTGGTCGTGGAGGGCCCGCTGGGGCGGGCCCTGTACGTCGGCACCGTCGTGCGGGCCGACACCGGCGCCGTGGAGCTGCGGGACCTGCGCGGCATCGCGCCGTCGCTGTCCCAGGTCGTGGACGTCGCCTGGCAGGACAGCGCGACGCTGCTCGTGCTGGCCGGCGAGGACCGCACCGCCCCGTACTCCGTGGGGGTCGACGGGTGGGGGCTGAGCACCATGCCCAGCAACGGGCTGCCCAGCCCGCCCGAGTCGATCGGGGCGGCGCCGACCCGGGCGCCGCTGGTCGACGCCGGCGGGACGATCTGGCGGCTGTCCGGCGGCACCTGGGTGACGCTGGTCCGCGGCCAGGAACCGCTGCCGGGGACGGCGCCGTTCTACCCGCTCTGACATCCACAGGAGAGGGACCCCGTCCACCGGACGCCTCGCAGGCTCGGTGCGAGCCTCCGACGGGGCCATAGTGGGGCGGTGAACGGCGGGCTGCTGACCGCGCTTGCCGATCTGGTGCTGCCCCGCACCTGCGCCGGCTGCGGGACGCCCGGCGCGGTGCTGTGCCCGCGGTGCGCCGCCCTGCTCGCCCGGCCCCGGGTGGCCGCCCCCCGGCGGTTCCCCTGGGATTTCCCGCCGACGGTGGCGGCCGGTGCCTACAGCGGACCCGTCCGGCCCGCCGTCATCGCCTTCAAGGAGCGCGGGCGGGCGGAGCTGGCCCGGCCGCTGGGGACGGCGCTGGCGCTCGCCGTGGCCGCGGTGACGGCGGCGGTTCCCGCTCCGCGGGCGCCTGTGCTGCTGGTGCCCGTGCCGAGCTCGCCGGCGGCGCTGCGGGCCCGCGGCCGCGACCACGTGCGCGAGCTGACGGCACGCGCGGTGGCCGAGCTGCGGGCGGCCGGGGTGCCGGCCGCACAGGCACGGCTGCTGCGCCGTCGCGGGCGGGTGCGCGACTCGGCCGGGCTGACCGCCGCCCAGCGCCGGGCCAACCTGGCCGGGACGTTCCTGCGCTCCGGGGCCGTCCCGCCGGGGGCGCTCCTGGTGGTGGTGGACGACGTCGTGACCAGCGGCGCCACGGTCACCGAGGCCGCCGCAACCCTCGCCGCGGATCGTGCTCGGGGGGACGCGCCGGTGCTGGCCGCCGTCGTCGCGGCGACCCCACGAACCGTCCGGAACGCGACTTCGCCGGGCGACCTGCGGGTTGTTCCCCGGCGGTCCGAGAACGTCCCCGAGCGACCTCTCGATCGACTGTCGGGACGGTTCCGGAGGGACTAGCGTCGAAGCGACTACAGCCGGTCTACCGGGAGGTCACATGGAGATCGTGGTCCGTGGTCGTAACGTCGAGGTGCCCGAGCATTTCCGCCAGCGCGTCTGGGACAAGGTCAGCACGTCGGACCGCTTCGACGGCAAACTCAAGATCAACCGCATCGACGTGGAGCTCTTCCACGAGAAGAACCCTCGACAGGCCGGCAACTGCCAGCGCGTGGAGATCACGCTGAGCGGCAAGGGTCCCGTCGTCCGGGCCGAGGCCTCCGGGGCCGACTTCTACGCCGCCCTCGACATTGCCGTCGGCAAGCTCGAGAACCGGCTGCGCCGCGCGGCCGACCGCCGCCGGGTGCACCACGGCCGCCGCACGCCGGCCAGCGTCCGCATGACCGACAACACCGCGTCGGAGAGGGGCGCCATCGACGCGATCGACCTCGACCGGCAGCTGGCCGAGGGATCGCACGTCACCGACCTCGACGAGCACCTGCCCGGGCGGATCGTGCGGGAGAAGCACCATCCCGCCACGCCCATGACCGTCGACCAGGCCCTCCACGAGATGGAACTGGTCGGCCACGACTTCTTCCTCTTCCAGTGCGCCGACACCGGCCGGCCGACGGTCGTCTACCGCCGGCACGCCTACGACTACGGCCTCATCCGGCTGACCGAGGTGCCGCAGAACGGCTCCGGTCCCGCCCACGCCCCCCACGCCGAGCCGGCCACGACGCCGGCGGCGGTCCAGGCCACCACACCGGCCGCGATGCCGGCCACCACACCGGCCGCCACCCCGGTCTGAGCCCGGGCGGGAGGGCGCGGACAGCCTGCGCCCTCCCGCAGCTCAGTCGCCCGCCAGCCGCCCGAACAGCGCCGCGTCGCCGCGCGTCCCGTCGCGGTACTCCAGGCAGGCCCGAACCGTTCCCTCGTGCGTGAACCCGGCCCGCCGGGCCACCGCGTGAGACGCGGCGTTCCCGACGTCGGCGAACAGGTGCACCCGCGGGGCGCCCCGGCGCAGGGCCCACTCCGCCAGCGCGCCGGCCGCCTCCGCGGCGTAGCCACGCCCCCGCGCCCACGGCGCGACCGTGTACCCGATCTCCGGGCCGAGCCGCCCCGGGCGCAGCTGCAGCCCGCCGCTGCCCAGGTACTCGCCGTCGACGTCGATCACCACGGGGAGCCCGAGGCCGTCGGCGCGCTCCTGCGGTGCGACGTCCTCGACCCAGCGGCGGGCGCTCTCGCGCGTGTAGGGCACCGGCAGGGTCCCGACCCAGCGCTGGGTCTCCGGGTCCTGGCCGGCCCGCAGGACGGCGTCGACGTCGTCCGGGCGGAACGGGCGCAGCAGCAGCCGCTCGGTGCGGATGGTCTCGGTGACCAGGTCGACCCCGGTCAGGTCGAGGCTCACGCGCCCCCCAGCATCCGGTCGACGGCGATCTCGATGACCACGCGGGTCGGGTTGTCCCGCGGCTGCCGGTACCGGACGGCGTAGCGGGCGACGGCGTCGGCGACCGCATCGGCGTCCTCGCGCACCGCCGCCGTCCCCTCGAGGGTGACCCACCGGCGGCCGGCGACCTGGCAGACCGCGACGCGGTCCTGACCGGCGCGCACGTTGCGGGCCTTGGCCGAGCCGCCGGAGGTGATCACCCGCGCCGTCCGCGTGCCCGGGTCGTAGGTGACGCCGACCGGGACGACGTGCGGGCTGCCGTCGGCGCGCAGCGTGGTCAGCGTCGCCAGGTGGCGCTCGGTGAGGAAGGTGAGCAGTGGGGCGCCGGGATCGGACGGGTCGAGGGCCACATCGGGCAGGCTACGGAAGCCCGGACCGCGTCGGCGGCCGACGTACTCAGCTCCGCCGCCTACGCTGGGGGCGTGGTGTTCCAGAAACTTCTCCGTGCCGGTGAGGGCAAGCAGCTCCGGCGGCTGGCCAGGATCGCGGATGCCGTCGAGGTACTCGCCGACGACGTCACCCCCCTGACCGACGCCGAGCTGCGGGCCAAGACCGACGAGTTCAAGGAGCGGTACGCCGACGGGGAGTCCCTCGACGAGCTGCTGCCCGAGGCGTTCGCCGTCGTCCGGGAGGCCGCCACCCGCACGCTGGGCCAGCGGCACTACCGCGTGCAGCTCATGGGCGGGGCCGCGCTGCACCTCGGGAACATCGCCGAGATGAAGACCGGTGAGGGTAAGACCCTGACCGGCGTGCTGCCCGCCTACCTCAACGCGCTGGCCGGCAACGGCGTGCACGTGGTCACCACCAACGACTACCTGGCCTCGCGCGACGCGGAGTGGATGGGCCGCGTGCACCGCATGCTGGGCCTGAGCGTCGGCACGATCGTCTCCGGTCAGAAGCCGGACGTCCGCCGCGAGCAGTACAACTGCGACATCACCCACGGCACGAACAACGAGTTCGGCTTCGACTACCTGCGCGACAACATGGCCTGGAGCAACGCCGACCTGGTGCAGCGCGGGCACCACTTCGCCGTCGTCGACGAGGTCGACTCGATCCTCATCGACGAGGCCCGCACCCCGCTGATCATCAGCGGCCCCGCCGAGACCAGCGCCAAGTGGTACGGGGAGTTCGCCCGCATCGCGCCGCTGCTCAAGCGCGACGTCCACTACGAGGTGGAGGAGGGCAAGCGCACCGTCGCCATCACCGAGGAGGGCGTGGAGTTCGTCGAGGACCAGCTCGGCATCGACAACCTCTACGAGGCGGCCAACACCCCGCTGATCGGCTACCTGAACAACTCGCTGAAGGCCAAGGAGCTCTTCCACCGCGACCAGCAGTACATCGTCAGCAACGGCGAGGTGCTCATCGTCGACGAGTTCACCGGCCGCGTGCTGGCCGGCCGCCGCTACAACGAGGGCATGCACCAGGCGATCGAGGCCAAGGAGAAGGTGAAGGTCAAGGACGAGAACCAGACCCTCGCCACGATCACCCTCCAGAACTACTTCCGGCTCTACGAGAAGCTCTCCGGGATGACCGGCACGGCCCAGACCGAGGCCGCCGAGCTGCACCAGACCTACAAGCTGGGCGTCGTCCCGATCCCGAC
>DATHAK010000208.1:0-2425 GCA_035296685.1 Blastococcus sp.
CCCCGGGCCTACGGTCGCCCTCACGTCGATCCGTCGACCCCGGAGGGACGCCATGACAGACCTGCTGGCCATCGGTACGCGCAAGGGGCTGTGGCTCGCCCGCAGTGACGACGGCCGCCGCACCTGGACGGTGGACGGGCCGCACCTGCTGGCGCAGGAGGTCGCTGCCGTCTGCATCGACACCCGCCGCGACACCCCGCGGGTGCTGGCCGGCATCCAGTACGGCCACTGGGGTCCGACGGTCATGTGGTCCGACGACCTCGGCGCCACCTGGGAGGAGACCGACCACGGGGCGATCCGGTTCCCCGAGGACACCGGCGCCGCGCTGGCCCGCGTCTGGCAGCTGCGCCCCGACAGCGCCGACCGGCCCGACGTCGTCTGGGCCGGGTGCGAGCCGCACTCGCTGTGGCGCAGCGAGGACGGCGGATCGTCGTTCGAGCTGGTGCGCGGCCTGTACGACCACCCGCACCGCCCGACCTGGCAGCCCGGGGGTGGAGGTGGGGCCGTGCACACCGTGCTGCCCGACCCCGCGTCCGACCGCGTGACCATCGCGATGAGCACCGGCGGCGTGTACGTCAGCGAGGACGGCGGCGAGAAGTGGGAGCCGCGCAACCGCGGCATCAACGCAGGCTTCCTGCCCGGTGAGGAACCCGAGTACGGCCAGTGCGTGCACAAGGTGGCCGTCGATGCGAACGGCCCCGACCGGCTCTACGCGCAGAACCACGGCGGGGTCTACCGCAGCGACGACGCCGGAATGCGGTGGACGTCGATCGCCGCGGGTCTACCGGCCGACTTCGGCTTCCCGATCGTCTCCTCGCCGACCACGCCGGACACGGCATGGGTCATCCCGCTGGTCGCCGACATGCAGCGGGTGCCGCCGGACGGCCGGCTGCGCGTGCACCGCACGCGTGACGCGGGGGAGACCTGGACCGAGCTCGGCGCGGGCGACCTGCCCGACGCCGCCTGGACGGCGGTCATGCGCGACGCGTTCTGTGTCGACGGCAACGACCCGGCCGGCATCTACTTCGGCACCCGCGACGGATGCGTCTACGCCAGCGCCGACGAGGGCGACACGTTCACGTTGGTGGCCGACCACCTGCCCGACGTCCTGAACGTCAAGGCGGCGACGATCCCGTGAGCGTCCAGGTCGTCCTGCCGGGCGTGCTGGCGTCGCTGGCCGGCGGCGCGAAGCACCTGGACGTCGAACCGCGCGGCGGCACGCTCGCCGACCTGCTCGACGCGCTGGCGACCGAGCACCCGATGCTGGCGCGGCGGATCCGGGACGAGACCGGTCAGGTGCGGCGGTTCGTCAACGTCTACGTCGACGGCGACGACGTGCGGTTCGCGCAGGGCGTGGCGACGCCGGTTCGCGACGGCGCCGAGGTGCAGGTGCTGCCGTCGGTCGCGGGCGGCTGACGCCGCCTTATGCCTTCACGGCGGGACTCACAAGCCCCTCCGCGGACTTGTGGACCAGCCGCTGAGCTGGGGATTTCTTCCTCCCGCTGGGGCTCGGCGAAGGTAGCATTCGCACATGTGTTCGACTGCATCCAGTGATGCGTTGGCGGATCTGGAGTCCGCGCTGGATCGCCTGGCTGCCGAGGACCTGAAATCGCTGTTCGGGCCGCAGGTCCTCGAACGGACCGCTCGACTGGTCCGCGCCCAGAACCGGCTCGACGCGCAGGTCGCCCGCACCGTTCGGGAGGGCGAGCTGACTCAGGCACCGGAGCACGACGGGCTGAAGACCATGCAGTCCTGGCTGCGCGGGCGCGTTCACCTCTCACCGGGGGCCGCAGCGCAGCTCGTTCGCACGGGCCGGGCGCTGGAGCAGCTGCCGGCGGTCGAGGCGGCGTTCGTCGGAGGTGCGGTGACCGCCGACCAGGTCGCGGTGATCGCACCGGTCGCGCGACCGGAGAACCTCGCCGCGGCCGCAGAGCAGGGCGTGGACCTGGCCGAGGTCGATCGCGTGCTCGCGGAGACGGCCGCGACCCGGCCGTACGCGCAGCTCGGGCAGGTCGTCCACCACTACCTGGCCCGGCTAGATCCCGACGGCGCCGAACCCGATCCGACCGAGGAGCGGTCGCTGTGGCTGGTCACCCACTCCGACGGCAGCGTGACCGGCCGGTTCGACCTCGACCCGGTGGGCGGGGAGAAGGTGAAGGCCGCCCTGGAGTCCTTCGTGCAGGCCGACCGGCCCGCCGGCGACCTGCGCACCCGCGCCCAGCAGCTGGCCGATGCGCTCGTGCAGTGGGCCGACGTGTCGCTGGCGTCGGGAAAGCTGCCGGTCCTGCGCACCGTCAAGCCGCACGTGTTCGCCACCATCCCGCTCATCGACCTGGCCGACTCGCACACCGGCCCCGCCGCCGCGCGGACCGGGTTCGGCGCCACCATCTCGGCCGCCCGCGCCCGCTGGCTGGCCTGCGACGGC
>DATHAK010000209.1:0-2139 GCA_035296685.1 Blastococcus sp.
CTGCAACAGGTGGTGGACCGGCGGTTCAACCGGCGGCGCTACGACGCGGCCAGGACGGTGACGGCGTTCGCGGCCCGGCTGCGCCAGCAGGTGGACCTGGACGCGCTGAGCGCGGAACTGCTGGCCGTGGTCGAGGCGACCATGCAGCCGACCCAGACGTCGATGTGGCTGCGACCACAGGCACCGTCCGGCAAGGCCGAAGGGCAAGCCGCCACCCCGACCACAAGTCGGTTCCTCTAGGAGAAGTGTGGTCAGCTGTGGCAAACAACAGCGCCGTTGGGAAGGGGTTGCGCCATGCCAGGGCCGGAGTGGATCTGGGTGCTGGTCGTGATCGTCGTGCTGGTCGCGGTGCTGATGGCCGTGCTGCGCTTGGCCCGGCGCAGCTGAACCTGGCGGCCCTTGGGTAGGGTCTTCGGCATCGTTCCCGGCCGGGGACGCCCCGCGTTCATGAGGAACGGGTGCGACGCCAGGAGTCTGTAATGGGTGAGGTCGTGGTCGCGGTAAGCGACGTCGACGATGGCCTGAACGACCGGCTTGACGATGAGATCTACGCGTTCAACGTCGCGGCGACGGGCCTGGATGATGGCCGACTGCTGCGGGTGGCGGCACGCGGGCCTGACGGAGAGCTGCTGGCGGGGCTTTGTGGCTGGACCTGGGGTGGCTGTGGCTACATCGAGCTTCTGTGGGTGCGCGCCGACCAGCGCGGGTCCGGGCTGGGCACACGGGTCCTGGCCACGGCGGAGCAGGAGGTGCGTCGGCGCGGCTGTGAGCAGGTGGCGCTGAGCACCCACTCGTTCCAGGCACCAAGGTTCTACGCCCGCCGAGGCTATGTTGAGTGCGGTCGTACGCCGGCCTACCCACGGGGGCATGACCAGATCCACCTGGTGAAGCAGCTCGGCTGAACCTGGGTGGCCCTCCGATCCTGCCCGCCCTGCCATTCGACCACTGGTAGCGTGATGCCGCCCGCGGCTGAGGCGTCAGGTCGCCGCGCGCACCCCTCGATCCCACCAGTCGAGCACCCGGAGCGCGCGAAGGGTATTCCAGCGGCTCGGCGTCCCGACGCCGCCCTCAAGGTCGAAGTGGACGCGACCCGGATGGATGCGGTCGAGCAGCCACCGGCCATCGGCCTGCCGCTTCGATCGAACCACCTCGACGGCCTCCACCATCCGCGGATTCGGGTCCGCGCCCGACCCGCGGAAGTAGTCGAGCGCGCGCAGCACGTCGTAGCGCCAGTAGTACGGGAACGCGAACTCGAGAAATGCCGGGTCGACGACCTCGCCCGTGCTCTTGCGGCGGAACAGGCGGCGCTCGAGCAGATACTCCTCACCGCTGCCCCGGGCCGCGCGCACCTCCGCGGAGCCCCCGGTCGCGCGCTCGAACTCGAGCAGGCCGTCGAGCACGTTGATCGTCGTGTCGAACGAGGAGCGCACCGACCCGTTCTCGGCCTCGCAGTTCCAGCCGCCGTCGACCAGCCGCTCGCCGAGGATCCGCTCGACGACCGCGGCGACGTCCACCCCGAAGTAGGCGCCGGTCTCGATCGTCCGGCCGTTGATGCAGGGCTCGACCTCGCCGTCGAAATACCGCTGCCCGGCGTGCTCCCAGCGCCCGTGCTCGGCAACGAGCGGGATCGCACGACGGGCCGCCTCGCATGACGGGTCCAGCCCGAAGATCTGCAGGGTCTGCAGGGTGTGCATCGTCGCCGTCCAGGGCTGTCCCGCTTCGCCGCCGGTGTAGCCCGCCGGGAAGCAGGCACCGCCCTCCCACAACCCATCGGCGCCCTCGAGCGCCAGCAGGCGGGCGCCCCAGCCCTCGTGCTCCACGCGCGTTCGCTCGGCGGCGACCTCGCCGACCGAGGCATCGGTGAGATCGCGCAGCACCTGCCAGCGGATGGCGGGGTCGCCCTCGAGCAGCCAATCGATCACGGCCATCGCCGCAGGATAGCCCGAGCCCCCGACGGCCGCTCGGAACCGGCGGACCCGCAGCATCCCGAGCCGTCTCACCCGCTCGGCTGTAGATCTTGATCGCATCGCGTAGAAGGATGGCTCGCGTGCGGCGCGATGCCCGAACATGCCCGACCGCCCATGGCTGAGGTGGGCGCGAGACTTGGTCGGCTGCGGTATGCGGCGGCGCTCGCGTCGG
>DATHAK010000210.1:0-4044 GCA_035296685.1 Blastococcus sp.
GGCGATGCCGTCGGCGTCGACCATCTCCAGGTGCTCCAGCCGGTGCCGGCACGCCCGCACCGCGGCCCCGCCCAGCTCCTCGACGACGGTGCCGACGGCATCCAGCACCTGGCGCACGGCGGCGTCGCCGATGCAGTGGAAGCCCGCCTGGATGCCGGCGGCGGTACATGCCCGGACGTGGTGGACGAGCGATCCGGTCTCGAAGCGCAGCGCACCGGCGTTGTCGGGCCGGTCGGCGTACGGGCTGCTGAGAGCCGCGGTGTGCGAGCCGAAGGCGCCGTCGCAGAACAGGTCTCCCCCGGCGCCGGCGAGCTGCAGCTCGCGCACCGGGTCCAGGCCACCCCGCTCGGCCAGCTCGCCCCAGTAGCCGAGCACGCGCGGCCCCGGGGCTGCGCGGGCCACCTCGTGGAGGCCCGCGAGGTCCTCTACGCCGGAGACCTCGGGCCCGGCCATCTCGTGCACGCTGCCGATGCCCAGGGCGGCGGCCGCGTCGAGCGTGGCGCGCTGGGCGGTCCTCCGCTGCGCCGCGCCGACCGCCCCGTAGGCGGCCCGCCGGGCCGCGTGGTGGGCGTCCAGCCGGAGTCGGCCGTCGGGCGAATAGCCGGGAAGGGCGGTGATCCCCGGGACCCGGTCGAGCAGTGCCGTCGACACCGTCGCGGAGTGGACGTCGACCCGCGCCAGGTACGCCGGCCGGTCGCCGACGACTGCATCGAGGTCGGACCGGGTGAGCCCGCGCCCCTCGGGCCAGCCGGTCTCGTCCCAGCCGGTGCCGAGCACGATCCCGGTCCCGTCGGTGGCGCGGGCGACGGCGGCGACGGCCTCGGCGACGCTCGACCTGTCGTGGAGGTCGAGACCGGTGAGCGCGAGACCGGTCGCGGTGGCGTGCACGTGCGCGTCGACGAAGGCCGGCGTGAGCAGTGCCCCCTCCCCCGCGACCACCCGGTCCGCGGCCGGCGCGTCCGCCGCGGCCCCGAGCCAGGCGATCCGGCCGTCGGCCATCGCCACGGCGCGCCCGGGGCGGTCGCCGACGGTGACATCGGTGAGGAGGAGGTCCATTCAGTGCACCCGGGGGTCGATGAGCGCGCGCACGCCGGAGGTGGAGCGGTACAGCTCGAGGGCCAGCTCGGCGTGCCCCGGCGTGTAGCCGTTGCCGACCAGCATGGTCACGTCCGCCGCCATCCCCTCCGCGCCCAGGGCCGCCGCCGGGAACGACGTCGCCATGGAGAAGAAGACCACGGTGCCGCCGTCGGCCGTCGCCAGGATCGCCCCGTGCTCGGCCCCGGTCACGTCGACGCAGACGACGGTGACGTCGGCGGGTGTGCCGACGGCTGACGCCACCGCCAGGGGGTCGGTCGCGTCGGCGACGACCACCCGGTCGGCCAGCCCGGCGGCACGGAGCGCCTCCGCCTCGGCCTCGTTGCGCACGAGCCCGGTCAGCTCCCGCGCTCCGGCGGCGCGGGCCGCAGCCAGGCTCAGGCAGCCGGACTTCCCCGCGGCCCCCAGCACGACGACGGTCCGCGCCCCGGTCCGCTCGACGACGCGGGTGGTGGCCGCCGGTGCGCCGCAGACGTCGAGCACCGCCAGCGCGACCGCGTCGGGCAGGTCGCCGGGCAGGACGGCGGCGATGGAGCGGGCGAACAGGATCGCCGTCCCCTCGGTGGGCACCTGCTCCGACCGGCCGTCCCACCGCGCCAGGCCGTCGGTGATCCGCAGCGGCGTGAGGGTGAGCGAGACGAGGGTGGCCACGCGGTCGCCGACCGCGAGTCCGAGGGGCGACGCGGGGCCGACGGCGTCCACGACCCCGATCAGCATCCCGCCCGACCCGGTGACCGGGTTCTGCATCTTGCCCCGGCTCTCGACGATCCCGAGCACCGCGGCGCGCACCGCGGCACCGTCGCCGCCGTGCGCCTCCGACAGCTGACGGAATGAGGCGGCGTCGAGGTTGAGCCGCTCGACGGCGATCCGCACCTCGTCGGGGCCGATCTCCGGGTCGGCGTCCAGCCGGGAGGCCGCCTGGGGCAGCACCCCGGCCGGCTCGACCACCCGGTGCACGCCCAGGGCGCGCTCTGCCGTTCCGAGCACCCGTCTCTCCCGTCTCACTCGTTCGTTGCAGAAGAACCTAGCGTGGTAGACGCATTTGACCGAAGATCCTCCCGTAAGCTCACCCGTGTTGCGGAGAACCGGAACACGACGAGCCAGGAGGGCGCACCGTGCTCGAACAGCCCTACGAGTACTCGGCACGCGAGCTCGTCGAGCCCGACTGGCGCCGGCTGCCCGGCTTCGCGGACGTGACCCCAGCGCAGTGGCGCAGCGCCCAGTGGCAGCGGGTCAACTGCGTTAAGAACCTGCGCCAGCTGCGCGGTGTCTACGGCGACCTCCTCGACGAGTCCATCTACGCCGACGTGGAGGCCGACCAGGCCGGCCGCGCCACGATGTCGCTGCTGCTGCCGCCGCAGATGCTCAACACGATGGTGCCGCACGAGGTGCCGACGACGGCCGCGATGCTGGCCGACCCCGTCCGCCGCTACATGCTGCCGGTGGCCTCCGACCGGCTGCCGGGCGCGGCCGCGAGCCACCCGTACGCCGCACGTGACTCGCTGCACGAGCACGAGATGTGGGCGGTGGAGGGCCTGACCCACCGCTATCCCACCAAGGTGCTGGCCGAGCTGCTCTCGACCTGCCCGCAGTACTGCGGCCACTGCACCCGCATGGACCTGGTGGGCAACTCGACGCCCGCCGTCCCGAAGCTGAGGTTCGAGCTCAAGCCGGTCGACCGGCAGACCGCGATGCTGGAGTACCTGCGGGCCACCCCCGGCGTCCGCGACGTCGTCGTCTCCGGCGGCGACGTCGCCAACCTGCCGTTCAAGAACCTCGAGTCGTTCGTCGCCGGGCTGCTGGAGATCGAGTCGGTCCGCGACATCCGGCTGGCGTCGAAGGCGCTCATGGGACTGCCCCAGCACTGGCTGCAGGACGACGTCGTCGAGGGCATGGGCCGGCTGGCGGCGACGGCCCGGGCCCGCGGGGTCTCCCTCGCCGTCCACACGCACGTGAACGCCGCCCAGTCGGTGACCCCGCTGGTCGCCGAGGCGGCACGGGCGATGCTGGCCGCCGGCGTGCGCGACGTGCGCAACCAGGGCGTGCTGCTCGAGGGTGTGAACGCGACCGCCGGTCAGCTGCTGGACCTGTGCTTCGCCCTGCACGACGGCGCCTCGATCACGCCGTACTACTTCTACATGTGCGACATGATCCCCAGCGCCGAGCACTGGCGGGTCTCGCTGGCGACGGCGCAGACGCTGCAGCACGACATCATGGGCTACCTGCCGGGCTTCGCGACGCCGCGGATCGTGTGCGACGTGCCCTACGTCGGGAAGCGCTGGGTGCACCAGGCCGCGGAGTACGACCGCGAGCGCGGCATCAGCTACTGGACGAAGAACTACCGCACCGGCATCGAGCGCACCGACGAGGCCGCCCTCGACCGCCGATACACCTACTACGACCCGATCCGGACGCTGCCGGCGAGCGGCCAGGCGTGGTGGGCCGAGCGGGAGCACGATCCGGTCGCGGCGGAGCTGCGGGCGGCGTCGTCCCGGGCGGCGTCCGCGGCCGAGCTGCTGAACTGACCCGCCGCGGGTGTCCGGGGGCGGTCGCCCGGGGTAGGCACCCGGGGTGGGGACCCTCGGCGAGGAACTGCTGCGCACGGAGCGGCTGCGCCTGCGCCCCTGGACGACGTCCGCGGACGACCTCGCCCGGCTGACCGACCTCTACAGCCGCGAGGAGATCACCCGCTGGGTGGGCGGTACGCCGTCGGTGCCGCCGGCCGAGCTCGTCTCCCGGTGGGCGCAGGTGAGCCGGCTCGACGGCCGCTACGGCTGCTGGGCCGTCGTCCCGGCCGACGGCCCACCGGCGGGGACGGTGCTGTTCAAGCCGCTGCCCAACGGCGTCGGCGAGGTCGAGGTCGGCTGGCACCTGCACCCCGACTCCTGGGGGCACGGCTACGCGACCGAGGCGGCGCGGGCGGTCATCGACCGCGGGTTCGGCGCGGAG
>DATHAK010000211.1:0-3122 GCA_035296685.1 Blastococcus sp.
GGTGGCCACGGGCTCCCACGCCACCTCGGGGAAGCCGTCGCCCATCGCCTCCTGCGGGGCGAAGCCGATCGAGTGGACGACGCCGTCCAGCCGGTCGCCGACCTGTTCGCGGAGCCGGTCGGCCAGCGTCGACAGGTGCTCGGTGTTGGTCACGTCGAGCTCGACGACGGGCGCCTCCTGCGGCAGCCGCTTGGCGATCCGCTGGCACAGCGACATCGCGCGCCCGAAGTTGGACAGGACGACGGTGGCACCCTGCTCCTGCGCCAGCCGGGCGGTCGCGTAGGCGATCGAGGCCTCGGTGAGGACGCCGGTGACCAGGATCTTCTTGCCCTCGAGGATGCCGCTCATCAGTGCCCCATTCCCAGTCCGCCGTCGACCGGGACGACCGCCCCGGTGATGTAGCCGGCCGCGTCGCCGGCGAGGAACCGCACGACGCCGGCGATCTCGTCGGTCGACGCGTAGCGGCCCAGGGGCACCTGCCCCAGGATCTCCTGCTGCCGCTTCTCGGGCAGCTCCGCGGTCATGTCGGTCTCGACGAAGCCCGGCGCGACGACGTTCGCGGTGATGTTGCGGCTGCCCAGCTCGCGGGCGATGGAGCGGGCGAGCCCGACCAGCCCGGCCTTGCTCGCCGCGTAGTTCGTCTGCCCGGCCGACCCGAGCAGCCCGACCACCGACGACACGAAGATCATCCGGCCGAAGCGGCCGCGCACCATCTTCGCGCTGGCCCGCTTCGCCACCCGGAAGGCGGCCGTGAGGTTGGCGTCGACGACCTCGGTGAAGTCGTCCTCCTTCATCCGCATCAGCAGGCCGTCGCGGGTGATCCCGGCGTTGCTGACCAGCACCTCGACGGGGCCCTGCTTCTCCTCCACCTCGGTGAAGGCGCGGTCGACGGCGTCGGCGTCGGTGACGTCGCACTGCACCCCGAACAGGCCGTCGGGGGCGCCGCTGCCACGGTGCGTCACCGCGACCGAGTCCCCCTGGTCGGCGAAGGAGCGGGCGATGGCCAGCCCGATCCCGCGGTTGCCGCCGGTCACCAGCACCGATCTGCCGCTAGAAGGCACTTCGCCACACTCCCCTGCGCGCCGTCGTTGCCGCAGAACCTAGTCGCAGGTCGCAGGTCACACCGGGCGTGGGCCGACGGACGATTTTCTCCTCCGTTGTCCCCGCCGGCGCAGAGCACGGCATGATCCGCGCGTGTGCACGGTGGTGGTGCGCTGGTCCGCGGGCCGGCCGGCCCTGATCCTGGCGCTCCGTGACGAGCTGACAACCCGCGACTTCGACGACCCCGGTCCGTGGTGGCCGGAGTTCCCCGGGGTCGTGGGAGGCCGCGACCGCACGGCCGGCGGCACGTGGTGCGCGACCCGGATCGACACCGGCGCGACGGCCCTGGTGCTCAACCGGCCGGAGAAGCGGCAGGGCGATCCGGGCGCCGCCAGCCGGGGCGTGCTGCCACTGCTCGGCGTCGCGCACGGAGCGGACTGGCCCGCCGCCGTCCGGCTGGCCGGCATGGCCTCGTTCACGCTCGTCTTGGTGACCGCGGAGCGGCTCACGACCTGGCTGTTCGACGGGGACCGGCTCACGTCGGCCGACCACCCGGAAGGCACGCACATCGTCACCTCGGGCGGACCGGAGGACCGCAAGGCCAACCGCTGGCTGCAGCAGTTCGCGGACACCGACTTCCCCGACGGCTGGCGGGGGCTCGTCGAAGCCGCGCCGCCGGCGGACGACCCCGCTGCCCTGGTCGTCCGGCACGAGCAGGAAGGCCTCGTCTACGCGACCGTCTTCGGCGAGCTCATCGACGCGGGACCCGGCCGGCTGCACCTCGAGTACAGCCGCCGGCCGTGGGCGCCGGATGGCTGGACCGAGCTGGTCGTGGACTGACCTCGGTCAGAGACTGCGGCCGCAGGTCGGCCAGGCACCGGGACCCTGCGCCGCCAGGACCTTCTCGGCGACGGCGATCTGCTGGGCCTTCGTGGCGAGGTCCGCGCGCGAGGCGTAGGCCAGACCGCCGAAGGCGGCCCAGGTGGACGACGAGAACTGCAGGCCGCCGTAGTAGCCGTTGCCGGTGTTGATACTCCAGTTGCCACCGGACTCGCACCGCGCGACGGCGTCCCAGTCGTGCGCCGACGCACTCGGGGCGGGAGCGGCGGAGGGCACCGGGCCGGCGGAGGGCACCGGGCCGGCAGAGGGGGCGGGCGGCGGCGCGGGAGGCTGCTCTGCGGCAGCGCGCTGTGCCTGCAGCGTCACGATCGCCTCGCGCGCCTGGTCGAGGCGCGTCTGCATGGCCGCCTGGGCGGTCCGCAGGTCGGCGGCCTGCTGCTCGGCGCCGGCGCGGACGGCCTCCGCCGACTCGAACGCGGCCTCGGCCTCCTGCCGCGACCGGTCGACCTCCGTCACGGCGCTCTGCGCGGCGGCCTGCGCCTCGCCGGCGCGGCCCTCGGCCTCCGTCGCGACCGTCAGGACGGTCGACCGGTGGTCGCCCGCGACCTCGAGCAGGACCGCGCGTTCGAGCACCTCGGCGGGGCCGTCGGCGGTGAGCAGCATCGCGATGCCGGGCGCCGTCGAGCCGGCCATGTAGCTGTCGCGGGCGAACTGGGCGACCTCGACCCGGGCGTCGGAGAGCTCGGCCCGCGCCTCCTGGGCCGCCGCGTCCGCGGCCTGCGCCGCGAGCAGGGCCGCCTCGTATGCGCGCTGCTGCGTCTCGAACTCCTCGCGGGCACGGGCCGCGCGTGCGTCGGCATCGGCGAGCGCCGCCTCGGCGTCGCCCAGGTCCCCCAGGATCCCGGCGATCTCCGCGGCGGCCTCGTCGGCGGCCCGCTCCGCCTCGTCGACCTGTCCCCCGGACGGCGGCGCCGCCTGGGCCGTCGCCGTGACGAGGCCGACACCCACGACCGCAGCCAGGACGAGCAGGGCTCGCCGACCGGTCAGGCGGCGGACATGGGCGTCCTCGGGCACGGCTCCCCCTCCTCGTCCGACGGTCGCATTGCGGCGCACCCCGGGAAGATCGGCCCGTCCCGCGGAGTACTTGAGCCCCCTGGGAGGGTAAGAACCTCTCGCCGGGGTGCGCCAACCGGGTATGGCACCGGCATGCACGCCCCTGGGCGAACGGGCCCGTCGTCCGA
>DATHAK010000212.1:0-10280 GCA_035296685.1 Blastococcus sp.
TCACGGCGGAGGTCGCGGGTTCGAGTCCCGTCAGGGTCGCCGCCCGGTGCTCGTCACCGGCCGGGGCAGGTAGCTCAGTCGGTACGAGCGCTCGCCTGAAAAGCGAGAGGTCGGCGGTTCGACCCCGCCCCTGCCCACACAGTTCGTCCTCCCCCCGCCCGTGGACCGGGTCCTTTCTCAGACCCAGCTGCGATCCCCCGCCACTTGGCGGTAGACATCGGCGTGCACCTGCACGACGGCGGCTCGCTGGGCCGCGCGCCAGGCCCGGTCCGCCGGTGGCGCCATCGGCCGGGCCAGCGCCGCCCCCACCGCCGCGCTGAGGGACACCGGATCGGGCCTCCCCCACTCGTCGACGCCGTAGCCGACGACCTCCGCCCACTGCTCGGCGAACCATCCGCAGCCGGGTGCCACCACCCGCGTCCCGACATCCCGGCAGATCTCCACGTCCCTCGAGTGCGTGCCGCAGGGCTCGGGGAGGACCGCCACGTGCAGCTGCTGGAGCTGTGCGGCCACCTCGGCGGAGGGGTGCACGACCAGCTTCAGGTCCCCGCGGGCGGCGAGGTCGGCCACCGCGACCTCGGGGGACGGTCCGGCTGCGTCGGCGAGGACCCGCAGGCGTCCCCCGCCCGACACCGCCCCGGACAGGACGGCACGCACCAGCGCCGCCTGGTCGCGGACGGCGAACGACGCCGGTCCGAGACGCAGCCCGACCAGTCCGCGCTCGGCGCCCAGCGAGGGCGCCGGCTCCGCGACCGACGGGTGGGCGACGACGATCGCGGTGCGCGCGAACCGCTCGGCGATCTCGTCGGCGGCGCCCGGGGTCAGGGTGAACACCACCTCGGCGGTGGCCAGCACCGCCACCAGGTGGGCGTCGTGCCGCGCGTCGTCCTCCGGGTCCCGGAGCTGGTGCACGGTGACGACCAGCGGGACGCCGACCCGACGGACCGTCTCGCCCCAGCACTCCAGCGCGAGGTCGGTCGCCTCGCCGTATCCGGTGTGCAGGTGCAGGACGTCGATCTCGCGCGCGTGCTGTTCGAGGAAGGCGACGTCCAGCCACGGGTTGCGGGTGCCCGTCGGACCGACACGGACGGAGTCACTGGGCAGCACGGCGTCCACGTAGGGATCGGCGGACGGGATCGTCGCCACCCGGATCCGCCCCCGTTCGGGGAGCATGCCAGGAGGCACGGGTTCTGCGGGGATCACGCGGTGGGTGCGGCTCCTCGTGCGGTCGAGCCCGGCGACGTCGCTGGACGACACGGCACGGTGCAGCTCGACGGTTATCGGCGGCCGACCGGCGGGTTTCGAGCCGGCCTCGTCCGCCATTACCCGGGAGCCCCGCGGTCAACCCGGGACGAACCCTTCGGGTGACCGCCGCCCGCCGGTCCCGCGAGTGCGCTCAGGCCGGCTCGCGGGTCAGCCCGGCGAGATGCGCGTGGACCAGGGTGACGGCGAGCGCACCCTCACCGACGGCCGACGCGACCCGCTTCACCGAGCCCGCGCGCACGTCACCGGCCGCGAACACCCCCGGCATGCTGGTCTCCAGGAGCGCGGGCGGCCGCTCCAGCGGCCACGCCGGCGCGACGCCGTCGGCGGCCAGCTCGCCGCCGGTGAGCAGGAAGCCCCAGCGGTCCCGGGCCAGCACGCCATCGAGCCAGTCGGTCCGGGGCTCGCTGCCGATCAGCACGAACAGCACGGCGGACTCGACCGTCTCGGCGCCGGTGTCGAGGTCGCGCACGGTGATGGTCTCCAGGAAGTCGCTCCCCGTCCCGCCCACCACCTGCACCCGCGGACGGATCTCGACGTTGGGCAGCGACTCGAGCTCGCGGATGAGGTAGTCCGACATGGTCGAGGCCAGCGACGTCCGCCGGATCAGCACCGAAACCTTGTCGGCGTACCGGGAGAGGTGCACGGCCGCCTGGCCGGCCGAGTTGCCGCCACCGACGACGAAGACGTGCCGGCCGCGCATCGCCGGCGCCTCGCTGACGGCGGCACCGTAGAACACGCCCCGGCCGGTCAGTGCGTCGAGCTCCGGCACCCCGATCCGCCGCCAGGCCGCCCCGGTGGAGATCACCACGGTCCGGGTCGCGACCGAGGCGCCGTCGCTGAGCGAGAGGCGGAGCAGTCCGTCCTCCGCGGCGATGCCCTGACCGGAACGCATGAAGTGGAACGTGCTGCCGAACGCCCACGCCTGCAGGTAGGCGCTGAAGGTGAGCCGGTTTCCGCTGATCCCGGTCGGGAAGCCGGGGTAGTTGCGGATCAGCGAACTGGTGCCTGCCTGGCCGCCGACCGCCTCCGGCTCGAGCACCAGCGTCTTGAGCCCTTCGGAGGCGGCGTAGACGCTGGCCCCCAGCCCGGCCGGTCCAGAGCCCACGACCACCAGGTCGAACACGGCGGCCGGGTCCAGCGGGGTGAGCAACCCGAACGCGTCGGCGATGTCGAGATCGGTGGGGTCCTCGAGCACCGGGCGCTCCGGGCGGAAACGCAGCTGGACGACGGGCAGCCGCGGCTCCTCCAGGTGCAGGCCGGCCAGCATCGCCTTGCCCTCGCCCGAGTCGGCGTCGTAGAAGCCAAGGGGGATCCGGTTGCGGGTGAAGCTGTCGCGCAGGTGCTGGGCCCGCTCCGACCACCGGTCACCGATCATCCGGACGGCCTCGAAACCGCCGCCCTGCCGCGCCGACCACTCCTCGAGGATCTCGGTCACCGCCCGGTGGAACTCCTCGTCACCGACCACCTCCGGCACGTAGAGCCAGCGATCCAGCTGCCCCAGGGTGACGGCCTCGAAGATCGGCCGGGCGGTGTCGAAGTCGCCCCAGCGGACGACGGCGACGGCCATGGCGCTCGCGTTGCCGCGGTGCAGCCCGCGCAGGAGGGCCAGGCCGTCGGGGTCGGCACCTCCCAGACCGCCGAACAGCGCAGCCACCGGCAGGGGCGACCCGGCCAGGCGCTCCACGACCTCCTCCGGCTCCGCGCACGGCACCAGCTGGTAGTCGCGCCCGTACCGCCGGTCGAGCTCCGCGGTCATGGTCGCGCGCACCTCGTCGTCCCGGCTGAGCACGACGAGCGCCGCGCGGAGCTCCTCAGCCACGGTCGCGCCTCGCCGGGGTGGGCGCCAGCCGCCAGCCCGCCGCGCCGGTGAGCGCGACGGCCACGCACATGGCGACGAACACCCACGCGGCCGGGTCGCCCCACTGCACCGTGCCGGGGTAGCGCAGCACCGCCACCAGCACCAGGACCCCGAACGCCGTGTAGGCGATCGCCGCCGTCCGGAGCCGCTCCAGGTCGCCCGCGACGGCGGCCAGCGCCGTCGCCAGGCCGAACGCCAGCAGCCAGGCCGCGACGACCCGCCCGGTGAAGGGCGTCAGCTCCCACGGCCAGACCACGGTCGACGTCGTCGGCTCGATGTACAGGAGGGCGCCGACCAGGAGCAGCGCGGCCGACTCGACGGCCAGTGCCGCCCGCAGGACGGCCGGGACCGGGTGCCGCATCGGCGGGTCCGCGCCGGGTGCCCGCTCCTGGACGACGATGAGCACCAGCATGGCGACCGGGACGACGATGTAGACGGCGAGCCAGAACCACGCGGCGCCCCGCGCGACCGGGCCGAGGGAGCCGAAGTCGTCGTCGAAGTGCATCTTGTTGATGTGCAGCAGGGTGGCGACCAGCGTGAGCACGACGAACACGAAGATCGTCAGCACCGGCACGCGGACCTCCGACCACGTGCGAGCCCTCAGCGAGAGGACCACCAGCACGAACCCGGCCGCGTACCCGGCGCCCAGGAACGCCGCCGTCAGCGGCGGCTGGATGGTCCAGGCGAAGGTGTCCTCGGTGTTCTCCGCCAGCACGAACAGCGCCCCGGTCGCGAGCGCGGTGAGGACGGCGAAGGCGCCGAGCAGGACGCGCATCCCGGAATGGGGATGCCGATGGCGCGGCGGCCCCCCGGTCGCAGCCGTGGTGGGGGTGGGGACAGGGTTCACGGGTCCTCCCGCGGATGGATCCCCCGTGCACGTGGTGGTGCGGCGCCATCGAACCACCGTCCCCCGCGGCTGTCACCGGCTTTCCGGCCCCGCTCCGTGTCCCTAGACTCCGGCTCCGACGACCCGGCGGTGCTCGACGGCAGGAGGCCTCGTGGCCGGAGCGGACCAGGGCTCCGCCGGCGCGCCGCGGGAGATCCCCACCCACGACCGCCGGCTGCGGGTGTTCGTCTCGTCCACCCTCGAGGAACTCGCGGTGGAACGGGCGGCGGTCAAGGCCGCGATCAACCGGCTCCGGCTCACCCCCGTCATGTTCGAGCTCGGCGCCCGGGCACACCCGCCGCGCGAGCTCTACCGCGCCTACCTGGAGCAGAGCGACGTCTTCGTCGGCATCTACGGCGAGCGGTACGGCTGGATCGCCTCCGACATGGCGATCTCGGGGCTGGAGGACGAGTTCGAGCTCTCCGCCGACAAGCCCCGGCTGCTCTACGTCCGCCGCACCGCGCCCGGCCGGGAGCCGCGGCTGGAGCAGCTGATCAGCCGGATCCAGGCGGAGAGCGGCGCGTCGACGACCCCCTACGACGACCCGGACGAGCTCGCCGACCGGGTGGCCGACGACCTGGCGGTCCTGCTCACCGAGCGCTTCGCCACGCCGGTCGTGCAGCTGCCCGGGCTCTCCGAGGGCTGGCTGCCGACGCCGGCGACCCCGCTGGTCGACCGGCAGGACGAGCTCGCCCTCGTCACGAGGCTGCTCCGCGACCCGACCGTCCGGCTGGTGACCGTCGGCGGTCCGGGGGGCATCGGGAAGACCCGGTTGGCGCTGGCCGCGGCCCAGGAGCTCGTGCCGGAGCGGGACGGCGTGTGGCTGGTGAGCCTCGAGTCGGTGCACGACCCGGCCGACGTGCCCAGCGCGGTCGCGGCGGCCGTCGGGGTGTCGGCCGAGGGACGGCGTCCGGTCCTGGACCAGGTGGCCGACAGGCTGGCCGGGCACCGGGCGCTGCTGGTGCTGGACAACGTCGAGCAGGTACTGGGCGCCGGCCCGGAGCTGGGCCGGCTGCTCGCGCACTGCCCCCAGACGCAGCTGCTGGTCACCAGCCGCAGCCTCCTGCGGCTGCGGGGCGAGCACGACGTGCCCCTGGGCCCCCTGCCGCTGCCGGCGGCCGGCGCGAAGGGCGACGACGTCGGCGCGTCCCCCGCCGTGCAGCTGTTCGTGGAACGGGCCCGGCAGGTGGATCCGGCGTTCTCCCTGGACGGCCGCACCACCGCCGCGGTGGCCGAGGTCGTCCGCCGCCTGGAGGGACTCCCGCTGGCGGTCGAGCTGGTCGCCGCGCGGGTCCGGACCCTGCCGCCCGCGGCGCTGCTGCGCCGCCTCGACGGCGCGCTGGACATGCGCGGGCCCGACGTCGACCTGCCCGACCGCCAGCGGACGCTCCGCTCGACCGTCGCCTGGAGCCACGACCTGCTCGACGGGGCCGAGCAGGCGCTGCTGGCCCGCCTGTCGGTGTGCTCGGGCGGAGCCACGCTGGACACCGTGGAGGCGGTGGGCGCCGCCGACGGCGACCTGGACGCACCGGAGGTGCTCTCCTCCCTCGTCGGGCACAGCCTGGTGACCCCCACCGACACCGGTGAGGGCGAGCCGCGGTTCCGGATGCTCGACGTGGTGCGCACCTTCGCCGCCGAGCGGCTGCGCGAGCGGGGCGAGGAGACCGCGACCCGGGAGCGCTGGGCCCGGCACCTGGCCTCGGTCAGCGCGGCCGCCGGGCCCGGGCTCATGGGGCCCGACCGGCAGCTCTGGCGGGCACGGCTGGACGCCGAGACCGGCGATCTGCTCGAGGCGGTGCGCTGGGCCGTCGCCGACGACCGGGCGGAGCTGGCGGTCGCTCTCACCGCTCCGCTGGCCCGCTGGTGGTGGGCGCGGGGCCTGCTCGCGCCGATGGCCGAGATCGCGGAAGCGACCGCGGCACTGCCATCGGCCGCCGACCTGTCCCCCCGCTCGGCGGGCCTGCTGCTGTGGGCGCGCGGCACGATGCGGATCGCCCTGGGCCGGACCGGCGAGGCCCTGCCGCTGCTGGAGGGCGTGGTGACCGACGCCCGGTCGCGTGACGACCCCTGGCTGCTCGGCCACGGGCTGGTGGGCGTGGCGATGACCCGCCCGCCCGAGGACGCCGAACTCGCAGGGTTGCTCACGGAGGCGGTGACGGCCCTGCGGCGCAGCGGTGACCGGTGGTCGGTCGCCTTCGCGCTCGTGCCGCACGGCGACGCCGCCCTGCTGGCCGGGGACCTGGACGCCGCGCGCCGGGCGCACGAGGAGGCGCTGCTGCTGGCCCGGGACATCGGCGACGACCACCTGACCGCGACGGTGCTGGACCAGCTCGCCCTCGACGCCCTGATGGGCGTAGACCCGGGGTCCGCCGGGCGCCGGCTCACCGAGGCGGCGGCGCTGCACCGGGAACTCGGCGACCTGGAGGGGCTGGCCTACTGCCTCGACGGCCTGGCCGGCGTCTGCCTGCTGACCGGGGACGCGGCCACCGCCGCGCGCCTGTGCGGCGCCGCCGACGCGGCCCGTGCCCGGATCGGCGTGGCGGTCTGGCCGATGCTGCGGACGCTCGTGGCCCAGCTGGCCGACGGCATCCGGGGGGCGCTGGGTGAGGACGAGGAGCGCCGGGCCCGGGCCGCCGGCGCGGCGACCGACCCGTGGGAGGCGCTGGAGACCGGGCTCGCCGCCCTCAGCCCGGCCTGACCGCGGCGGAGCGCCGGGCCGCTCGGGCCCGGGCGTAGGCCGGCTGGCGGAGGCGCGCCATCGGCCCGTCGGGCACCAGGCCGTGCGGCGGGTGCAGGACCGCGTCGAAGCGGACGTCGGGATCCAGGGGCGCCCGGGGTGCGGTGAGGACCAGCCGGGCGAACGGCTGCTCTGCGCCGAGCCCGCGCGCGACGACGAGGCGGAACCGCAGGCCGTCGCGCGTCACCTCACCGGCCAGTGGCCCGGGCTCGGACGCGACGTCGTCGGCCTCGGGGAGGGCGGCGAACCGGAGGGTGCCCGCGTCCGAGCGGTAGCCCATGATCGAGGAGTAGACGGCCGCGGCGTCCCGCCGGGGAACGGGCACGAGCCGGCCGAGCGGCCCCCGGCCGGTGGTGGTGAGCAGAAGGTCGATCGGCTCCGGCTCGGCGGGCAGCCGGATCGCCAGGCCCAGCAGGTCGGGCAGCGGCGCGGGCAGGCCGGTGCCGCGCGAGAGCCGCACGAGCACCTCGTCGGTCGCCTGCTCGTCCAGCCAGGGCACGCCCGTCTCCGCGCCGGTCCGCTCGAGCACCCCGTCGAACACCGCCCCGCGGGGGTGCATCGGCTTGCCGCCGCGCCGGCGGGCGAGCGCGCCCAGGGGGACGGCCAGCAGGTGGCCGAGGGAACGGGCGGGGTGGATCACGACCGACCTCTACCCACCGACCCAGGGGGCACGCCGGGGCTGGTGCCTGCGTCGTCAAGCGGCGAACTCTGTGCAATCGGACGGTGATCTTCGGTGAGATCTGCCCCTCCGCACCCGGTGACACGGAACGTTCCCGCGCTTACGTTCGGTACATGCTCTCGACGCTTCTGGTCATCGGCGGAGTCCTGGTCGGACTGCTCGTGCTGCTCGCCCTGATCGTCAGCCTGAGCGCCCGGCCGCAGGCGGCAGCCCGGGAGAACATAGCGCGGGGGCAGGTCCCGTCCTGGGTGGCCGACGCCGGCCGCCCCCACCCGGACGCCTGGTCGCCCCTGTCGACCACCACCACCAGCGAGATCCCGGCGATCCGCTGACCCCCTGAACCCCGGCGTCCCGGCGGCTGCGCTCGACGCGCCGCCGGGACATCCGGTCAGGAGTCTCCCGGCGTTCCGGAACCAGCGCCGCGGGGTCCGCAGGTACGGCAGCCACGGCCGATCATGCACGGGACCGGGGAGGCCGACTCGCGGCCTCCTCCGCGCGTACCGCGCGACACGCCGTCCCCGCCGGCGCACCGCGCACGACCGTCTGTTCCGCAACGGGCCCGCACGTCACCATCCCGGTGCGCCGTCCTCCTCGGCGGCGCGGGGGAAACGAGGTGGTCGATGGCGCGGCGCGCCCATCCGCGACTGCACGCTTTCGAACTGCTCTTCCTCGTCGCGGTGCCGCTGGCCGGCGCCCTCGTCGCCGCTCTGCTGCTGCCCTGGATCGTCACGCCCGGCCTGGCCGTCCGCTCGTCGGGCGACCTGCTCGCCCCGCTGGAGGGCGAGGTGGGGGACGGCACCCCGCCGGGCAACACCGTCGTCCTGGCCGCCGACGGCTCGCTGATCACGTACTTCTACAGCCACAACCGCACCCCCGTCGCCAGCGAGCTGATCGCGCCGGTGATGAAGCAGGCGCTGGTCGACATCGAGGACTCGCGCTTCTACGAGCACCACGGCCTCGACGTCGAGGGCACCGCCCGTGCGCTGATGCGCAACGTGCTGGCCGGCGAGGTGCTCGAGGGCGGCTCCACCATCACCCAGCAGCTGGTCAAGCAGACGCTGCTCCAGAACGCGACCACTTACGAGGAACGGGCGGCGGCCACCGAGGAGAGCGTCGGGCGCAAGCTGCGCGAGGCGCGGCTGGCCCTGGCGATGGAGGAGAAGTACTCGAAGGACGAGATCCTCACCCGCTACCTCAACCTCGTGTACTTCGGCCGCGGCGCGTACGGCGTCCAGGCGGCGGCGCAGCGGTACTTCAGCGTCAACGCCGTCGACCTCACGCTCCCGCAGGCCGCGATGCTCGCCGGGCTGGTCCAGACGCCGGCCAACGACGACCCGATCGCCAACCCCGAGGGCGCCCGGGAACGGCGCAACCAGGTCCTCGCCCGCATGCACGCCCTCGGCCACCTCACCGCGGAACAGGTGGCCGCCGAGTCGGTGCCGCCCGTGGCCGTCGCGGAGGGCCAGCCGCCGCCCAACGGGTGCATCGACGCGCTGATCGGCGGTTTCTTCTGCGACTTCCTCCAGCGGCACCTGACCCAGACCCTCGGGATTCCCCAGGACCAGCTCGAGAACAGCGGGCTCACCATCCGGACGACGCTGCGCCCGGACATGCAGGTGCACGGTGACCAGGCGGTGCTGGCCAACGTCCCGCTGGGCTACCCCATCGCGGCGATGTACACCGCGGTCGAGCCGGGCACGGGGCACGTGCTGGCCATGAGCGTGAACCGCCGCTTCGGCTACGACGTCGACGATCCGGCCCAGGAGTCGGTCAACCTCAACGTTGTGGCCAGCCAGGGCGCCGGCTCCACGTACAAGGTGTTCGTCGCCGCCGCTGCCCTCGAGCGGGGCATCCCGCCGTGGAACACCATCACCACCAGCGACCCCTACGTCTCGCGGGTCTACAAGAAGAACGGCGGGACGGCGGGGACTCCCTACGTCGTCCAGAACGCGGGGCGCTATCCGCCGACGCTCACCATGACCGAGGCGCTGGTGCGGTCCTCCAACACCTACTTCGTCGCGCTGGAGGACCAACTGGGCAGCGTGGAGGGCCCCGTGCGGATGGCGCAGCGGATGGGGCTGTTCTCGATCGACCAGGTCGCTGACCAGGTGATCGCCGACCGGCGCGGGTCGTTCACGCTCGGCGCCGAGGCGACCAGTCCCCTGGCCTTGGCCAGCGCCTACTCCACGCTGGGCGCCAACGGGACGCGGTGCGTCCCCACACCGGTCACCGCGGTGCTCGACCGTGCCGGCGCACCGCTGACCGGCCTCGACGGCGCGCCCCTGAACACCGGCGACAGCTGCACGCCCGAGGCGGTGCCACGGGCCGTGGCCACGACGCTGAACCAGATCCTGATCGGCGACACCGCCTCGCCCATCGGCACCGGCACGCGCGCCGCCGTCCCCGGCCACCAGATCGCCGGCAAGACGGGCACCAGCCAGAGCCGCTTCTCCGTCGCCTTCGTCGGCTACACGCCGCAGTACGCCGCCAGCGTGATGCTGCTCAACCCCAAGCACAACGAGGACGTCGGCGGCTACGGCGGCCGGATGGCCGCGCCGATCTGGCGGGCGGCGATGCAGCCGATCCTCGCCGCCCAGGCCCCCGTCCCCTTCCCGCCGGCCGGGATGCCGCTGAACCCGCCGCGGCGCCCCCTGCCTCCCCAGCAGTTCGAGGACGAGGACGACGGCGGCGTCGTGCAGCCGGCGGCCCAGGACGACTAATGGGGCTTACCGGGCCTTCCGGTCTCTGGCAGGTTCGGTGCCGGTAGCGGCCGGTGGGTCAGCACTTGCGTCGACTGGAAGGTGCGGATTCCTAGGCTCAGATCGTGCGCCCACCGGTCGTGAGGGGGCCTGAC
>DATHAK010000213.1:0-27680 GCA_035296685.1 Blastococcus sp.
CGAACGCCGCCCGTCCCGACCCGACGACGGCGCGGCGGGTGCCTCCTCGATAGCCCGGCGGGATCTCGCCGCTCCGGGCGGACCCCACCCACGGATAGGTCAGCGGCGCGTCGACCAGCCCGGCCGGGTCGGTCGACGTCAGCAGTCCCACCTGCCCAGTCTGCCGGGGGAGCGGGTCGTGCACCGGCTAGGTTGGCGGGCACTGTGCTGACCGCCGTCACCGCCACCCGCTACGTCACCCCGCTGCGCGAGGGTGGCTCGCTGCCGGGGCTCATGGAGGCCGACGACCTCGGCACGTACGTGGTCAAGTGGCGGGCGGCCGGTCAGGGCGTGAAGGTGCTGGTCGCCGAGGTCGTATGCGGCGAGCTGGCCCGGGCCCTCGAGCTGCCGGTGCCCGCACTGGTCACCGTCGACGTCGCACCCGAGCTGGCGGTGGGGGAGCCGGACGTCGAGGTGCAGGAGCTGCTGCAGCGCTCCGCCGGGCGCAACCTCGGCCTCGACTACCTGCCGGGCGCCCTCGACTTCGAGGCCGGCGCCGACGGGGTGGACCCGTTGATGGCGGGCCGGGTGCTGTGGTTCGACGCGTTCGTCGGCAACGTCGACCGTTCGTGGCGCAACCCCAACATGCTGTTCTGGCACGGGCGGCTGCAGCTGATCGACCACGGCGCGGCGCTCACGTTCCACCACCACTGGCCCGGCGCGGCCGCCGCCGTTCCCCGGCCGTACGACGCGTCGGCGCATGCGCTGCTCGAGTGCGAGCCGCAGGTGCCGGCCGCCGACGAGGCCCTGGCCCCGCGCGTGACCCGTGCGGTGCTGGAGGACGTGCTGGCCCTGGTGCCCGACGAGTGGCTGGAGGACGACGAGCCGGCTGCTCTGCGGACCCGCTACGTCGAGCAGCTGCTGGCCCGGCTGGCCGCCCGCGACGCCTGGCTGCCCGCGCTGGTCGCCGCGGCGGAGGCGGGCGGCGGTGGACGACGCCGACCGCGCGTCGGCGAGAACCGGCCGGCCTGGCTCGGGCCGCCGCCACCGGAAGGGGTCACCCAGCGATGACGAGGGAGACCTTCGAGTACGCCGTCCTCCGCGTGGTCCCGCGGGTCGAGCGCGGCGAGGCGCTCAACGCCGGCGTCCTCGTGTACTGCCGCCAGCGCGACTACCTCGGCTCGCGGGTGCACCTCGACGTCGACCGGCTGCGCGCGCTGGACCCGACCGCCGACTCCGACGCGATCGGCCGGGCGCTGCAGGCCGCCGCCGACATCTGCGCCGCAGAGCCGGGAGCCGGCGCGGCCGGTCGGGAGGCGCTCGGCTCGCGGTTCCGGTGGCTGACTGCGCCCCGCAGCACGGTCGTCCAGCCCGGGCCGGTGCACACCGGCCTCACCGAGGACCCGGACGCCGAGGCCGACCGCCTCCTGCAGCTGCTCGTCCTCCCCGTCTCCGACTGAGCCGTTCCGGACTTTCGGCGCCGAAAGTCTGCCCTCTTGTCGGAGCCTGGGTGTAGTCCGACGGAATGCAGATCGCCGCCGTGGCCGTGAGCGCCACCGACCTGTCCCGCGCCGTCGCCTTCTACGAGCTGCTCGGCTTCCGGTTCCCGCCGATCGAGCCGGACACGAAGCACCTCGAGGCCGCGGGGGACGTCCGGCTGATGATCGACGAGGCCGCGTTCCTCACCGAGTTGCACGGCGAGCCGCCCCGGCCGGCCAACATCGCCGGCTTCGCCCTGTTGTTCGACTCGCCGGCCGACGTCGACGCGGCGGCCGAGCGGATCGCCTCGGCCGGGCACTCGGTGGTCACGGGCCCCTACGACGCGCCGTGGGGCCAGCGCTACGCCACGGTCGCCGACCCCGACGGCTACCGCATCGACCTCTTCGCGCTCCTGCCGGCCTGAGCCGATCAGACGGGCAGCAGCGCGTCGATGCGGCGCGCGAGCTGGACGTCGAGGTCGGTCACGCCGCCGGCCGAGTGCGTGGCCAGCGTGAGGTGCAGGGTGCGCCAGCGCAGGTCGACGTCGGGATGGTGGTCCATCTCCTCGGCGACGTCGGCGATCGCGACGATCGCGGCGACGGCGTCCCGGAAGGAGGGCAGCTGCACCGTGCGGTGCAGACCGTCGCCGTCCCCCGTCCACTCCGGCAGCCCGGGCAGGGCGGCGGTGATCTCGTCGGGGGAGAGGCGGGGCGGACGGGCCATGACCTCATGGTGGCCCCTACGGCCTCGGTCCAGGGTCCCGCGGCGCGCGAAGCGCGTCGTGGGGTCGAACCAGGTCCTTGTTCAGCTGTGGATGCCGCACTCGGTCTTGTTCGAACCGGCCCAGCGGCCGGCGCGGGGGTCTTCACCGGGGGCGACCGGCCGCGTGCAGGGCGCGCAGCCGATGGAGCCGTAGCCCAGCTCGAACAGCGGGTTCACCGGGATCTGGTGCTCGGCGACGTAGGCGTCGACGACGTCCTGAGTCCAGGCGGCCATGGGGTTGACCTTGACCATGCCCCGCTTCGCGTCCCAGTCGACCAGCCGGGTGCCGGCGCGGGTGGGCGACTCGTCGCGGCGGATGCCCGAGCCCCAGGCGGCGTAGCCGGCGAGGGTCTTCGCCAGCGGCTGGACCTTGCGCAGCGAGCAGCAGAGGTCGGGGTCGCGGTCGTGCAGCTTCGGGCCGTGCTCCAGGTCCTGCTCCGCGACGGTCTGCGGGGGCGTGACGTTGACCAGCGTGATCGGCAGGACGGAGGTGATCCAGTCGCGGGTGCCGATCGTCTCGGCGAAGTGGTAGCCGGTGTCGAGGAAGACGACGTGGACGCCGGGGACGACCCGGCCGGCCAGGTGGGCGAGCAGCCCGTCGGCCATCGAGGACGTGATCGCGAAGCCGTCGCCGAAGGTGTCCCCGGCCCAGCGCAGCACGGCGAGGGCCTGCTCGACGGGGTCGGCGATGCCCTCGAAGCGGGCGTCGGCGTCGTCGGCCATCTCCGGCGTCGGCCGGACGGCGATCGTCACTCCGTCACCCCTGTCGCGATCAGGCGGACCGTGAAGGCCCGCAGGCAGGCCCCGCAGCGCCAGCCGTCCTCTTCGTGCGGGGTCAGATCCTCGTCCCCGCAGTACGGGCAGTGGAACACCGGCAGCTGCCGGGTCCTTCCCGCCGGCTGGTCCTCCGACATGTCAGAGCAGCCAGTCCTCGTCCGCGCGGGCGACGTAGGCGGCGAAGCTCTCACCCGGCTCGCGCCGCTCCTCGAAGCCGCGCAGCACCCGCTCGCAGTAGTCGGCGGTCTCGGCCTTGGTCACCTTGTGGCCGCGGAACTTGCGGCCGAACGAGGCCTCGACGCCCAGGTGACCGCCGAGATGCACCTGGAAGCCCTCGACCATCTCACCCGAGTCGTCCTTGACCATCGAGCCCTTGAACCCGATGTCGGCGGTCTGGAACCGGGCGCAGCTGTTCGGGCAGCCGTTGACGTTGATCCCGATGGGGGTGTCGAAGTCGGGCAGCCGCTTCTCGAGCTCCGCGTACAGGTCCTGGGCGTGCTGCTTGGTCTCGACGATCGCGAGCTTGCAGAACTCCAGGCCCGTGCAGGCCATCGTCCCGCGGCGGAACGCGCTCGGGCGGACCTGCAGGTCGTGCGCGGCCAGGGCCGCCACCAGGTCCTCGACCTTCTCGTCGGGCACGTCGAGGATGACCAGCTTCTGCTGGGTGGTCGTCCGGACGCGGCCGGCGCCGTACTCGTCGGCCAGGTCGGCGATGCGGGTGAGCAAGGTGCCGGTGATCCGTCCGGTGCGCAGCGCGAAGCCGACGGCGTTGTTGCCGTCCTTCTGCTTGGCGACGCCGACGTGGTCCCGCTGGTCGTGCTTGGCGGGGGCCGGTGCCGGGCCGTCGGGGAGGGTCTCGTGCAGGTACTCGTCCTGCAGCACCTGGCGGAACTTCTCGGGCCCCCAGTCGGCCATGAGGAACTTGATCCGGGCCCGGTTGCGCTGCCGGCGGTAGCCGTAGTCGCGGAAGACCGAGGTGACGGCCGCCCAGACGTCGGACACCTGGTCGGGCCGGACGAACACGCCGATCCGGTGGGCGAACATCGGGTTGGTCGACAACCCGCCGCCGACCATCAGGTCGTAGCCCGCCTCCCCGTCGGCGTTCACGACGCCGACGAACGAGACGTCGTCGATCTCCGGCTCGGTGCAGTGGTCGACGCAGCCCGACATCGAGGTCTTCCACTTGCGCGGCAGGTTGCTGAACTCCGGGTTGCCCACGTACTTCGCGACGGTCTCGGCGAGGACGTCGCTGGCGTCGATGACCTCGTCCTCGAGGATGCCGGCCAGGGGGCAGCCGAGCATGACGCGGGGGACGTCGCCGCACGCCTCGGTGGTCGACAGCCCGACCGACTCGAGCCGCCGCCAGATCTCGGGCACGTCCTCGATGCGGATCCAGTGGTACTGCACGTTCTGCCGGTCGGTGACGTCGGCGACGTCCCGACCGAACTCCGTGCTGATGCCGCCGATGATGCGCAGTGCCTCGCTGGTCAGCTGCCCGCCGTCGATGCGCACCCGCATCATGAAGTAGGAGTCCTCGAGCTCCTCGGGCTCGAGGACCGCGGTCTTCCCGCCGGGGATGCCCTGAGCGCGCTGGGTGTACAGACCCATCCAGCGCATCCGGCCACGGAGGTCTCCGGCGTCGATGCCGTCGAACCCGGTGTGCGCGTAGATGTCCAGGATCCGCTGACGGACCTCGAGCCCGTCGGAGTCCTTCTTCATCCGCTCGTTCGGGTTGAGCGGCTCGCGGTAGCCGAGAGCCCACTGACCCTGGCCACGCTGGGGCCGGGTGCTCGTGCGGGGAGGGGTGGTCACGTGGAGCTTCTTCCTGCGCTCAGCGTCCCCGCGGCGACCGGCCGAGCGGGGGGAGCGCTGCAGATCGGGGAGCGCAGCGGCGGCTGCGCCGGAGAACCGGGCTCAGCGCTGAGCGCGACACGCGGCGCTGGACACGAGCGCCAGGTCGATGTGCAGACGCGCGACGAGCAGGCTGCCGCGGTCGGTCATGGTGTCGATGGTCTCACACATCGCACCCGTTCCCACCCGCCTCAGAGGGTCAGACAGGTCACTCCGCCATCGCGGCGCGGATGCGGGCGACGGACTCCTCCAGCGGTACGACCGACGTGTCGACGACGACCTCGGCCCGCGCGGGCGGCTCGTACGGGTCGCTGATGCCGGTGAACTCCGGGATCTCGCCGGCCCGGGCCTTCGCGTAGAGGCCCTTCACGTCGCGCTGCTCGCAGACCTCCAGCGGCGTCGACAGGTGCACGAGGACGAACCGGCCGTGCTTCTCGACCAGCGCGCGGGCCTCCTCGCGTGCCGCCTCGTAGGGGGCGATCGCGGCGATGACCGCCGTGCCGCCATGGCGCACGATCTCGCCCGCCACCCACCCGATCCGCCGGATGTTGAGGTCCCGGTGCTCGCGGGAGAACGTCAGCTCGCTGGACAGATGGGTGCGGACGACGTCGCCGTCCAGGACCGTGACCGGGTGTCCCTCGGCCTCCAGTTGGGCGACGAGAGCGTCGGCGACGGTCGACTTGCCCGCTCCCGACAGGCCGGTCAGGAAGACGGCCGTGCCGACGCCGGGGGCTGCTGCCATGGCGGCCAGTGTCCCCGAGCGGCCGGTTCGACCCTCGGGGTGGTCAGTTCTCGGGGTGGTCGCCGAAGGAGCGCCATGCGCTGTCGAGCTCGACGAGTTCGGCGGCGTGTGCGGGCAGCTTCCCGGCGACGACGTCGGCGAGCGTGACCTCCTCCAGCACCCGTCGGTAGGCCTCCCGGGCCGCCACCCACACGCTGGCGAGCGCCTCCGCGCAGCCGGGGTAGGTGACGTCCTCGGGACGCTGCCCGTGCACCTCGGCCAGGAAGCCCTGCTCCACCCGCATGACCCGCGCGATGGAGATCTCCGAGGCCGGCAGTGCCAGCCGGTAGCCGCCGTCCCGACCGCGCTGGCTGGTGACCAGCCGCGCATGCTGCAGGTCGCCGAGGATGGCCTGGAGGAAGCGGGGTGGGATGCCCTGGGCGGTGGCGATGCGTTCGCTGGTCAGCGCGCCGGGCGCGGCCGCGGCCAGCTCCACGACGGCGCGGACGGCGTAGTCGACCCGGGCAGTGATGCGCACGCAGCCCATCGTGCCTGGTCTGCGACCCTGATCCGGTGTTCCAGCTGCGATTCACCACTCTGGTGGAGGCGCCGCTGACCGTCGCGTTCGACGTCGCGCGCACGCTCGGCCGCCCGTGGCCGTTCCCGCTGGAGGAGGTCGCCTCCGAGCGCCCGTTCCACGACGTGTACACCGTCGGGCGCGCCCGGGGCCGGCGGCGGCTGACCCACTCGCGCCGGTTCTCCGCCACCGGCGCGGGCACGCAGGTGGACGAGCAGGTCGACTGGGACACCGGCCTGCCGGGGGCCCTCGGCCGGTTCGTGGACCGGGTGGTCCTGCGCCGCCGGATTCAGCGGGCGATGACGGCGCACCTCGACGGCTACGCCGCGGCGGCCGCGCGGCGGGCACTGGACGTGGTGCAGGTGGTGGGCGCGGCGATCGTCGAGGGCGACCGGGTGCTGGTCGCCCAGCGGTCGGGCGGGCCCTACGACGGCTGCTGGGAGTTCCCCGGCGGCAAGGTGGAGCCGGGCGAGTCCGATCTCTCGGCCTTGGTCCGCGAGATCCGTGAGGAGCTCGGGATCGCGATCGTGCCGAAGGCGTTCGTCGGCGAGGTGCTGCTCGACGGCGTCGTCGGCGGCGGCGACCCCGGTGCGTCGACGTTGCGGGTCTGGTGGGCGACGGTCGCGTCGGGCGAGCCGGTGGCGCACGAGCACGCGGCCCTGCGCTGGGTGAAGGCCGACGGGCTGGACGATCTCGAGTGGATCGCGGCCGACCGCCCGCTCATCCCCGCCGTCCGCACCCTGCTCTCCCGCCCCTGAGGAGCCCCGAACACAGCATGGCGGGTGTTGTTCGTGGATTGCGTGGCCTGCAAAGACGCGCAATCCACGAACAACACCCGCAATGGGTGAGGTGGTGGAGAGGGGGCTTACTTGAAGGCGTCCTTCACCTTCTCGCCGGCCTGCTTCAGGTTGCTCTTCGTCTGGTCGCGCTCGCCGGCCGCCTGGAGGTCGCGGTCGTCGGTGGCGTCGCCGAGGGCTTCCTTGGCCTTGCCGCCCATCTCCTCGAGCTTGTTGTTGACCTTGTCCTGGCCGCTCATCTGGGTACTCCTTCGGTGAGGCAGTGACTACCGAGGCATCAGGTACCCAGAGTCGATCAGCCTCGAACATGCGAGAAGACGCGGGCCGCAAGGCCTGCGGCCGACATGCCGTTCCCACGGGAAGAGCTGTGGGTCGTGTGGCTCCTGTGGTGTGGAAGTTACGGCAGTGCCGTGCGTCGCCACACCAGGTCACAACTCGATGACGGTCGTGGACACCCTTCCTGGGCCGTGCCTAGGGTCCACCCGTCGTATCAGGGAGGTCTCTGTCTCCAGGGTGCGTTTCGCTCGTGACCAATCAGTCGTCCGACAGCGCCGCAACCGGCGCGGACCGACCTGTCCGTTCCCCCCGCCGTCGCGCGGGTTGAGGGAGGCATTGCACGTGAAGTTGAGCAAGCGGAGTAGTTCGCTCGTCGCGACGGCCATCGCCGCCGCGATGCTGATGACCGCCTGTGGCGGTAGCGACGACGACGAGGGCAGTGGCACCGAGGGTGGCGAGTCCTCGGGCGGCACGTACAGCATCTACATCGGTGAGCCGGAGAACCCCCTCGTCCCGGGTAACACCACCGAGAGCGAGGGCCACCAGGTCATCGGTGCGCTCTGGACCGGCCTGGTCGAGTACGCCGCCGACGGTGCTGTCGAGTACACCGGTGTCGCCGAGTCGATCGAGTCCGACGACAACACCACGTGGACCGTGACGCTGAACGACGGCTGGACCTTCCACGACGGCACCCCGGTGACGGCGCAGTCCTTCGTCGACGCCTGGAACTACACCGCCTACAGCCCGAACGCTCAGGGGGCGTCCGCCTTCTTCGCCAACGTGGAGGGCTACGACGACCTGCAGGCCCCGGTCGACGAGGCCACCGGTGAGCCCACCGGCGAGCCGGCCGCCAAGGAGATGAGCGGTCTCAAGGTCAACAGCGACACGGAGTTCACGGTCACGCTGGCGACGCCGTTCGCCCAGTTCCCGGTCACCGTGGGCTACACCGCCTTCTACCCGCTTCCCGAGGCCTTCTTCGAGGACCCGGAGGCCGCCGGCACCAAGCCGATCGGCAACGGCCCGTACAAGGCCGACGAGGACTTCGTCCCCGGTACCGGCTTCACCGTGAGCCGCTACGAGGACTTCGCGGGCGAGAAGCCCGGTAACGCCGACTCGGTCGAGTTCCGGGTCTACTCCAACCTCGACACCGCCTACACCGACCTGCAGGGCGCCAACCTCGACGTCCTCCCGGACGTTCCGCCGGACGCCCTGGCGTCCATCGCCGACGAGTTCGGTGACCGGTACCTCGAGGCGCCGTCGTCCGGGTTCACGTACCTGGGCTTCCCGACCTACGACCCGCGGTACGCCGACAAGCGGGTGCGGGAGGCCTTCTCGATGGCCATCGACCGCCAGGCCATCTCCGACGCCATCTTCAACGGCACCCGGGCGCCGGCCGACGCGTATATCCCGCCGACGATGGAGGGTTACCGCGAGGGCGCCTGCGAGTACTGCCAGCTCGACGTCGAGCGGGCCAACCAGCTCCTCGACGAGGCCGGCTTCGACCGGTCGCAGCCGATCGAGCTGTGGTTCAACGCGGGTGCCGGCCACGACGCCTGGGTGCAGGCCGTGGGCAACCAGCTGCGCGACAACCTCGACGTGGACTACGTCCTGAAGGGCGAGCTCGAGTTCGCGGAGTACCTGCCGCTGCTGGACTCCGAGGGCGTGACCGGTCCATTCCGCCTCGGCTGGAGCATGGACTACCCGAGCCCGCAGAACTACCTGGAGCCGCTGTACAGCACGGATGCTCTGCCGCCGGCGGGCTCGAACGACACGTTCTACTCCAACCCGGAGTTCGACGAGCTGATCACCGCGGGCAACTCGGCGAGCGACAACGCGGAGGCGATCGACCTGTACAACCAGGCCGAGGACCTGCTCCTCGAGGACATGCCCATCATCCCGATGTTCTTCGACCTGGAGCAGGCTGCTCACTCGGAGAACGTGAGCAACGTGGTGATCGATGTCTTCGGTGACATCGACGTCCCGGCGGTCACCGTCAACAGCTGACGCTCCCCGCTCCGCACCGCACGGCGCCGCCGGGGGTGCCTGCCCGACCGGGCAGGTGCTCCCGGCGGTTCGCCGCTGGGGCCTTCCTCCTGACCGGCGGAGCCCCGGAGGCATCGCCGGTCGGACGTCCCGCATGATGGACGACGCGCCACCCCAGACCGGGGCTCCGGGCGCGTCCTGACCGAGGAGGGACATGGGCCGCTACGTCGCGCGCCGCCTTCTGCTCACCATCCCCGTGCTGATCGGGGCGTCGTTCCTGATCTTCGCGATGGTCTACGCGCTCCCCGGCGACCCGATCCGGGCGCTCGCCGGCGATCGCCCTCTGGCGCCGGCCGTCCAGGCCGCGCTGCGGGACGAGTTCAACCTCGGCGACCCGCTCGTGATCCAGTACGTGAAGTACGTGGGAGATCTCTTCCAGGGTGACTTCGGCACGGACTTCCGGGGCCGGCCGGTGCTGGACACCATCCTGCTGCGCATGCCCGTGACGGTGAAGCTGGCGCTGGTGGCGATCGGCTTCGAGATCGTCATCGGCATCGTCGCCGGCGTCCTGGCCGGAATCCGGAGGAACGGGTTCTTCGACAACGTGGTCCTGGTCAGCACCACCATCATCGTGTCGATCCCGATCCTGGTGCTGGCCTTCGTCTCGCAGTACGTCTTCGGCCTGAAGCTCGGCTGGTTCCCGATCGCCGGCACGTCGCAGGGCTGGTACAGCTACCTGCTGCCGGGGCTGGTGCTCGCATCCGGCTCGCTGGCCTACGTGGCGCGGCTGACCCGGACGAGCATCGCGGAGAACATGCGCGCCGACTACGTCCGCACGGCGAAGGCCAAGGGCCTCCCGCGAAAGACGGTCATCGTCCGGCACACCCTGCGCAACAGCCTGATCCCGGTCGTCACCTTCATCGGTGCCGACATCGGGACGCTCATGGGCGGCGCGATCGTCACCGAGACGGTCTTCAACCTTCCTGGCATCGGCCGCGCCGTCTTCGACGCCATCCGCAGCCAGGAGGGTGCCGTCGTCGTCGGCATCGTGACGCTGTTCGTCTTCTTCTTCATCTTCTTCAACCTGGTCGTCGACGTTCTCTACGCCGTCCTGGACCCGAGGATCCGCTATGACTGATCCGCAGCAGCAGGTCGACCTGCGTCACGACGAGGTGCAGGCAGGGACGACCACGGTGCTCGGCGAGCCGTCCGTCGACGTGACCGACGCCCGCCAGAACAGCCTGTGGAGCGACGCCTGGGCGCAGCTCCGGCGCAGCGTCATCTTCTGGACCGGCGCCGTCCTCTGCGTCCTGTTCCTCGCGATGGCGCTGTTCCCGTCGCTCTTCGCGCGCGGCGTGGACCCACGGGACTGCGACCTGACCAACTCGAAGGGCACGCCGTCGTCCGCCCACTGGCTGGGCTTCGACCAGCAGGGCTGCGACTACCTGGCCAACGTCGTCTACGGCGCCCGGAACTCGCTGCTCATCGGCGTGCTCGGTGTGCTCGGTGTACTCATCCTGGGCGTGGTCGTCGGGGCCATCGCCGGCTTCTACGGCCGGGCGATCGACAGCATCCTGTCCCGCGTCACCGACATCTTCTACGCGCTGCCCCTCACTCTCGGCGCCATCGTCCTCCTCCGGGTCGGTCCGTCGACGGACATCCCGGTGATCAACACCCGCGGGCCGGGAGCGGTAGCCATCGCGCTGGCCCTGTTCGGCTGGATGACGGCCATGCGGCTGGTGCGGTCGCAGGTCATCGCGGTGAAGAGCTCCGACTACGTGGCCGCGGCACGGGCGATGGGTGCCTCCGACTACCGCATCCTCGTGCGGCACATCCTGCCCAACGCGGTGGCGCCGGTGCTGGTCTACGCGACGATCACCATCGGCGTGCTGATCGCGGCGGAGGCGACGCTGACGTTCCTCGGCGTGGGCCTGCAGCCGCCGGCGATCTCCTGGGGCCTGCAGATCGCCAACGGCCAGAGCCTGCTGCGCACCGCGCCGCACCTGGTGCTCTTCCCGAGCATCATCCTGACCTTCACGGTGATGGCGTTCATCCTCATGGGCGACGCGCTGCGTGACGCCCTCGACCCGAGGCAGCGTTCATGAGCAGCATCGTTCCCGCTCCCGCGGCGGACCCGAGGGGCGGCACCGGTACGGCGCCTCTGCTCGAGGTCGACGACCTGCGCGTGGAGTTCCGCACCCGCGCCGGCGTCGTCAACGCCGTCAACGGCATCAGCTACACGCTCGACCCGGGCGAGACGCTGGCCATCCTCGGCGAGTCCGGCTCCGGCAAGTCGGTGTCGGCCCAGGCGATCATGGGGATCCTCGACATCCCGCCCGCGAAGATCACCAGTGGCCGGATCCTGTTCGAGGGCCGCGACCTGCTCACCCTCGACGAGGAGGAGCAGCGCCGGGTGCGCGGCCCGGGCATCTCGATGATCTTCCAGGACGCGCTCTCGGCCCTGAACCCCGTGTACAGCGTGGGCTTCCAGATCGGCGAGATGTTCCGCGCCCACCGCGGGATGTCGAAGCAGGATGCCAAGAAGCGCGCGGTCGAGCTGATGGACCGCGTCCGGATCCCGGCCGCCGCGCAGCGGGTCAACGACTACCCGCACCAGTTCTCCGGCGGTATGCGCCAGCGCGTGATGATCGCGATGGCGATCGCCCTCGACCCGCGGATCCTGATCGCCGACGAGCCCACCACCGCCCTCGACGTCACCGTCCAGGCGCAGGTGATGGACCTGCTCAAGGACCTGCAGCGGGAGACCGGGATGGGCCTGGTGCTCATCACCCACGACCTCGGAGTGGTCAACGAAGTGGCCGACAGCGTCGCCGTCATGTACGCGGGGCGCATCGTCGAGCGCGGCTCCGTGGACGACGTCTTCCAGCGTCCGGCGATGCCCTACACCGAGGGCCTCATGAGCTCGGTGCCGCAGGTCGAGGCCAAGGGCGGCCGGCTCGTGCCGATCAAGGGCCAGCCGCCGAACCTCGCGAACATCCCGAGCGGCTGCCCGTTCCACCCGCGCTGCCACCGCCGCCGGATCGGCCCCGAGGCAGCGCCGGGCCGCGACTGCGCCGTCGACCGGCCGGAGCTGCGCCTCGTCGTCCCCGGCCGCGAGGCCGCCTGCCACTACAGCGAGGAGGTCCTCGGTGTCTGAGCCGCTGGACGACGTCGCCGCCGTCGAGGCCGTCAACGTCCTGCCGACCGTCGCCGTCGGCGAGCCGCTGCTCGAGATCCGCGACCTGAAGAAGCACTTCCCGCTCACCCAGGGCATCGTCTTCAAGAAGACCGTCGGCCACGTCCGAGCGGTGGACGGCGTGAACCTCCGGCTGGCCCGCGGCGAGACGCTGGGTCTGGTGGGCGAGTCCGGCTGCGGCAAGTCGACGGTGTCGAAGCTGCTCGTGGCGCTGGAGAAGCCGACCGACGGCTCGATCATCTACAAGGGCAAGGACGTCGCCACGATGGGCGGCCGCGCCCTCAAGCAGTACCGCCGCGAGGTCCAGATCATCTTCCAGGACCCGTACGCGTCGCTGAACCCGCGCATGACGGCCGGCGACATCGTGGCCGAGGGCTGGTCGGTGCACCAGGACATCGCGCCGCGCAAGGGCCGGCTCAAGCGCACCCAGGAACTGCTCGACCGCGTCGGTCTCAACCCCGACTTCGTCAACCGCTACCCGCACCAGTTCTCCGGCGGCCAGCGCCAGCGCATCGGCATCGCGAGGGCCCTGGCGCTCCAGCCGGAGATCATCGTCTGCGACGAGCCGGTCTCCGCGCTCGACGTCTCCGTGCAGGCGCAGGTGGTCAACCTCCTCGAGGACCTGCAGGACGACTTCGGGCTGTCCTACCTGTTCATCGCCCACGACCTGTCGGTGGTGCGGCACATCTCCGACCGCGTCGCCGTCATGTATCTGGGCAGCATCGTCGAGGAGGGCACCGACCTCGACGTCTACGGGTCGCCGTCGCACCCGTACACGCAGGCATTGCTGTCGTCGGTGCCGGTGCACCAGCCCGCTCTCCGCGGGCTCAAGGAACGGATCCTGCTGCAGGGCGACGTGCCGAGCCCGGCCAACCCGCCGTCCGGGTGCCGCTTCCGGACGCGGTGCTGGAAGGCCCAGGAGATCTGCGCCGTCGAACCGCCGGCACTGATCGACCGCGGCCAGGGCCACCCGTCGGCCTGTCACTTCGCCGAGGCGCGAGCGGTCGTCCCGACCGACGAGGTCTGAGCGCGGCCGGGGGGCTCCGCGCACCCTGCACCCCAGCCTGGTGGCCGCCGTCCCAGGGTTCTAGCGCTGGGATCGCGACCACAGGGCCGGGGTGACAGCGGCTCGGCGCACCAGGTGGACGGCATCCGGCGCAGCGCGATCCGGCAGGATCGCCCCGTGATCAACCGCTCCGTGCTGCTCGTGCACGCCCATCCGGACGACGAGACGATCAACAACGGCGCCACGATGGCCCGGTACGTCGCGGAGGGCGCCCAGGTCACCCTGCTCACCTGCACGCTGGGTGAGGAGGGCGAGATCCTCGTCCCGGAGCTGGAGCAGCTGGCCGCCGACCAGGCCGACCAGCTCGGGGGCTACCGGATCGGCGAGCTGCGGGCCGCGATGGACGCGCTCGGGGTGAGCGACATCCGGTTCCTCGGCGGGCCCGGGCGCTACCGCGACTCCGGGATGATGGGCACCCCGGCGAACGAGCACCCGCGCGCGTTCTGGAACGCCGACCTCGACGAAGGGGTCGCGCACGCGGTGGCCGTCGTCCGCGAGGTCCGCCCGCAGGTCGTCGTCACCTACGACGAGAACGGCGGCTACGGGCATCCCGACCACATCCAGGCCCACCGGGTCGCGATGGGTGCGGTGGAGGCGGCCGCGGACCCCGGCTACCGGCCCGAACTGGGCGAGCCGTGGTCGGTGGCGAAGGTCTACTGGTGCTGCGTGCCGCGGTCGGTGCTGCAGGCCGGCATCGACGCCCTCGCCGCGGCGGGGGAGCAGTCGATGTTCGAGGGCGTCACGAGCGCCGACGAGATCCCCTTCGCCGTCGACGACGACGAGGTCGCGGCCGCGGTCGACGGACGGGCCTACGTCACGCAGAAGGACGCCGCCATGCGTGCCCACCCGACGCAGATCAAGGTCGACGGCCCGTTCTTCGCCCTGTCGAACAATCTCGGCCTCGAAGTGCTCGGGATCGAGTACTACCGGCTGGTCAAGGGTGAGCGCGGCCCCTCCGGTGCAGCGCCGAACGGCTGGGAGGACGATCTTTTCGCCGGTCTGGCCGGATGAGGGTGCCGCCCGCCGTCGAGCGCGCGGCCGCCGGGCTCGGGGTCGTCGTCGTCGCGCTCTGGCTGGCGCTGGTGGAGGTCTTCTGGCTGCCGCTGCGGATCGGCGGCCTGCTGGTGCCGCTGTCGGTCGCGGCGGCGGTCGTCGGCAACCTGCTGCTGCCCGGCTGGGCGCTGCGCCTCAGCGGCTCGCGGCTGGTCGCGGCACTGCCCGGGCTGGCCTGGGTGGGCGTGGCGGTCGCCGGGATGATCCGCCGTCCCGAGGGCGACCTCATCATCACCGGGGGCGGTGCCGCCGGAGTGGTCAACCTGGGGTTCCTCCTATTCGGGGTGCTGGCCGCCGCCTTCGCCGTCGGCCGGGCGGTGGCCGGCCCAGTGCCCCCGGTCAAGGACGACGTGGCTCCGGACCCACTCGGTAGTGGTAGCGGTGGTGCTCGGTGAAGCCCATCCGCTCGTAGAGGGCCACCGCGGGGTCGTTGGTCTCGACCACCTGCAGGAGGCAGGAGCGCCCGCCGCGCTCGCGCGCCCAGCTACCGAGGCGGTGCATGACCGCGGTCGCCAGGCCGCGGCGCCGGTACCGCTCGTCGACCGTGACGGCCGTGACGCACAGCCAACCGTCGACGACGGCGCCGCGGGCGACGGCGGCCAGCGGCGCCGGTTCGGGCTCCAGGCGGACCGAGGCGAAGACGGGCTCGTCCGCGCCGAGCAGGACCGCGCGGGCGACCGGCGGCAGCGGCGTGCCGCGGTAGCGATAACCGGCCAGCCACGCGTGGTCCGGCTCGACCGCGAGGTGCACCTGCACGTGCGGGTCCGGCCAACCGGAGAGGTCGGCGGTCAGCACCAGCACGTCCTCGACCGTCGTCCAGCCGGCGGCGGCGAACGCCGCATCGGCGTCCTCCGCGCCGGGCAGCGGCACCTGTGCCCGCGGCTGCAGGCCGCGCTGCTCGTACCAGCGGGCGACCGTGCGGACGGCGTCCGGGAGGTCCTCGGGCGGATCGCCGACGGCGAGAACGGAGTTCGCCCGTCCGGTGAATCCGCCGCCGGCGCGCAGCAGCCAGTCGCCGTGCCGCTCCTGCTCGAGGCCGCGCCAGGTGCGAGCCGCGAGCCGTTCCAGCTCGTCCACGCCGAGGGACGCATCCGGGAGCACGGGCACGATCTTCCCGTGCCGGTCGCCGGCGGGGCTCAGCGGGCAGCTCAGCTGCAGCAGACGACCCGTGCGGTGTTCAGTGAGGCCGGTCGCGTCTGGCTGCCACGGGCCTGGTCGATCGCGCCGCCCAGGAGTGCGCCGACCGCGGCCGCGAGGCGGCGGACGTCCTCGGGGAACGGACCCGGCTGGGTGCTGTCGAGCGTGAGGACGCCGGCCGGGTGCGGCGTGCGGCCGAGCGGGACGGCCAGGGTCGAGCCGACGTCGCACGGGTCGACCCGCCCGCCGGGGAGGCCGCTCGTGCGGTCGGCGGTCATGGGCTCGCCGGTGCGCAGGGCGGTCTCCGCCAGTTGCAGCTGCTCCTCGGTGGCGGGGGCGGAACGCTTGTCGACGCAACCCGCCATGCGGGGGACCAGCCGACCGTCCTCGAGTAGGAGAACGGACGCGCGCTCGACGTCGTCCAGCTCGGCGAGCCGCCGGCAGGCCGAGGCGAGCAGGGAGTCCGTGGACTTCGCGTCGGCGGTGGCCTCGACGAGCCTGAGCAGCACTTCGCCCTGAGCGACCCGGCGCCGTTCCGCCCGGCGTGCCCACGCCTCGGCCACCGCAGCGGCCAGCTTGGGCCCGACCTGGCGGAGCAGGTGCGGCGCCGCGGCCGCCGCGGGCTCCACGGTGAGGACGCCGACCACCGCGCCGTTCAGGAACAGTGGCTGGCCGTGGACCGACCGGACGCCGAGGTCCCTGATCTCGCGGTCGTAGGCGCGGCGGCCGTCGGCGAGGGCGACGACGGGAGCCATGCCGCGGATCACCGCGGACAGGAACGGGGACCGGCCGAGTGGAACCGGGGTGCGCAGCTGCGGGTGCTCGACGGTGGGCTGGCCGGAGCCGGCGACGGCCTGCCGGAAGGGGATGGTCATTTCGGTCGTCGCGTCGTGCACCCAGACCGAGACGCGCGTGGCGCCGGCCGTGGCGCGGAGGCGGGCGAGGAGCTGCTCCATGGCCGCCTGGGCGTCGAAGGGCGACACCGGGGGCCGCGACAACGGCATCGCCCTCGGTGTCCTCCGTGCACGCGTCCCCACGTCCGACACGGGGACAAGATCGGCACGAACCGCCGTTGCTTGAGCGGCGTCCCTGTCCGCACCCCCGCCGGGGGAGGACCGGCACGCTTTTGCGCCCACCCGTCGCGCTCCCTGCCGCGGCGGCGCGTCATACTTAGCGCGCGAAGATCCACCCTGGCCAGACCTCGGTTCCGGCCGCTGACCCGCGCGTCCCCGGGAGGGAACCACCGTGACCTACGTGATCACCCAGGCCTGCGTCGACGTCCTGGACAGGGCGTGCATCGACGAGTGTCCGGTGGACTGCATCTACGAGGGCGAGCGGATGCTGTACATCCACCCCGACGAGTGCGTCGACTGCGGTGCCTGCGAGCCGGTCTGCCCGGTGGAAGCCATCTACTACGAGGACGACGTCCCGGACAAGTGGAAGGACTTCTACAACGCCAACGTGGAGTTCTTCTCCGACCTGGGCAGCCCCGGCGGCGCGGCCAAGACCGGGAAGATCGGCAAGGACCATCCGCTGGTCGCCGCGCTCCCGCCCCAGGGCGAAGGCCACTGACGGCGCCGGGGGCCGCTCCCTCCCTGCCGGACTTCCCCTGGGACTCGCTCTCCGGGGCACGGGCCCGGGCGGCCCGGCATCCCGGCGGGGTCGTCGATCTGTCGATCGGCACGCCGGTCGACGACACACCCGCGGTGCTCACCGAGGCGCTCGCCGCCGCCGGCAACGCACCGGGCTATCCGACCGCCCTCGGCACCCCCGAGCTTCGGACCGCCGCCGCGGCATGGCTGCAGCGCCGGCTGGGTGTGCGGGTGGCCGATCCGCTGGGCGCCGACCCCTCGCTGATCCCGACGGTCGGCTCGAAGGAGCTCGTCGCCCTGCTGCCCACGCTGCTGGGCCTGCGCACCGGCACGGTGCTCGTGCCGGAGGTCGCGTACCCCACCTACGAGGTCGGCGCGGTGCTGGCCGGCCTGGCCGTCCGTCGCACCGACGTCCCGCCCCCCGACGCCGCCGGTGTGGTGCTGGTCTGGCTCAACTCGCCGGGCAACCCCCACGGGCGGGTGCTCACCGACGAGCAGTTGCGCACGTGGGTCACCTGGGGCCGCGCCCACGGCATCCCGGTCGTCTCCGACGAGTGCTACGTGACCCTCGGCTGGGACGTCGAGCCGCGGTCGGTCCTGCACCCGGCAGTGGCCGGCGACGACCACACCGGCCTGCTCGCCGTCCACTCGCTGTCCAAGCAGTCAACGGCGGCGGGGTACCGGGCCGGCCTGCTCTCCGGTGACCCCACGCTGGTGCGCCGGATCTGGGAGGTCCGCCGCCACCTGGGGCTGCTGGTGCCCGGGCCGGTGCAGGCGGCCATGGCGGCCGCGCTGGACGACGACGCGCACGTGGACGCCCAGCGCGAGCGCTACCGCGGCCGGCGGGACCGTCTGGCCGCCGCGGTCCGTCAGGCGGGGCTGCGGATCGAGCACTCGGAGGCCGGGCTCTACCTGTGGGTCACCCGTGACGAGGACTGCTGGGCGACCATCGACTGGCTCGCCGGCCTCGGCATCGTGGCAGCGCCCGGCACCTTCTACGGCCCGGCGGGTGCCCGCTACGTGCGGCTGGCGCTCACCGCGACCGACGAGCGCATCAACGCCGCCGCGGAGCGACTCACCACCTGAGAGAGCGCCGACGGGGTGAAGGCGCGAACGGCAGCTTCGCGCGTACCCATTCTGCGAATTCTCATGGTCGCGGCGGGGAGCAACTCCAGGGTGATCTCGCCCGGCGCGACCGTCAGGCAGATGTCTTCACGTCGTGCCGCGCGGGGGCCGGCCTGCGCCGCCCTCGTTCCGTTCCCCGAGGAGGGAGAGGCATGTCGTGCCGGCCTCGCACCCCCTCTCCATGCAGGAGGGGCCGGCCCCAAAGGACCGGCCCCTCCTGTGCTACTGCGTCCGGCTCACTTCCTCAGGTTGAAGAACGCGCTGGCCTGAGTCACACCATCGGCCGACAGCATCGTCAGCTGGTAGCAACCGGCGGCCGGGGTCTTCCAGTTGTAGACGAACTGACCGGCGGTGAGGTCGTACCGAAGAGCCGTGCCCCCCGTGGCCGACGCGAGGCTCTCGATCTCGTCCGCGGCACCGCTGAGGCTGGCGCAGCTCACCGACCGGTACTTGATCGACTGCACCGCGCTCACGTCCGTCAGCTCCGTGGCGCCGAAGATCTCGAACTTGACCGGGATCGTGCTGCCGGCCTTCGCGGAGTTCGGAGTGCCACCCATGTCGACCGGCTGGTAGAAGCCGCTGACCGCCAGGGGCAGGACGGTGTACGTGAAGGTGTCCTTGGCGGTGTTGCCCGCCCGGTCAGTCGCAGTCGCAGTGAGCGTGTGGCTGCCGACTGCCGCGCCCGTGTCACCGGATACCGTGCAGTCCAGCAGACCCGACAGTCCATCCGTCGACGTGCACGACGGCAGGGTGACCGGAACGCCCGTGAAGCGGAAGCTCGACGCGGGAGCGCCCACGAAGGACGGCTTGGCCGGTGGGGTCGTGTCCACGCTCAGGTGCGCCACCGTGTCCGTCGCGGTGAGGCCCGCCCAGTCTGTAGCGGTCCCGGAGACGCTCTGGTCAAGCCCGTCGGACAACGTGACGGAGTTCGAGCTCTGCCCGTCGGCCAGGCACGACTGGATCTGGGACCCAGCGTCGGCGCAGACGAAGGAGACGGTCGGCGCGGTGTTGTACCAGCCGTTCAAGCCGTTCGGCGAGGCCGGCGAGACGCTGCCGGTGATCGTCGGGGCACCGGTGTCCACGATCGAGTAGGTCACGCTCGCGGTGTCGGCGGCAAGCCCACCAAGATCGGTGTAGTCACACGTCGCGGTCTGGCTGCCCAGACCGTGCGAGAGTGTGCCCGTGATAACCGGGGATGCCGTCGGGTTGACATCCTCCGCATCCGTGACAGCGCAGCCGACAGTCGGCTCGGAGCCGATTTCATAGCTCTGGCCGTTCGTCACGCCCGTCACCGAAACGGACGGCTTGGTGTTCGGCGGCGGCACGATCGTGTAGCTGACGCTGTTCGAGTCAGACAGCCCGCCGGCGTCCGTCACCGAGCAGCTGACGGTCACCTGGCCGAGGCCGCTGACAACGCCGCTGCGGTCGACATTGGGCGTCGCGGACAGGCTCGGCTCCTCCGCGTCCGAGACGGAGCAACCCGGAGTCGGCTCATTGCCGATGACGTAGGAGGACGCCGTCACACCGGTGACCGTGACTGTGGGTGGAGTGTTCGGCCGCGTGACAGTGATGGGAATGCTGACGCTGTTCTGGAAGGTGCCGTCAGTCCCGTTCTTGATGATCGCGGCGGTGGCGTTCCCCGTGCCCGCTGCCGCGTTGCCAGAGGCGGTGAAGGTGACAGTCTGGTCATCGCCGCATGTGGTGAAGTGCAGCGTGGCGGGGGTGGCGGTGACGCCCACCGGCGCGTTGATCGCAATGTCGAGGTATTCGGGCGTGCTGTCGAAGTTGCAGCCGGCGTCAGGATCCTGCTGGCTGTTGTTGCCGACGACGCGAATTTTCGCGGTTCCCCCGGTGGTAGATCCGGCGACGAGGGTAATGGCGCTGCTGATGTCGTCCTGAATGTTGTCCTGAATGTTGTCCGCGAGCGCCACGCCGCTGAAGGTGAGCGCCATGGCGGTGCCGGCCGCGATCACGGCGGCGGGCTTGGCCCACCGAAGTCTCGTTGCTGTGCGAATCACTTAGTGCTCCCGTGAGTGGTCCGAACGGGCGCGCTCGCGCCCCCCGTCGTGTCAGAACCCGGATCCGGGGACTGGCGTCACCGCCTCGGTTTCGCTCCTCGTTCTCGAGGTTGCAGCGAACCGATGAGAGCCTCGGTCCAGCTCATGCGGTGTGCCCACTGAGTCAACGTCGCAGGTCGGTGGTGCACAACGGACCAGCGCGTTGAGATTCCTCAACATCGCGTTCCGGATCAGGGTCACTCGTGGACCCCTCGTGCCAGCCGGATCGCCGCCTTGCGGTCGGGCACCCGCAGCTTCTTGAGGATCGCGGAGATGTGGGTGCGCACGGTCACGGGCGCAAGGAAGAGCCGGTCGGCGATCTCCTGGGTCGTGCGACCGCCCGCCATCAGGTCGAGGATCTCGGCCTCGCGCTCGGTCAGCTCGGCCGCCCTCGACCGGTTGGGTAGGACGATCCGCCGGCGCGGCGTAGCCCGGAACTGGTCGACGACCTTCAGGACAAGCCAGCGGGGGAGGATCGCCTCCCCGGCGAGGACCCCCCGCAGGGCCGGCCCGATCCGGCCGGGGTCCATGTCCTTGAGCAGGTAGCCCGAGGCGCCCGCCCGCAGTGCGGCGAAGAGGTCCTCGTCGTCGCGGGAAGCGGTGAGCATCACGACCGCGACGTCCGGCACGGTGTGGGTGATCTCCGCGGCCGCCGCGATGCCGCTGCCGGGCATGTTGATATCCAGCAGGCAGACGTCTGGGGTGTGCTCGCGCGCGGCCGCGATCGCCTCTTCCGCTGTGGCGGCCTCGGCGACGACGGCGCAGGACTCCTTCTCCAGCGCCTCCCGGACGCCGGTCCGCGTCGGGGGATGGTCGTCGGCGACGACGACGCGCAGGGGCTCGCTCACCGGCGGGCCACCTGCACCGTGGTGCCGTTCCCGGGACTCGAGGTGACGGAGAACTCGGCGCCGAGGGCCTTCGCCCGCTCCCGCATGCTCGTCATGCCGAACCCACCGCCGGGGGCGGTGACCTGCCCAGTGAAGCCCCGCCCGTCGTCGCTGATCGAGAGGCACAGCGGCTCGCCGCGGAGCACCAGGTCGATCTGGCGCGCACGGCCGTGCCGCACGGCGTTGCGCACGGCCTCCGAGGCGATCCGGACGAGCGCTTCACCCTCGGCAGCGCTGACCTCGACGTCCGGGTCCGCCGTCGACACCACCTTGACGTCGTAGCGGCTTCCCAGGTCGTCGGCCACCTGCTGCAGCACCCGCGCGATGGGCTCGTCGAGCGGTCGGGTCAGCGCCGCGATCGCACGACGGGCCTCGTCGAGCGCCCGCGAGGCCGCCGCGCCGATCCGCTCCACCGCATGGTTACTCGGGGGCCCAGCGGACAGCGCCCGTGACTGGCTCCAGAGGAACGACAGTTCCTGCGCGAGCCCGTCGTGCAGATCGCGTGCCATCCGCCGCCGCGCCTCGAGCACTGCCGTGCTGGTGCGCAGCTCCCAGTAGGACCTGATCTCCCGGGCGGCGCCCACCAGGAGCAGGAGATAGAAGCAGAGCCGCAGCAGATCACCGGTGTAGACGTACTCGGAGTACAGCGACGGGAAGAGCAGGTAGTGCACCCGGGACGCCGCGGCCAGGATGCAGGCGGCACCGACCCAGCGGAAGAACTCGTCCCCGCGGCGATCGGACCGGCGGATGAAGGCGAGCGCCGCGATGCCGTAGAGAACCGCGCCCACGGCCTGGGTGGCGAGCACCAGCGGATGGGCGACCAGCCGTGGGCGGGTCGCGTCGCCCAGGTCGGCGGCCGGGTCGACGGTCGGAGGCAGCTGGCCGCCCCAGACCAGCTCGGCGATGCCCACGGTCAGCACCAGGCCACCGACCAGCAGCACCAGCGGAACCGCCCGGCCCCGACTGATGGGGATCTGGGCCGGGGTGACGGCTGCGGCGGTCAGCAGGAGGGTGCCGAGGAAGCGGATGGCCAGCGCCGCCCAGCGGCTGAACTCATCGTCGCTGGTGATCGTGACCGCCGACGGCAGAGCCGTGAGGACCAGGTTGGCCACCGCCACCGTGCAGAGCGCGAGGACGAGCAGGAATTCCTGGAGCCGGCGACTCTGCTGGAACCGGCCGTAGACGAGGTAGCCGACGAGGAGGGCGATGAGGGCGTCCGCCGTCTCCAGCACGATGTGGAGGGCAGGAGCCCGATAGGCGAACCGGAGGAAGGGCAGCAGCAGGACGGCCAGGGTCATCGCGGCTGCGCCGAGGGTGACCCACCCGGCCAGTGCGGCGGCAGGCTGCCGACGCACCTTCATCCCCGTGACGGACATCGACGTCAGGTTATGGCCTGGTTCGGCCCGGATGTGGTTCGGACGGCGAGTCTGCGCAGGTCGTGCCCCCGAAGGGGGAGACGGACTCGCGGCACGCACATCCGTAATTACGGAACGTAAACGAACAGAGGCCCGGGCGCCGCTCAACCGCAGGCCAGCGTCCCGAGACCGCCCCCAGCGAGCGCGGTGGTGAGCTCCTGCGCCATGCCCTCCCACTGCTGGTACGCCTCCGGGAATGCGGAGCGCTGCACCGCCTGGGCCACGTCGGTCAGCCGGCCGGTGTCCCAGCCCGGGACCGTGACGAGGTGGTCGTAGAACTTGTTCGCCGCGTAGACCGGGTCCTGCACCTGCGCCGCGGTGCCCCAGCCGGACGACGGCCGCTGCTGGAAGAGCCCGAGGGAGTCCCGGTCGCCGTAGTCGAGGTTGCGCAGCCGCGACTCCTGCTGCGCCGTCGCGAGCGCGATGACGATCGCCCGGTCGGGCAGTCCGCGACTGCGGGCGACGTCGGCGATGAGCGCGGCATTGCCGGCCTGCTCGGCCGTCACCGTCCGCGCCGATCCCGGGACCGTGCACCGACCGGCCATCGGCGGCACTCCCTTGCTCTCGGAGTCCCAGGCCACGCCGACGAGGACGGCGGCGGCGATCAGCAGGGCCGGCCACCAGCGCTGGACCGCTGCCCGGGGGGACGTGGACCGGGGACGGTGCTTGCGCTGCGGTGGCCTGCGCCTGCCCGTCGTCCTCCGGCGGGTGGGGGGCCGGCGTCGCACGGTTCTTCCGCTCCGGGCACCCATGGGGTGCGGAGCGATCCTCGTGCCGGCCATCGCCCCGACTCTAGGTCGCCGCCGGGGCGGGGCAGGGGATCCCCGGCGAGTCTCGGCGGGGCGCGCAGCGGTGTCGCCCGCGGGCGCCCGTCGCTAGCCTGTGCGGCCGGTCCCTCCCCTGGAAGGAACAGCCATGGACGAGCTCCTGCTGCCCGGTATCGCCGTCACCCGTGTACCGACCCGGCGCCTGACCCAGTCCGTGCTGCACCTGGACGGCGTCGACCTCGCCGGTCCGGGGGAGGCCGTCCTCTTCGTGCACGGCAACGTCAGCTCGGCGCTGTTCTGGCAGCAGCAGCTGCTGGCGCTGGGCTCCACCGGCCGGCACCGAGTGCTCGCCGTCGACCTGCGGGGCTACGGGGAGACCGACCCTCAGCCGATCGACGCCTCCCGCGGCGTGCGCGACTGGGCCGACGACGTCGCCGACCTGGTCGACACGCTGGGCCTGGACCGGGTGCACCTGGTCGGCTGGAGCATGGGCGCGGGCGTCGTGCTCCAGCACCTGCTCGACGCGCCGGAGAAGGTGGCGTCGGTCGCGCTGGTGGCGCCGGTCTCCCCGTTCGGGTTCGGCGGCACTGTGGGCGCGGACGGCCGGCTCGCGCACCCGGACGGCGCCGGCTGCGGTGGCGGTGCCGCCAACCCCGAGTTCGTCGCCGCTCTCGCCGCGGGGGACACCACCGCCGACACGCCGGCCAGCCCGCGCGCCGTCCTGCGGTCGTTCTACGTCGCGCCCGGATCGCTCCCGCTGGATCCCCACCTCGAGGACGTCTTCGTCGCCGCGATGAACAGCACGCGTACGGGGCCCGACCACTACCCGGGCGACCTCGTGCAGTGCGAGGCGTGGCCGGGCCTGGCTCCCGGCACCCGGGGTGTGCTCAACACGATGGCGCCGACCGTCTTCGACGTCTCCGGCATCGTCGACCTGCCCCAGAAGCCGCCGGTGCTGTGGATCCGCGGGGACGCCGACCAGATCGTCGCCGACACGTCGGTGTTCGACCTGGCGTTCCTGGGCTCGGTGGGGGCGGTGCCGGGCTGGCCGGGAGAGGACGTCTTCCCTCCGCAGCCGATGGTCACCCAGATGCGGTCGGTGCTCGACCGGTACGCCGCGACCGGTGGCGCCTACCGCGAGGTGGTGCTGCCCGGCGTCGGCCACTCGCCGCACGTCGAGCGGCCCCAGGAGTTCACGGTGGCGCTGCTGGAGCACCTCGACGTCCCCGCCAAGGCTCCAGCCAACCTGACCTGAGCAAGCGGGACATTGTCGGGCCGAGTGGGGCCCGGAGGGCTCCGCGTAGGCACGACGGAGCGGCTCGACGCACGTCGGGAACGGCACATGGCCGCGGTGGAGGCCGGAGGCCGACCTATGTATTCGCGTGGAGGTCGGCGTTGAGGCTGCCCCAGGTGCCCTCGCGGGGGAGGGCCTCCAGCGCGCCGGTGACGCTGTTGCGGCGGAACAGCAGCCCGTCGCGGCCCGACAGGGAGGCGGCCTTCACGACCGAGCCGTCGGGCAGGGTGATCCGCGAGCCGGCGGTCACGTAGCAGCCGGCCTCGACCACGCAGCCGTCGCCGAGGGAGATCCCGATGCCGGAGTTGGCGCCCAGCAGGCAGCCGCTGCCGATCGAGATGACCTGGGTGCCGCCGCCGGACAGGGTGCCCATGATCGAGGCGCTGCCGCCGATGTCGCTGTCCGGCCCGACGACGACGCCGGCGCTGATGCGGCCCTCGACCATCGACGGCCCCAGCGTGCCGGCGTTGTAGTTGACGAAGCCCTCGTGCATGACCGTGGTGCCCTCGGCCAGGTGCGCACCGAGGCGGACGCGGTCGCCGTCGGCGACGCGCACCCCCGACGGGACGACGTAGTCGATCATCCGCGGGAACTTGTCGACGCCGAACACGGTCACGTGGCCCACGGCGGCCCGCAGCCGGTGGGCGTTGAACCCGGCGGCCTCGACCGGTCCGGCGCTGGTCCAGGCCACGTTGGTCAGCAGCCCGAAGACGCCCGTCATGTCGGCACCGTGCGGGCGGATCATCCGGTGGGAGAGCAGGTGCAGGCGCAGCCACACGTCGTGGGTGTCGACCGGCGGGCGCGACAGGTCAGGGATCACGGTACGGACGGCGATGACCTCCACCCCGCGCGCCTCGTCCCGCCGGACCAGGCCGCCGTAGTCGGGGCCGAGCTCGCCGGAGAGCTCCAGGGCACCGAGGCGGGTGGTGCCGGGCCGGGCACCCTCAGGTGCACCGAGGCGCGGCTCGGGATACCAGGTGTCGAGGACCGTGCCGGACGGCGTGACGGTCGCCAGGCCTGCGGCGACGGCGGACACAGGGCTGGCGGGCGCAGCGGAGGTCACGAGGACGACGCTACCGAGGTCCCGGCCCCGCCCGGACGGCCGGTGGGCGGGGCGCCCCCTAGGCTCGTTCCCCGTGAGGACCCTGCCACCGCTCGACCTCTCCGCCGACGTCCTCACGCTCACCCGCGCACTGGTCGACGCGCCGTCGGTCTCGGGCGAGGAGGAGCCGCTGGCCGACGCGGTGGAGGAAGCGCTGCGGGGCCTCGGCGGTCTCGAGGTGGAGCGGGTCGGCAACACCGTGCTGGCGCGCACGGGGCTCGACCTGCCCACCCGCGTGGTGCTGGCCGGGCACCTCGACACCGTGCCGATCGCCGACAACGTGCCCACCTCGCTGGACGAGGCGACCGGCCGGCTCTACGGCTGCGGCACCAGCGACATGAAGTCCGGCGACGCGGTCATGCTGCGGCTGGCCGGCCGGTTCGGCGTCCCGGGAGGAACGCCCGCGCACGACCTCACCTTCGTCTTCTACGACAACGAGGAGGTCGAGCACGTCAAGAACGGGCTCGGCCGGGTCGCGCGTGAGAAGCGGGGCTGGCTCTACGGCGACCTCGCCGTCCTCATGGAGCCGACCGACGGCGAGATCGAGGCCGGCTGCCAGGGCACCCTGCGCGCCCGGCTGGAGACCAAGGGACGGCGGGCGCACAGCGCCCGGAGCTGGCTGGGCGTCAACGCGATCCACGCGCTGACCGGTGCCGTCACCGCGCTGGCCGCCTACCGGCCGCGGGAGATCGAGATCGACGGCTGCCTCTACCGCGAGGGACTCAACGCCGTCGGCATCGCCGGCGGCGTCGCGGGCAACGTGATCCCGGACGAGGCGTCCCTGACGGTCAACTTCCGCTATGCGCCCGACCGCGACGAGGACGTCGCGGAGGCGCACGTCCGCGAGGTGTTCGCCGAGGCACTGGCCGACGGCGCCACCCTCGTCGTCACCGACAACGCGGGCGGCGCGCTCCCGGGGCTGGGCGAACCGGCGGCCGCCGCGTTCGTGGCCGCCGTGGGCCGGCCCGCGCGGGCCAAGCTGGGCTGGACCGACGTCGCCCGCTTCGCGGCGTTCGGCATCCCGGCGGTCAACTTCGGCCCCGGCGACCCGCAGCTCGCCCACACCCGCGAGGAGCACGTCCTCGTCGACCGGCTGCAGCCGGTCGAGGACGCGCTCGTCGCCTACCTGTCCGGGAGCAGTGCATGACCATCGAACAGCCGGACGGACGACGTCCCCGCCCCACCCGACACCGCGGCCCGGTGGTGCTGCGCGGCGGCGAACCCAGCGGGCAGACCGAGGGCTCGACCACCGACCAGCGGCTTCTGGACCGCCGCGGGCCGAGCGACTGGGTGCACACCGACCCGTGGCGTGTCCTCCGGATCCAGTCCGAGTTCGTCGAGGGCTTCGGGCTGCTCGCCGAGCTGCCGCGGGCGGTGAGCGTGTTCGGCAGCGCCCGCACGCCGCGCGACCACCCGCACTACGCCGCGGGCGTGCAGATCGGCGCCGCGCTGGCGGAGGCGGGCTACGCCGTGATCACCGGCGGCGGACCGGGGGCGATGGAGGCGGCCAACCGCGGCGCCAGCGAGGCCGGCGGCCTCTCGGTCGGCCTGGGCATCGAGCTGCCGTTCGAGCAGGACCTCAACGAGTGGGTCGACGTCGGCATCGCGTTCCGCTACTTCTTCGTGCGCAAGACCATGTTCGTCATGTACGCGCAGGCCTTCGTGATCCTCCCCGGCGGGTTCGGCACGCTCGACGAGCTGTTCGAAGCACTCACGCTCGTGCAGACGCGCAAGGTGACCCGGTTCCCGGTCATCCTCTTCGGGTCCGAGTACTGGTCGGGGCTGAT
>DATHAK010000214.1:0-2121 GCA_035296685.1 Blastococcus sp.
GCGGACGAGATCGCCGGCGTCGTGCGCTTCCTCGCGAGCGACGCCGCGGGCTACATCACCGGGGCGGTCGTCCCGGTCGACGGCGGACTGGGGATGGGGCACTGATGGGCATTCTCGACGGCAAGAAGGTCCTGGTCACCGGGGTACTCACGGAGGCGTCGATCGCCTTCGCCACAGCCCGGATCGCCCAGGAGGAGGGGGCCACCCTCGTCCTCTCCAACTTCGGCCGCGCCCTGTCGCTGTGCCAGCGGATCGCCAAGCGGCTGCCGCAGGAGGCCGCCGTCGTCGAGCTCGACGTCACGAACACCGAGCACCTGTCCACGCTGGCCGACCGGCTGCGCGAGCAGGGCTTCGACACCCTCGACGGCGTCGTCCACTCGATCGGCTTCGCACCGCAGGAGGCGATGGGCGAGGGCTTCCCGGAGGTCGCGTGGGAGCACGCCGCCACCGCGTTCCAGGTCTCGGCCTGGTCCTACGCCTCCCTCGCTCAGGCATGCCGGCCGCTGCTGGCGAACCCGTCGTCCGTCGTCGGCCTGACCTTCGACGCCTCCGTCGCCTGGCCGGTCTACGGCTGGATGGGTGCGGCCAAGGCGGCGCTGGAGTCGGTCAGCCGGTACGTGGCCCGCGAGCTCGGCCCCGAGGGCGTGCGGTCCAACATCGTCGCGGCCGGGCCGCTGCGCAGCATGGCGATGAAGTCGATCCCCGGCAGCGTGCAGTTCGAGGAGGCGTGGGAGGGCCGGGCGCCGCTGGGCTGGTCGGTCACCGACACGGAGCCCGCCGGCAAGGCCGTCGTCGCCCTGCTGTCGGACTGGTTCCCCGCCACCACCGGCGAGATCGTGCACGTCGACGGGGGCTTCCACGCCGTCGGCGTCTGATCCGCATCCGTCAGCGATCCTGGAGAGAAGAACTCTCGTGCCCCGCGCCACCGTCGACATCACGCCCGCCGGCCAGCAGCCGGACAAGGACCCGTCGCTCGCCGTCCGCAACAACGGGGGCGCCGAGCCGTCGACCGAGCCCGCCCCTGCGGGACGGCGGGAGGCGCTGCTGGTGCTGTCGTTCGGCGGACCCGAAGGGCACGACGACGTCATGCCCTTCCTCGAGAACGTGACCCGGGGGCGCGGCATCCCGCGCCAGCGGCTCGAGGAGGTCGCCGAGCACTACCACCACTTCAGCGGCGTCAGTCCCATCAACGAGCAGAACAAGGCGCTGATCGCCGAGGTCGAGCGGGCCCTGGCCACGGCCGGCCTCGACCTGCCCGTCTACTGGGGCAACCGCAACTGGACGCCGTACGTGGAGGACACCTGGGCGCAGATGGCCGGGGACGGGATCGAGCACGTCTACGTCTTCGCCACCTCCGCCTACGCCTCGTTCTCCGGCTGCCGGCAGTACCACGAGGACATCGCGCGCGCCCGCGTCTCCTGCGGCGGGGGCCCGACGGCCGAGAAGCTGCCGCACTACTTCGACGCCCCGGGCTTCGTGACGGCGAACGCCGAGGCGCTGGCCGCCGCGCTCGCCTCGCTGCCGGACGACGTCCGCGACACCGCCCGCCTGGTGGCGACGGCGCACAGCATCCCCGAGTCCATGGCGGCCGTCGCCGGGCCGGGCGGGCACGCCTACGAGGCCGAGCTCCTGGCGGCCGCGGAGCGGGTGGTCGCGGAGGTGGCGCCCGGCCGCCCGTTCGACCTGGTCTGGCAGAGCCGCAGCGGCCCGCCGACGGTGCCGTGGCTGGAGCCCGACGTCAACGACCACCTCGCGGCGCTGGCCGACGCGGGGGAGACGGCGGTGGTGCTCTTCCCGGTCGGCTTCATCAGCGACCACCTCGAGGTGGTCTGGGACCTCGACAACGAGGCCCGCGAGACCGCCGAGAAGCTCGGCCTGGCGTTCGCGCGGGCCGCGACGGCCGGCACCCACCCGGCGTTCGTCGCGTCGATCGTCGAGCTGTTGGCCGAGCGCCGCGCCGGCGGCCTCCCGCGCCTGGGCACGAACTGCCCGGCGGCCTGCTGTTACGTGAGTCGCCCGACGGCGCGTTGATCATCGGCATGTGGTCGCCCGACACGCCGGTGGGGGCAGCCACACGCCGATGATCAACTCGCCTTCTGCCAGGTCGGGGCGATCTCCTTG
>DATHAK010000215.1:0-96517 GCA_035296685.1 Blastococcus sp.
GACTCGTGAGGTGGCTGTCCGCTAGCCGCCGTCCAGATGGGCCGCCCGTTCAGACTCGCGTCTGAGCGACGGCAGATCGCCCGTCCGTCGTACGGCGGCGAGCGAGAACCGGACAGTCACCCGACCCCCGGGCCGCCGACACTTGTCCAGTCGGCCCGCGCGCAGCAACCCCGTCAGGGGCGGCGCCGCGGAGCAGCCCGGGGGTTGTCCGTTCCCTGGGTAGGTTCTGGTCGTGGAGCTCGGCGGACTACCGGTCGAGACCGACGTGTCCGCCGGCGTCTGGATCTCCTCGGCCCGGCGCAGGGGTCGCCCCGGGACCGTCGCCGCGCTGCTGCCCGACACCTTCGAGGCCTACGCCCGCGTCCTCCACCCGGCCGTCCGCTACGCCGGGGACGACGACATCGAGATCGGCTGGGCCGAGGTCGCCGCGCACAACGGCACCGTCCTCTCGCCGCTCGCGCAGTGGGACGAGCTCACCCACGGGCCCGTCGACAGCCAGCCGCCGGTGTGGGACGACGGTCCCAGCGAGGGCCACCTCCCGGCCACCGTCGCCGCCCGCCTCGGCGAGGTCCTGGCGGGGCACACCACGACGCCCGAGTGCCTGTTCGGCCGCTGGGACGGCTTCGGCTACGACCTGCGCGACCCCGCCGTGCCGCCCCGGCTCCTGCTCCGGGGCGAACGGGACGTCGTCCTCGTCCGCGGCACCGTCGCCGACGCCGTCCGGAACCTGGCGCCGGAGCCGCACGAGCAGAGCGCCAACCTCTGGTGGCCCGCCGACCGGGCGTGGTGCGTGGTCACCGACGTCGACCTGCGCAGCAGCTACGTCGGCGCCAGCGGGGCCTGCATCGCCGAGCTCCTGGGCGCCACCGGCATCGAGGCCCTGCCGGTCACCCCGCAGGACGCGCTCGCCTAGGAGCCTGCTGCAGTAATCGGCGTGTCTGCCCGACCGTAAAGAGGGTCGGGAGAACGATCGGGGTCGTGCAGGGCACTTCCCAGTCCGAGCAGGTGGTGATGGACGTCGAGTTGTTCCAGGTCTACCAAGCAGCTCAGCACGGGAGCCCCCGCGCCGGGTGAGCCGGCATTTCGTCACAGCGCCACAGCCGTTGAGCGGACCCGCGGGCCCACGCTGCCTAGTGACACGCCCGGTAACCGGCGGAAACCTCAAACCCGCAGGTCAACGGATGGATTCGGGCCACCAGGCGATCCCTCAGCTAGAACCCCGAACCCGAGCCTCGGCACCCGGGGTCGTGGCCCGGGACTTGCTCGACTCCACGGGACGAGCGATCACAACGGCGATGGCAACGCCGATCCACCGCGTCTGCTCGGCGCGGACCTGCAGCGGGGAGGAGGCCCCGGGATCCGGCGACGGAAGGCCTGGTCGGTACACCCGCCCGCCCGGGTGTACCGACCGGTGCGGTTCAAACGGTTTCGGGAACCCGCAGGTCGGCAAGGACGAGGTCGAACTCGGCGACTTCCAGGATCTCCGGGCCCAACTTCCGCGCGAACTCCTCGCGCTGTGTCGTGAACAGGCCCATCTTCCGCGCGAACTCCTCGCGCAGTGTCGTGAACTGGTCCCGGGTGTGTTCCATCGCTCCGCGACTCGCAAAGACGACGGAACCCGCGCAATGGCCCGTCCGGCGGTCGACCAGGAGGCTGTTGCTGCAGAAGCCCTGGATCTCCTCCCACGACGGCATCAGGCTCGTCTTGTAGGCATCGATCATCCGCTCGAGGTTTTCGGGGTCGGTGCGCACCCAGGTCACCCGGGCGCAGGTCCCGTCCCCCATCCGGGACCGGTGGAGGACGGCGATCTCCCACTCCTGGACCTCGGGCTCGCCACCGAAGATCTGCACGATGCGCTCGCGCATCGGGTGGACGCGGCCGGCGCTGGCCCGCATCGAAAGCTCGTCGCCCCAGGCCGACGTGGCGATACAGCGGCCGGTCTCACGGTCCGCGAGCATCGACAGGCCGACGAAGCCGTGCATCTCCTGCAGCTGCGGCAGGATCTCATCGCGCATGTGGGCGACGGCGTCCTCGAGCCTCGTGGCGTTGCCGCGGATGGTGGTGGATCGGGCGTACATGCCACCGCTCCTCTCTGCTGCGGGCGACGGCGCCCCTGCGGCGCTGCCGCGCCGCTCACTGTCCTCGTCTCGCGGTGGAGAGAACAGGCCCGCGTGGAGTGTCGATGACGGACGCCGGCCCGGCAGCCACGATCCCGACAGTTCCACGCGGGCCCGCACGAACTGCCACTGGGAGCGGGCGAGCCGCGGAAGACAGAGCCGTGTCCGCATAGTCGCGGCGGAGCTAGTGCCGGGTCAGGCAACCTTCGCCCTCTTGATGGTTTCGGCTCGGCGGATGACCTTGCGGAGCGTGGGATCGGTGACGTGCCGGTTCCGCCAGGCGATGTAGCGGCGGATCATGCTGGCCTGCTCGTTACCTGACAAGCAGCAAACTCTCCCTATTCACCGAAGCGAGCGTGATGGTCGCTCCCCCTAGGCAATCGGAGATGGGCTGTGACGGAAGAGTGGCGCCCCTTGGACCCGTACAAGGGGCCGGCGGACAACGGGCTGGAGCCACTGACTGGCCACGAGCTGGAGGAGGAGGTCGCCTTCTACAAGCGCACCGCCGACCAAACGGCGAGCCCTGCGACCCCGAGTGGGACCGTTGGTTGGAGGAGGACCGGACTGGCCAGTCGTCCTATCGGCCGATCATCCCGGAGGCGCGTGATGGCCGTCGAGCCCACGGTTCACAAGCCGTCCCGAGCCATCCCCAGGACTATGCGGTGGCCACCTCCAGCGGCCATGCGCCGCGAGGACGACGTGGTCCACGCCGCCCTGGCCGAAGCCATGCTCGAAGAGCAGGAGATCAGCGACCTCGCCGCCCGGATCATCGCCTCCTGGTGGTATCAGGGCCGGCACAGCGCTCTCCACCGCTTCGTCGTCTCCGGAGCCATCGACCGGGCGCGCGTCCTCGACGAGTACCTCGCCCGCTACGAGCCGCTTGTCCTCCTAGATTTCGATCGCCTGGCCCTGGACGCCCTCGGCTCCTATCTGGTGCGTGCCGCCGGGCTCGATGCCTGGGGCGACCGCGGCCGGGTGTTTGATTGGGATACGCGCACGCACTCCGACCGGCAGCCGTGGGTGTACTGGACCACGACATCAACCCCATCGGCCGCTTGAGTCGTCCCCCCGCACTGCTAGCTGAGTGAGGTTCGGCGGCCTGTGCTTCGGGACGCTCCGGTTGGTCCACGGGCAGTCGGCTCACGTTGCGTAGCCGGTGGGTACTGTCCGGACGGCAACCGTCGCGCGCTTACAACCCGAGGGCCGTAGAGCCCTTGTCCGCGCGGCTCTACCGGTCACTACCTCGCGTGGCTGTCGCTGGGCCGTGCCGGGTCAATCGGACGGCGGGCTCAGCTCGAGACGGCGTGCGCGGACCGGTCGCCTCTGCGAACCGCCCAGCCCATCCACGCCAGACCTAGGCCGAAGAGCGGAACCCCGATGTAAAGCCCCACTCCGTGGTGGTCGGCTCGTCCTCGAAGAACGCGCCGGTCGCCATGTCGATGGCAATCGCGGCCACCAGCCCAAGCAGCATCAGCAGCGGCGCCCCCCGCGGTACGACGTGGGCCATCACGCTGCCGATGCCGAACAGCACGATCCCGACGAGGAAGCCGAAGAACCCGATCATCGAGAGCACCCCGGTCCACGCCGGTTCACCCGGTTCGCCGACGGCGTCCCAGATCAGGAACACGACACCGAGCAGGAAGACGATCGCTGCTCCTGCAGCGGTCAGCGGGCCGCCCAGCCGGCCGGGCCAGCCGTCGGCCGGCGCCTGTACCCGGTGCAGTTGGGGAACGACGTACACCAGCAGGGCGAAGCCGACGAGCAGCGCCAGCCAGGCCCAGTCGGTGACAATGCTGACCAGTGCGCCTAGGACGAACATGGCGCCCGCGATCATCGTGAGCGTGCCCAGCGTCGTGTCTCGGGCACCCACGCCGCGACGAGGGAATGCCGTGTCCGATGAGGTCCGGTTCACTGCCGCCTCCTGCGGACGATCCCGTCACCTTCTGCGCAGCTCCAACAACAGAGTGCTGGGCGGCGTATGCGGAGGGCTGGCCGAGTACACCGACACAGATCCCTTGCTGTGGCGCGTCGGGTTCATCGCGCTGGCGCTGATGGGTGCCGGCATCTTGCTCTACCCGCTGTTATGGCTCCTCGTGCCGGCCGCAGGCCCGGATGACTCCTCCACGTATGGGCTCCATGAGACGCTCCGGAAGGGACGGGCCCCCCGCGCCCAGCTAGAGCTGCGCCAGCTCCGCGGCCAGGTCGTCGAGTCCGAGCGATCCCTGCGACAGCGCGGCCATGTGCCACGCCTTGAGGTCGAAGGCCTCCCCGCGCGCCTGCTGAGCCGCCTCCCGGCCCTGCAGCCAGGCCCGCTCCCCCAGCTTGTAGCTGATCGCCTGGCCCGGGATGCCCAGGTAGCGGACCAGCTCGCTGTCGAGGAACGCGAGATCGGCGCCGGAGTTCTCCCCGAGGAAGGCCCGGGCCAGCTCCGGCGTCCAGGGCTGCCCCCGGTGCTCGGCGAGGAACCCCTCGGCGTCGTCGGGGATCGGCAGGCCGAGGTGCATCCCGATGTCGATGACCACCCGGACCGCCCGCAGCTGTTGCGCGTCGAGGTAGCCCAGCCGCTCCCCCGGATCGGCGAAGTAGCCCAGCTCGTCCATCAGCCGCTCCGCGTAGAGCGCCCAGCCCTCTACGTTCGCGCCGACCGAGCCGAGGGAGGTCTGGTAGGTCGACAGCTGTCCCGAGACGTAGACCCACTGCGCCAGCTGCAGGTGGTGGCCCGGAACGCCCTCGTGGTACCAGATCGAGACCAGGTCCCAGAGCGGGAACCGGGTGCGGCCCAGCGCCGGCAGCCACGTGCGGCCCGGGCGGGAGAAGTCCTGCGCCGGCCGCGTGTAGTACGGCGCGGCCGCGCTGCCCGGGGGCGCGATCATGGCCTGCACCCGGCGCACCGGCTCGGCGAGGTCGAAGTGCGTGCCGTCCATCGCCGTGATTGCGTCGTCCATCATCGACTGCAGCCGGGCGCGGATCTCCTCCACGCCGTCCACGGCCGGTCCGGACGTCGCCAGCCAGCGCATGGCCTCCATCGGCGTGCCGCCGGGCAGGACCTTCTCCGCCTCGACCCGCTGCTCGGCCAGGATCCGCCGGTGCTCGGCCCATCCCCAGGCGTAGGCCTCCTCGAGGCCGTCGCCTGCGCCGAGGTCCGACCCGGTCCACCGGCGTGCGGCCAGCGCGTAGCGCTCGCGCCCGACGGCGTCCGGCGTCCCCTCGGTGCGCGGGCCGTAGTCGTCGCGCAGGTAGTCGCGGATCTCCGCCACGGCCTCGTCGGCGGCGCGCGCGGCGGCGACGAGCTCGGTCAGCTGCGACTCCGGACCCGAGGCGACGAAAGCCGCGAAGAACGGACCGGCCAGCCACTCGTCGAGCTGCGCGACGACGGTGCGCACCTGCCGCGGTGCAACCAGCAGCCCGCGGCGGCTGCCCTCGTCGAGGCTCTCGCGGAAGCCGTCGAAGGCCTTCGGTATCCGCGCCATCCGGCGGGCCACAACGGCCCAGTCCTCCTCCGACGCCGTCGGCATCAGCATGAACACCTGGCGGATCGAGTGGACTGGGCTGAACAGGTTCGACAGCGCGCGCAGGCCCTCGCCCGCCTCGTGTGCGTCGAGCTGGGCGCCGAGCCGCTCGCGCAGCAGGCGGGCGCAGCGCCGCTCGATCGGGTCGTCGTCCAGGGCGGGGTTCTCGGCCAGGGCGCGGTCGAGCTCGGCGAGGGTCTCCCGCACCAGCGCCGCCTCGGCCTCCAGTCCCGCCGGGCTCGGATCGGGGAGCCCGTCCTCGCCCGGCCGGGTGCCCAGCGAGGTGGCGACGATCGGGTCGAGGTCGCACACGGCCTCGACGTAGCGGTCGGCGATCTGGCGAGGGGTGGTGGGGTGGGCGGAAGTCGACGTGCTCATCGGATCCGTTCGAGTCGGGCGGACATCAGCGGTCGCAGGGGCCCGTCGGGGCCGGCCCGGTCGATGGCGTACATGAGCGCGCCCTCGACGATCCCGTAGAGCCGGACGGACCGGGTGACGTCGGGGGCGTCCGGCGTCCGGGCCAGGACGTCGGAGGTGAGCTCCCAGCTGGTCGTCGTCCGGGCACTGCCGACGTAGATCTCGACCAGTCCCTCGGGGCTGGTCACCAGCAGCTCCACGTCGTCCCGACCGCGGGGGCGCCAGTACCCGGACTCGCGAGCGTCCGGGCCGACGATCCCGCCGTCGTCGGTGAGCCGCCAGGTGCGCGACTCGTAAGCGAGGAAGCCGCGGCCGTCGTGGCTGAACCGGATCCACTGGCCGAACCGGTGGTCACCCCCGGCCCCGGCTGCCTGCCCTTCGCCGTGCCACTCGCCCAGCAGCGGCAGCACGGAGAGGAGCTGCTCGGAGACCTCGGGCCCGCTGCGGACGTCGGCGGTGTCGGGCACCGGCAGCTCGGTGGGGCCGCTCATCGCCGCCCGCCGCGGGGCCGCCGGGCCAGCCGGTAGGCACCGACGGCGCAGGCGAGCGCGGCCAGCGCCACCAGGGTGACCAGGACCCACGCAGAAACCATGGTCTCCACCGTATGCGGGGTCGCCCGGACCTCCTCAGCCGGTCACCGGAACCGCACCGACGGTCGCCGCGACGACCTCGTCCCAGGGCGTCGCCCGCAGCCCGAACGTCTCCGTGGTGGCCGTCGCGTCGACCACGAACGGCTGGTCGAACTGGTGCCGCATGGCGGCGACCTCACGCATCATCGGAACGGCGAGGCCGACGGCCCGCAGCACCGGCCAGGGCACGCCGCTCACCGGCACGGGCGGCACCGGGTGGGTGGGCGAGGACATGGCGGTGGCCAGGTCGCCGAGCGCCTGCCGCTGCGAGCGCGGCGGCGCGCTGGGCACGTGCCAGGCCCGGCCGAGGGCCCGCTCGTCGGTGCCGAGCGTCGCCAGCGTGGCGGCGACATCGGGCATGTATCCCCAGCTCCGGGGGACGTCGGGGTCGCCGATCACCCAGGCGCGGCGGCCCGAGCGCAGAGCGGGCAGCTGCCGCATCAGGTGTGACTGGGCGAGGGGGACCTGCGGACCGACGAAGTCCGACGCCCGCGCCTCGGTGACGCGCGCGCGGCCGGCCTCGTGCGCCGCGAGCGCATCGGTCCACATCCGGATGCGCACACGGCCCTTGACGTCGGTAGCGGCGAGTGGCGACTCCGGCGTCATGGGACCGGTGGGACGCCCGTACCCGTACAGATTGGACATCGTCACCAGGACGGCGCCGGTCCGCTCCGCCGCGGTGAGCAGGGCGGCCGCGACCGGCGGCCAGTCGGTGGGCCACCGGTGGTAGGCGGGGTTGACGGCGTTGTAGAGGGCGGCGGCGCCCCGGGTGGCGGAGGTGACGGCGTCGGCGTCGGTCGCGTCGACCTGCCGGTGCTCGACGTCCTCGGTCGAGACCCCGCCGCTACGGGAGAGGATGCGGACGTCGTGGCCGCGCGCCACCAGTTCCGCGGCCGTGGTCGCGCCGACCGGGCCCTTGCCGACGATGACGTGCAGTGCCATGGGGAAACTCCTGACCAGTTCGACAAGAGCGGTGCTCTCGTTCGTGAGCGATGCTCCACCTACGGGCCGACAGATGTCAAGAGCGTTGCTCTCTCTTGCGATCAGTGCTCACGATCCGGCATCATGGCGCCATGTCCTCCGCCCGCGAGCGGGTCCGCGCCGAGCTGACCGCCGAGATCACCGACGCCGCCCGTCGCCAGCTCGCCGAGGTGGGCGCCGCCGCGCTGTCGCTGCGCGCCGTCGCCCGCGAGGTCGGCATGGTCTCGTCCGCCGTCTACCGGTACTTCCCCAGCCGCGACGACCTGCTGACCCGGCTGATCATCGACGCGTACGACGAGGTGGGGGCGGCCGCGGAGAAGGCCGATGACCCCGCCGCGGCCCCGCGCGAGCGCTGGCTGGCCGTCTGCCGCGCGGTCCGCACGTGGGCGAGGAGCCATCCGCACGAGTACGCCCTGCTCTACGGCTCCCCGGTGCCCGGCTACCAGGCGCCTGCCGACACCGTCCCCGCCGCGTCGCGGGTCGGCGTCGTGCTGGGCCGCATCCTCGGCGAGGCCGCGCAGAGCGGCGCACTGCCGCCGGCGGCCGGCGAACGGGACCCCGGGCTGGTGAGCGACGACGCGGTCGCTGTCCTCGGCGGGGAACACCCGTCGCTGGACGACTCCGTCCGGGTGCGCGCCCTGTTCGCCTGGAGCGCCCTCTACGGGACGATCAGCTTCGAGCTGTTCGGGCACTTCGTCGGCTCGGTCGAGGACGGCGACCGCTACTTCGACCGGGTCATGGGCGAGCTCGCCGGCCACCTCGGACTCTGAGCCGGCCCCGGAGCGGACATGGCCGAGGTCGTCGCGCAGAGCACGGTGCCGCCGCTGGGTGTCCGGCTCAGCTCGCGCCCGACGCCTTCGACGGATCCTCCGGGCGGACCAGTCCGCAGTCGTAGGCCAGCACCGCGGCCTGGGTGCGGTCGCGCAGCCCCAGCTTGGCCAGGACGCGCACGACGTGGGTCTTCACGGTCGCCTCGCCCACGACGAGGCGCGCCGCGATCTCCCCGTTCGACAGGCCACGGGCGACGAGCCGGAGCACCTCCAGCTCACGGGCGGTGAGGTCGCGCAGCGCGGCGGGGACCCCCGGAACGGCGGGCGGATGGTCGAGGAACGTCTCGATGAGCCGCCGCGTGACCGACGGGGCCAGCATGGTCTCGCCCGCGACGACGTCCCGGACCGCCACGGGCAGCTGGCGCGGAGGCGCCGTCTTGAGCAGGAACCCGCTCGCCCCCGCGCGCAGCGCTTCGTACACGTAGCGGTCGAGGTCGTAGGTCGTCAGGACCAGGACCTTTCCGCCCCACTGGGCGCCGTCGAGCAGCCGCCGCGTCGCCTCGACGCCGTCCATGACCGGCATCCGGATGTCCATCAGGACGACGTCGGGCCGCAGGCTCCGGGCGAGGGCGACCGCTTCCCGCCCGTCGGCGGCCTCGCCGACCACCTCGATGTCGGGCTGCGCGTCCAGGATCAGCCGCAGGCCGCCGCGCACGAGCGCCTGGTCGTCGGCCAGCAGCACGCGGATCATCGCCGCGCCTCCTGCTCCGGCACCGCCCGCGCGGAGCGGACCGCGCCGTCCCGGGGCAGCGTCGCCGTGACCGTGAAGCCGGCCGGTCCCGCCTCCGTTCGCAGCGTGCCCCCGTACACGGCGCAACGTTCGCGGAGGCCCACGAGGCCGTGCCCGTGCCCGTCCGCGTGGTGGAGGGCGCGTGCGGACGCCGGCGCCGCGGAGTCGGCCACGACGACCGACACGTCCTGCGCGGTGTGCCGGACCGTGACGTCCACCCGCCGGCCCCGAGCGTGCTTGACGACGTTGGTGAGCGCCTCCTGGACCACCCGGTAGGCCGCGAGGTCCACGCCCGGCGGCAACGGCGGACCGGCACCCTCCACCCGGTACGCGACCTCGAACCCCGCCGGGCCCATCTGGTCCAGCAGGCGCGGCAGGTCGGCGAGGCCGGGCATGGGCGCCAGCTCCTCCTCGTCGGGACCGGCCCGCAGCACGCCCAGCAGACGGCGCAGCTCGGCGGCGGCCTCCGCGCCGGTCTCCTGCACCGCCTCGAGGGCGCGCTGCGCACGGCCCGGGTCGGTGCGGAGGAGCTGCTCCGCGGCGCCCGCCTGCACCACCATGACGCTGACGCTGTGGGCGATCACGTCGTGCAGTTCCCGGGCGATCCGTGCCCGCTCGGCCGCCACCACGGTGCGGGCCAGCGCTTCCTGCTCGTCGTGCAGCCGGCCGGTCAGCCTGCGCAGCTCGTCGATCTGCTGCGCGCGCCGGCGCACCGCGCGGCCGGCGGCCCAGCCGGCGCCGTAGAGCACGGCGCCGAAGACGACGTCGAGGACTGTCGGGTCCGGCCCGAGCAGGACGGCCGCCGACTGGCCGGCCAGCACCGCGACCAGTCCGGCCACCGCCGAGGGGCGCGGCTCGAACCGCGCCACCCCCACCACGGCGACGAGGATCGCGAGGAACTGGGACAACCCCGACGCCGGCGTGGTGGCGACCAGCCCGACGGCGACCACGCCCGCCACGGCGAGCGGGGCCCGGCGCCGCCAGATCAGGGGCAGGGCCGCCCACGCGATGGCGACCGTGCCCTCCACGGCGTCGCCGGTGAACGTGTGCAGCAGCCAGGTCTCCACCAGGCCTGCGGCGAGCAGCGCGCCGGCGAGGACGACGTCGGTCCGGCCGACCGTGCCCGTCGACCGGCTGCCCGTCGACCCGATGCCGTTGCCCTCCCCGCCGGGAGTCATGGCGGCAGGCTACGCGGGAACGACTCCGCCGGACGTCCATCCGGAGGTGGATCCCGGACCGCCCGGCGGTGGAGGAGACCGGCGCAGGTTCGACCCGCGGGGCGACGACGGGGACGGCCGCGCTTCCTAGCGTCGGGCACACCGGCACGACCGCCGGCACCGTCCGATCGAGGAGTTCCGATGGGCGCCTCTCCCCCGAACCGCCGCCGTCCGGTGACCTTCCGCGTCGTCGCGACGATCACTGTTCTGCTCTTCGTCCTGGCCCTGCCGAACGTGCTCGCGGCGTGGTGGCCGGTCAGCATGGACCCGGCCATCCGGCATCCCGACGCAGCCCGCTGGCACACGGTCGTCGAGGGCACCGGCGACGCGGCGGGCGTCGTGCTGCTTCTGGCCCTGATCCGAAGGCCGGCCGCCAACCCGCTGGTGCCGCTGTCGTTCGCGCTCTCGGCGGTCGTGGCGTGCCTGATGGTCCTGCCGTTCACCGGGCCGTCGCTGCTGTTCGCGGTCCTGCCGGTGGTCGCGGTGCTCGCCGCCTATCCCTACTGGGACGGCGTCCGCATCCTGCTCCGGAGCGGGATCCGCTGGAGCCGGCCGCTGCTGGCCCTGGCGCTGGGGGCCGCGGCCCTGCTCGCCCTCCCGATCGTCGACGCCGTCAGCGCCCAGCTCGGTGGCGTCGGCGAGATGGCCGCGACCAACCAGTGGGCCACCTACGCCGAGCACCTGACGAGCCTCGTGCTGGGCGCGGTCCTGGCGGCGACGCGGCTGCCGGGATGGCGGCTCGTCGCCGCTGTCCAGGGGCTGGCCTGGAGCTACCTCGGGATCGCGGCCGTCGTCCTGCCCGGGCATCCCGACAGCTGGGGCGCCGCCGGTGGCGCCGTCGCGGTGGCCGCGGGCGTCACCTCCCTGGGAGTCGCTCTGCGGGACCGCCCGGTCCGGATCGGGGCCGCCCGCACGGCCGCCGCGGCGGCCTGAGCTGCGCAGACGACAGCGCCCGCCCCGGCCGGAGCCGGGGCGGGCGCTGAACGGGGGTCCTCAGGCGATCGCGATGGTGGTCTCGTTCAGGCCCACCTCGGCGGCCAGAGCGCGCTCGCCCTTGCCGACCGGCGCCAGCGAACGGACCTTCCACGGCCCGGGGGCCGCGAAGAACCGGAACTCACCCTCGGGGCTGGTGACCACCTCGGCGGTGAACTCGTCGTCCTCGTTCAGCAGCCGGACGTAGGCACCGGCCACCGGGGCACCGTCGTGCCAGACCTGGCCCTGGATGACCGTCTGCGTGCTCAGGTCGATGCCGGCGAGGGCACCACCCTGCTTCGGGGCTCCGCACATGTGTCAGCTCACTTCTCGATCGGGACGCCGACGAGCGAGCCGTACTCGACCCAGCTGCCGTCGTAGTTCTTGACGTCGGACTTGCCGAGCAGCTCGCGCAGCACGAACCAGGTGTGGCTCGAGCGCTCGCCGATGCGGCAGTAGGCGATGGTCGCCTTGCTCTCGTCGTAGCCCTGCTCGTCGTAGAGCTTGGCGAGCTCCTCGTCGCTCTTGAACGTCCCGTCCTCGTTGGCCGCCTTGCTCCACGGGATGTTCTTCGCGGTCGGCACGTGCCCGCCGCGCTGCGCCTGCTCCTGCGGTAGGTGGGCCGGGGCGAGGATCTTGCCGGAGAACTCGTCGGGCGAACGGACGTCGATGAGGTTCTTCGAGCCGATCGAGGCCACGACCTCGTCGCGGAAGGCGCGGATCGACAGGTCGGGGTCCTTGGCCTGGTACTGGGTGGCCGGGCGCTGGACGGCGTCCTTCGACAGCGGGCGACCGTCGAGCTCCCACTTCTTGCGGCCACCGTCGATGAGCTTGACGTTCTCGTGGCCGTAGAGCTTGAGGTACCAGTAGGCGTAGGCGGCGAACCAGTTGTTGTTGCCGCCGTAGAGGATCACGGTGTCGTCGTTGCTGATCCCGCGCTCGGAGAGCAGCTTCTCGAAGCCGGCCTTGTCCACGAAGTCGCGGCGCAGCTGGTCCTGCAGGTCCTTCTTCCAGTCGAGCTTGACGGCACCCTCGAGGTGGCCGCCGTCGTAGGCGCTGGTGTCCTCGTCGACCTCGACGAACACCAGGCCGGGCTTGTCCAGGTTCTCCTGGGCCCAGTCGGCGGTGACGAGCACGTCGGAGCGGCTCATGGGATTTCCTCCGGTGGATTCGGTGTACGGACGGTCAGGTGCGGGCCGGCAGGGCCCGCCGGGCTATCAGGTAGAGCTCGCAGCCGAGGCAGAAGCCGGTGGCCGCATTGAGCAGGGCAGCCACGAGGGCGAGGCCCGTGGCGACGGCCCCGACGACCGGGGCGCCGAGCAGGTAGCCGGCCGCGCCGACGAGGGCGAAGAGCAGGCCGACGAGCTGCGCGAAGCGCGGCGGCGCCTCCGGCTCCCGTTCCCGCGCCGGCCCCAGCCGGGGTGCGACCAGCACGCGGAACAGCACGCCGTAGGGGGCGTACCGCAGGCCGGCGAAGGCACCCACGGCGAAGACGGCCGCCTGGGCGGCGACGAGCCAGCCGCTGCCCAGCAGGAGGGCGATGGCCAGCACGGCGCTGGTGACCCACGCGGAGAAGCGCGGGCCCCTGACGTCGACCACAGGGACGTCGACGACCCGGGACGGTGCAGAACTCATGAAGGAAGGACTCTCCGGACGGCGGTCAGGGCACGTCTGGACGAACGGGGTTCGTCCTCAGGGAGTCGGACACAGGCAGCTGCCGACGCGGCACAGGTCGACTGTGCGGCGAGAGGTCAGCATGGTGCCCACGAGGCGAGAGTAGCCGATCACTCCCGCACCCCCGCGTGCGCGTCCACGAGAGCGGTCAGCTCCGCGGGTGCCGGGGCCCCGCTGCTGCGGCCGATCAGCCGGCCGTCCCGGTCCAGGTAGAAGAGCGTGGGCGTGCGCCGGACGTCGAGTTCCCGCACCTCGTCGAGGTGGCTCTCGGCGTCGACGTGCACGACGGCCAGGTCGGGCCGGGACGCCTGCAGCTGCTCGAGCCGGGCCTTGGTCGCGCGGCAGGGAGCGCAGAAGGCCGTGGAGAACTGGACGATCGTCAGCGCGGCCGCCTCCGGCGTGGCTCCGAGCCGGCGGAGGACCGCCTGTGCCGTTCCGGAGGGCTCGTCGACCGTCCGGAGCGCGCCGTTGCGGGTGCGGAGCCACCAGGAGGCCAGCACGGTGACCACCAGCACGGCGGCCAGCGCGAGTGCTCCCATCCCGGTCATCCCCGTTCCGAACCGAGCGGCACGTCGGTTTGTTCCTCAGCCGGCGAGGACGGTGTCGGTCGCCTCCACCGTGATCTCGACGCCGTCCTCGGCCGGACTGACGCCGGTGAGCCGGAGCCCGAAGGGCAGCGGGGGGACGGCGTAGCGCAGGTCGAGCAGGTCGGAGACGCGGTCCACCAGGAAGAAGGGGATGTCCACCCCGGCCCCGGCGGCGTTCTCGACGTCGATGACCAGCTCGTTCCCGTCCAGGGTGACGGTGCCCGCGGCGGTGAGGGGCAGCGTCTGCCCGAGCAGCTCGACGGTCTTCGTGATCCGAAGGCCGTCGCCCTCGCGGCGCAGCGTCGTGTCCCCGCCCAGCTGCGCGGAGAGCAGGTCGTAGGAGAGGGTGGCCGTCCCGTCGACCCGGTCGACCGGAACCTGCTGCACCGATCCGGAGAGCACGCTCGACAGCGGCACACGGACCCCGTGCAGGGCGATGTCGGCCCGGGTCCCCTCGGGCTGGCCGAGCTCGGCCGCGGTGAGCGAGATGCGCACGTCCTCGTAGCGCCCGGCCACCGCCTGGGTCAGGAAGGGGAAGCCGGCGATCTCCACGTCGGGGGCGCCGGCGAGGTCGCCCTGCGCGGCGAGTTCCTCCGCGACGCGGTCCTCGGCGAGCCCGAGCGCCGCCCGGTCGGCCGCGTAGGCGAGGCCGAGGAGCAGGAGGACGACGACCAGCAGCACCTTCACAGGACGGTCTGCAGCGCCAGCGCGACGGGCGCGCAGGCGGCAAGCGGCAGCGCCGCCTGGATCACCGCCAGCACCCACGGGGACTGGCCGTGCTCGTCGTCGGCGTCGCCCGCCTCGACCACCAGGTAGCTCGCGGCCAGCGAGACCAGCCCGGCGATCCCGCCCAGGACCGCCCCGTAGATGACTGCGGCGAGGCCGTCGACCACCCCGCCGACCGACCGGCCGGCGAACGAGACGGCTGCCCCGACGACGACCGCGACGACCAGGCCGAGCAGCCCCCGGGGCACGCCGTCGGCCAGCTGCGGTCGCGGCAGCACCAGGTCGACGAGGTGCCCTGCGACGAGAGCGGCGCCCACCGCCAGCAGTGCCACCATCGCCCGGCCGGCGCCGGAGGACGACCGGCCGAGGAGCAGCATGGCCGCGAGCGCGCCGAGCACCGCCAGCAGGAACGCCGTCCCGGCCAGGGAGGCGACGAGGTCGGTGCGGGGACGCCGGAGCATCTGCTGCAGCACCGCGGCGAGGAACCCCACGCCGAGCACCGCCAGCAGCCCACCGAGCGCGGGCCGGTGCGGGAGCACCAGGACGAGATCGGCCGCCACCGCCGCGGCCGCGCCCACCGCCAGTGAGCCGGCGAAACCCTGTAGGCCGGCGACGAGCACCCAGGCCAGGACCAGGCCCAGTTGCAGCACGAGCACGGCGGCGAGCCGCCCGAGGTCCTGCAGCGCGACCGGCAGCGCGACGAGCAGGGCCACCGCGGCGGCGATGAGCCCCGCGGCGGGCAGGTGGTGCGCCCGGGCCGGCAGCTCGGACCGCAGGGCCGGGAACGTCACGGGTCGATCGTCGCAGAAGGCCGGCGTCCGCTCCGCTCGACAAGCGGAGCGGGGGCGCCGCTCTCGGACGTGCGCACCGTCACGGGCCGGGCACCCGGCGTCGCGCGGCTCCTCCGGGCCGCGTCGGTTATCCTGCCCTCTCACGCTCGACAGCGTCGTCGACGGCCTCCCGGAGGAGACGACATGCGACTCGTGCTCATGACCTCGGCTCGCCAGGCCACGACCGAGGTTCTGCCTGCCCTGGGGCTGCTCGCCCACCAGGTGCGGGTGGTGGCCCCCGAGTTGTCCAGCCTGCTCGACGGTGACTCCGGCGACGTCGTCCTCGTCGACGCCCGCCACGACCTGATCCAGGCCCGCACACTGTGCGGTCTACTGTCCTCCACCGGCGTCGCCGCCGCGCTCGTCGCCGTCCTCTCGGAGGGTGGCCTCGTCGCGCTGTCGGCCGACTGGGGAGTGGACGACGTGCTGCTCGACACCGCCGGCCCTGCCGAGGTCGACGCGCGTCTCAAGTGGGCCACCGCCCGCCGGCTGGCCGCCGCGGCGCCGGCCGACGGCGCCGACCGCGGCGTCACCCAGGCCGGCGAGCTCGTCATCGACGAGCACAGCTACTCCGCCAAGCTGCGCGGCCGTCCCCTCGACCTCACGTACAAGGAGTTCGAGCTGCTGAAGTACCTGGCGCAGCACCCCGGCCGGGTGTTCTCCCGCGCGCAGCTGCTGCAGGAGATCTGGGGCTACGACTACTTCGGTGGCACGCGCACGGTCGACGTCCACGTCCGCCGGCTGCGGGCCAAGCTCGGCACCGAGCACGAGGCGCTGATCGGCACCGTCCGCAACGTCGGTTACAAGCTCGACCAGCAGGTCGCCGACGCGACGGCCGCCGCGGCGCGGACCACTGCCGAGGCCGAGACCCTGTCCGACTCCGAGCTGGTCTGAGGCCCCGCTGAGCAGCTCCCTCGACGCCCGCGACCTCACCGGAGTCGTCGAGCTGCTCGCCGCCGCGACCGAGGCCGACGGTGTGCGCCCACTCTCGGAGGAGGCGGAGCTGCGGCTCCGGCACGGCGGGCCGCCCGGGGGCCAGGACGTCGTCCTCCGGGAAGCGGACACGGTCGTCGCCTACGCCCGGCTCGACGACGGGGACGCCGAAATGGTCGTGCACCCGGCGGCCCGCGGGCGCGGCCTCGGCGGGAAGCTGCTCGACCGCGTGATCGAGCTGGCCGGGCACCGCCCGCTGTCGGTCTGGGCGCACGGCGACCTTCCCGGTTCGGCCGAGCTGCTGGGTTCCCGGGGTTTCCACCGTGCCCGGGTGCTGCTGCAGATGCGCCGCGGGCTGGCCGGCCTCGACGCCGACCCCGCGCCCGAGCTTCCCGACGGCCTGCGCGTGGAATCGTTCCGGCCGGGGCGGGACGAGGAGGCGTGGCTGCGGGTCAACGCCCGAGCCTTCGCCACGCACCCGGAGCAGGGCAGCTGGACCCTCGACGACCTGCGGCTGCGCGAGGCCGAGCCGTGGTTCGACCCCGACGGCTTCCTGCTGGCCTGGCGGGGAGAGCCCGACGGCGGCGAGCTGCTGGGCTCGCACTGGACCAAGGTCCATCCGCCCGGTGACGTGCTCCCCGACGAGCGGGTCGGCGAGGTCTACGTCCTCGGCATCGACCCCGACGCCCAGGGCCTCGGGCTCGGCCGGGCGCTCACCGACCTGGGGCTGGTGCACCTGCGGTCGCGGGGTCTCCGGCAGGTCCTCCTCTACGTCGATGAGGACAACGCCGCGGCCGTGCGGCTGTACGAGGGCCGGGGCTTCCACCGGCACGCCGTCGACGTCTCCTGGCGTCGCGACCCGGGCTGAGACGCGGCCCACGCGCGCGCAGGAGAAGGCTCAGCGCTCGTTCACCCTCCGTTCACCTGCGCACCCGGATCCGGCCACCTCGGCTCCCTAACTTCAGCCGCATGACGCTCAGCACGAGAACTCGTGCCACCACTCTGTCCCTGGCAGTCGCGGGCGCCCTCACGCTCACCGCGTGCGGGGCCACCAACGAGGGTGGCGGCACCTCGGACTCCGGCAGCTCCGGCACCGCGGAGCTCAGCGGTGACCTGGTCGGCGCGGGTTCCAGCGCCCAGCAGGCCGCGATGCAGGCCTGGCAGGCCGGCTTCAACAGCGCGCAGCCGGGCGTGACCTTCAGCTACGACCCGGTCGGCTCCGGCGGCGGCCGCGAGCAGTTCCTCGCCGGTGGCGTCGACTTCGCGGGTTCGGACTCCGCGCTCGACGACGACGAGCTCGCCCAGGCCGAGGAGCGCTGCGGTTCGAGCGGCGTCTTCGAGCTGCCGAACTACATCTCGGCGATCGCCGTCGTCTACAACCTCGACGGCGTCGACGACCTGAAGCTGTCCCCGGCCACCATCGCCGGCATCTTCGCCGGGTCCATCACCACCTGGAACGACCCGGCGATCGCCGCCGACAACCCCGACGCGCAGCTGCCCGGCACCGCGATCACGCCGGTGCACCGCGGTGACAAGTCGGGCACGACGAAGAACTTCACCGACTACCTGGACAAGACCGCCGGCGACGTGTGGACCGCCGGCGCGGTCGACGAGTGGCCCACCCCCGGCGGCGAGGCCGCCAACGGCACCTCTGGTGTGATCGCCTCCGTCGGCGGCGGCCAGGGAACGATCGGCTACGCCGACGAGAGCCAGGCCGGCGACCTCGGGATCGCCGACATCAAGGTCGGTGAGGAGTTCGTCGCGCCGTCCGCCGAGGGTGCCGCGGCCGTCGTCGCCAACTCCGACCCGGTCGACGGCCGGGGCGAGTACGACCTGGCCATCTCGGTCAACCGCGAGACCACCTCGGCCGACGAGTACCCGATCGTGCTGGTCAGCTACCACATCGGCTGCGTCGAGTACGACGACGAGGCCAAGGCGGACGTCGTGAAGGCGTTCGAGGCCTACGTGATCAGCGAGGAGGGCCAGCAGGCAGCGGCCGACGCCGCGGGGAGCTCGCCGATCACGGCCGACGCCCGGGACGCGGCGCAGACCGTCGTCGACGCGATCACGGCGTCGAGCTGATCGCACCGGTCCGCAGAGCGGCGGCCCGAGGTGTCCACGAGGATGCCCCGGGCCGCTGCGCGGTCCCGGATCCCGCCGTGAACAGCACGTCCGGCGCACGATGCGCGCACTGAGCAGACGGAGCGAGCGGTGACCATCACCAGCGCACCACCCGAGCGGCCCGGCCGCCCGCCGGCGACCCGGCGGCGGCGCGGCGACCGCCTCTTCGCCGGCAGCACCACCGGTGCCGGCATCGTCATCCTGCTGGTCCTGGCCGGCGTCGCGGCGTTCCTGCTCGTCGAGGCCTGGCCGGCGGTGACCGCCCCTGCCGACGAGATCGCGGGCGGCGAGGGGCTCCGCGGCTACATCGGCCCGCTCCTGTTCGGCACCCTGCTCGCCGCCGTCATCGCGCTGGTGGTCGCCACACCGCTCGCGGTGGCCATCGCGCTCTACATCACCTACTACGCGCCGCGCCGGCTGGCCGCGGTCATGGGCTACGTGATCGACCTGCTCGCCGCCATCCCCAGCGTCGTCTACGGCTTCTGGGGCATCGCGACGCTGGCACCGGCGCTGGTGCCCTTCTACACGTGGGCGGAGGAGCACCTGGGCTTCATCCCGCTGTTCGCCGGCCCGGCCTCGCCGACGGGGCGCACCATGCTCACCGCGGGGTTGATGCTCGCCGTCATGATCCTTCCGATCATCTCGGCGCTGTCCCGGGAGGTGTTCAGCCAGGCGCCGGCGCTGCACCGCGAAGCGGCACTGGCTCTCGGCGCCACCCGCTGGGAGATGATCCGTATCGCCGTCCTGCCGTACGGGAAATCCGGTGTCATCGGCGGCGCCATGCTGGGGCTCGGGCGGGCCCTCGGCGAGACGCTGGCGATCGCGATCGTCCTGTCGGCCACGGGCGGGATCGTCACGTTCAACCTGATCTCGAGCACCAACCCGTCGACGATCGCGGCCAACATCGCGCTGCAGTTCCCGGAGTCCACCGGCCTCGACGTGAACACGCTGATCGCGAGCGGCCTGGCGCTGTTCGTCATCACGCTGGCGGTCAACATGCTCGCCCGCTGGATCGTCAACCGCCGCGCCGACTTCTCGGGAGCGAACTGATGACGACCAGCACCCGGCCGAGCCCTCCGGCAGCGCCCCCGCACGGCCTCGTGCGCGTCCACGGCCGGCTGCCACGCCTCGCCGTCCCCGGCTTGTTCGGCGCCGCACTGCTCGTCGGGGCCGCCCTCTCGGCGCTCACCGGCTTCAGCCTCCTGCTGACCGTCGTCTACGGCACCGTGCTCGGCACGGTCGCGGTGTGGGGGGCGTCCCGACGGGTGGAGGGTCCCCGGACCGCCCTCGACCGGCTGGTCACGTGCGTGGTCACGGCCGCGTTCGCCCTGGCGATGGTGCCGCTGGTCTCCCTCGTCTGGACGGTGCTGAGCAAGGGGCTGCAGCGGCTGGACGCCGAGTTCTTCACCTTCTCGATGCTCGGCGTGGTCGGGGAGGGTGGTGGCGCCTACCACGCCATCGTCGGCACGCTGATCATCACCGGCCTGACGGCGGTCATCTCGGTGCCGATCGGGCTACTGACCGCGATCTACCTGGTCGAGTACGGCACGGGCCGGTTGAAGAAGGCCATCACCTTCCTGGTCGACGTGATGACCGGCATCCCGTCGATCGTGGCCGGCCTGTTCGCCTTCGCCCTGTTCGCGATCTTCTTCGGTCCCGGCGTGCGCATGGGGATCATGGGCTCGATCGCCCTGTCGGTGCTGATGATCCCGGTGGTGGTGCGGTCCTCCGAGGAGGTCCTCAAGCTCGTGCCCAACGAGCTGCGGGAGGCCAGCTACGCCCTGGGCGTGCCGAAGTGGCGCACGATCGTCAAGGTCGTCGTCCCCACCGCGCTGGCAGGGCTGGCCACGGGCGTCACGCTGGCCGTGGCCCGCGTCATCGGCGAAACCGCTCCCCTGCTGATCACCGTCGGCATCGTCAACGGCACGAACCTCGACCCCTTCGACGGGCGGATGGCCACGCTCCCGGTCTTCGCGTACTACCAGCTCACCCAGCCCGGCTTCCCGCCCGAGTACGCGATCGACCGGGCATGGACAGCCGCACTGATCTTGATCATCCTGGTCATGGCACTCAACGTCGTCGGCCGCCTGATCAGCCGTTTCTTCGCCCCCCAGACCGGTCGCTGACCGGGATCCCCAGGAGTACCTGATGGCCAAGCGGATCGACGTCTCCGACCTCGACATCTACTACGGCAGCTTCAAGGCCGTGGAGGGCGTCACCATCTCGATCGAGCCGCGGAGCATCACCGCGCTGATCGGCCCGTCGGGCTGCGGGAAGTCGACCTTCCTCCGGTCGCTCAACCGCATGCACGAGGTGATCCCGGGTGCGCGGGTGGAGGGGAAGGTGGTCATCGACGGCCAGGACCTCTACGCGTCCGACGTCGACCCGGTCGACGTGCGCCGGCAGATCGGCATGGTCTTCCAGCGGCCCAACCCGTTCCCGACGATGTCGATCTACGACAACGTCGCCGCCGGGCTGCGGCTGAACGCGAAGAAGATGAAGAAGGCCGACCTCGACGACCTGGTGGAGCGCTCGCTGCGCGGCGCCAACCTGTGGAACGAGGTCAAGGACCGCCTCGACCGGCCGGGCTCCGGCCTGTCCGGCGGCCAGCAGCAGCGGCTGTGCAGCGCCCGCGCGATCGCCGTCGAGCCGGACGTCCTGCTCATGGACGAGCCGTGCTCGGCCCTGGACCCGATCTCCACCCTCGCCATCGAGGACCTGATGACGGAGCTGAAGGAGCGCTTCACCATCGTCATCGTCACCCACAACATGCAGCAGGCGGCCCGGGTCAGCGAGTCCACGGGCTTCTTCAACCTCAGCAGCGTCGGGCAGCCGGGCCGGCTGGTCGAGTTCAACCCGACGGAAAAGATTTTCAGCAACCCGGACGAGAAGTCCACGGAGGACTACATCTCCGGCCGCTTCGGCTGACGAAGGACCCCGCTGCCCCCCTCCGCTAGCACGCTCGCGGCGGGACCATGCAGCGCGGCCATCAGCACGTCACTGGCGCCGGAGCGGTCGGCGCGGCGGCCGCGGTCGTCTCGGTCGGCGCGGCCTCGGCCGGCCCTCCGACGGTCACCGGGACGACGGTCGAGTAGCCCGGTCCGATGACCAGCTGCACGGTGTCGCCGATCGAGTCGCTGGGCTGGAGCACGGCTCCGGGAACCGCGGCGGCCACCGTGCGGGCCTGCTCGACCACGCCGGGCCCGTGCCGGACGACGGTCTCGTTCACCGTTCCCGGCTCGTTGCCGACGGAACCCACCACGAACCCCTGTCCGCGCAACAGGTCGGCGACCGTGCCGGCCAGTCCGGCGGTGCCCGTGCCGTTGAGGACGTCGACGGTCACCGCCGCGGGTTCGACCGTGAGCGGCTGCGGAGCCGCCGGCGCGGCCTCCGGTGCGGGGCCGTCCCCCGCCGGCTGACCGACGGTCGCGTCCTCGGCGGTGCTGTCCACGGCCGGCTCGTCGCCTCCGGTGGTCAGCTCGGACGGCACCCGGCTGCCCTCGATCATGGCGTCGAACAGTGACCGTGTGCCGCCGTCGTCCAGCAGGACGTAGGCCTGGTCGGTGCCCACCGGCACGTAGCCCACCTGGCCCACCGGCAGGCCGGCCCGCTGCACCGCGTCCCCGGACAGGTCGCCGAGCGAACCGGCCAGCCCCCGGAGGTCGCCCAGCGTCGTCTGCTCGTCGACGGTCAGGGCGTCGGCCGCCCGGTTGAGGAAGCGGGTGAGCGTGAGCGTGTTGACGAGGGTGCCGGGGGTCATCGCCGTCCGCAGGGTGGACGTGAGCAGCCGCTGAGCACGTTCGGCGACGGCCGCGCCGGTGACGTCGGAGCCGGTGTCGCCCGGCTGGAGCCACCCGGTGGCCGCGTCGCCGGAGACCGTGGAGAGCCCGGCCGGCAGCGGTCGCGCGGCCGCCGACGTGGCCGCCGACGGGAGGACGCACATCGGCACCCCACCGAGCGCGTCGATCATCTCGGGCAGGCGGCCGAGGTCGACGCCCAGGTAATGATCGATCCGCAGCCCCGACAGCTGCTGGACCGCGCGCACCATGCAGGAGGGGCCGCCCTCCAGCAGCGAGGTGGCGAAGGCCTCCGTGGTCGGGTTCCGGACCGCCCCGCCGGGGGTGCGGCACGCGGGGGTGTCGACCAGCGCGGTGGGCGGCAGGCTGACCAGCACCGCCCGGTCGCCGTCGGCGGAGACCTGTGCGACCAGCGTGGCCACCGAGGCCGCTCCCGTCTGGCCCGGAACGCCGGTGCCGACGACGAGATAGGTCTCCGCGCCCTCCTGCAGGGCGGGCGCGAGCACCTCGGGCCCGTCGGTCGCCAGCGCGTCGACGCGGTCGATCTTCTGGTCGACGTAGAAGTAGAGGCCGAGGTGGTAGAGCACGACCACGCCGACGACGAGGGCGAGCGCGACGAGGGCGCGCACCAGGCGACGGCGGCCCGGGCGGGCCGGCGGCCGCTCGGGCGCACGCGGGGGACGACGCGGCGGTCGGCCGGCATCCGGAGGCGCCGGAGGCACCCGGCCGGGCAGCGGCGGGATGGGACCGCTCCGCCGGGACGGCCGGTCGGCCGGCTCCCAGGACGACGGCGGTCGGTCGATCACCGGAACCGGCGGGAGCCCCGGCTGCGGCCCCGATCGTGCGGCCGCGCCGGGCACCGGCGGCAGGCCGGGCTGTCGGACGCCCGCGGCGGACGCCCCGGGAACGGGCGGCAGACCCGCGCGGACGGCGGGGGGTTCCTCGATCCTGCGGGCGGCCCGGCGCCCGACGCCGCTGTCGCCCTGCCGGGCCAGCAACTGCTCGACGGTCACCGGCTCAGCGGCCGACACCTCGCCCTCGCGGGCCCGGCGGGTGCGTCCGGGGACGCCGCGGGAGACGCCGTGACCGTTCCGGCCACCGTCCCACCTCGGCTGTTCCCCCACCGGTGTCGACACCTTCTCGTCGTCCGTGCCCTCGTCCGTGCTCCCGGTCCCCGCCGGCGTCGGCCCAGCCGTCACCGCCCGCGCACGCCCGCGGTCGGTCCCACGATACGGGGGGAGACGCGATGATCACGGCGACGCGCGGGGTGGAGGGGCGGCAGCGTCGGAGGCCCGGAGGACGCAACCGAATAGTGGCCCACCGGGCGGGTGCGTAGCGTGGCGCCGGTGAGACTTCCGTCGCTGCCCGGCCCGTCCGATGTGCTGTCCGCCGTCGGGGACCTCCGGAGCGGGGTCACCGAGGCCCTCGCGCTGGTGCCCCGGGTGGCCGCGGCCGTCGGCACGATGGAGGGCCTGCTCGGCCGGGTATCCACGCTGCTGGACCGGGTCGACGGCGTCGTCGACCGCGTGGACGGGGTGCTCGTCCGCGTCGAGTCGGAGATCGACGGGGTGGAGGCGACCCGGGCGTCCGCCGACGAGGCGATCGCCGGCGTGGGGCGCATCCAGGCGAAGGCCCGCGACGCGATCGAGGGCGTGGCCCGCACGCAGGCCAGGGCCGACGAGGCGATCGACGGGGTGGCCCGCACCCAGGCCAGGGCCGACGAGGCGATCGAGCAGGCGAGCGGCCTGGTCGGGCGACTCGATCCCCTGATGGCCACGTACGAACCGGCGCTCACCTCGCTGGCGCCGTCCGTAGGCCGCCTGGCCGAGACCCTCGACCCCTCGGAGGTGGAGGCCCTGGTGACCCTCATCGACCGGCTCCCGCGCCTGGTCACCCACCTCGACCAGGACATCCTCCCCGTCCTGGAGTCGCTGGGGAACGTCGGCACCGACGTGCACGACCTGGTCGACACCGTCCAGGACCTGCGTCAGGTGGTGAAGGGATTCCCCGGCTCACGGCTGTTCCGCCGTCGCGGGGCCGAGGAGATAGCGCAGGAGGAGGCCGAGGAGGCCCAGGAGGACACCGCCTCCTGACCTCCCGGCTCCGCCCGTCACGGGCACGAGGCGCCCCGACCACGCATTGCTGGTCGATCACGCGCATTGCCGCTCCTGCAGTGGCAGCAATGCACAAACATCGTGCGCAGTGGGCCGGCTCGAGCCCGGCAGCGGCGGCCCGATTCGCGGGTCAGGTCTCCGTCGGGTAGCCCAGGGCGCGGACGACGTCGCCGATCCGCTCGAAGGTGTCGCCGTCGGGGAGCCGCTCGAGCTCGGCGACGACCGCATCGGGGGCGCGGTGGTCGCGGGCGGCCTCGACCAGCTGGGGGCCCGTGCTCGGGAAGTCGGCGCGGTCGAGCCAGCGGGCCAGCTCGGCACGGGCGACGACCGCGTCCGGGGTCATCCCCACGGGTGTGCCGCCCACCAGGGTCCCGGCGGGATCGGCGTCGATGTCGGGCTCTCCCTCGGCGACGGGCTCGACCTCGCGCCACTCCTCCGCGCGGGTCGCGTGCTCCCCCTTCAACATCCCCTGGATCTCGTGCTCAAGCTCCTCGTCCACCCGCGGACTGTGCTTCGTGCTGCGCTCCGATGCGCCACTGAACTCGGTCACCGTGTCTCCTCCGTGTCAGTCCTGGGTCAGGGCGCCCGGCTTGTGCACCGCCGTGCGCCCCGTCTTGTCGCTGCGGACCTCGTACTGCGGGTCCTCGTCGTCGGCCCGGACCGTCCTGCCCGACGCCTCGGTGTCGGAGGTGATCCTCCGCTCGACCGTTCCCTCGACCGTGGTGCCGTGGCTGCGCCAGGTGACGTGGTCACCCTTCTTCGGCTCGTCGGACATGGGTTCCTCCCCGCTCGTGACGGTCCTGTCGTGCCCCTGCCCCCGCGGGCCGCCGGACACACATCGGGGCGCGGATCACCCGATCGGGAACCACACCTCACCCTTCGGGGCCATGGCGTCGACGGCTTCGTCACGTAGCGTTGTTCGCGACGGGGGTCGAGTCGCATCCACGCTGGTGGGGGGGGCGGATCGGCTACCCAGCGTGAGGTCGGCACCCCGTCCTCGATCGCCGGCCCGGTCGACTCCATTCCCCCGGGGTCGGCCGGGTCGGCCCGGTCGACCGCCCCTAGGCTGGGGCGACGTGACCACTCCCCTGCCGCCCGAGGGAGACGGCCTGCGCCCCGTCGGCGTGCTCACCGTCGCGACGGTGACGGACGTGACGCCGTCGGTGCGCCGGGTGGTCCTGAGCGGTACGCCCGAGACGGTCGCGACCGCCGGTCCGACCGTGAACCTGCTGGTTCCCCGCGTCGGTGACGCCGCCCCCCGCTGGCCGCGGGTGGCCAAGGACGGGCGGATCGTCTGGCCCGACGGCGCCCACGGGGTGAGCCTGCGCAGCTACACCGGCCGCCGCCAGGACCCCGTGTCCGGCGAGGTGGAGATCGACTTCGTGCTGCACGGTGACGGGCCGGCGGCGGCGTGGGCCGCGGCGGCCGTCCCGGGGGCTCCGCTCGGGGTCGCCGGCGGGGGGCCGCTCGGTGACCGGCCGGCCGGCTGGCTGCTCCTGGCCGGCGACGAGACCGCGCTGCCCGCGATCAGCCGGATCCTCGCCTCGGCCGCGCCGGCCACCCGGGGGGTGGTACTCGTCGAGGTGGCCGACGCCGCGGAGGAGCAGCCGCTGGCCGCGCCGGACGGCGTCGTCGTCCGGTGGCTGCACCGGAACGGGACCGCGCCCGGCCAGAGCAGCCTGCTCGCCGACGCCGTCGCCGGGCTCGACCGCCCGCAGGGGGACGACGTCTTCGCCTGGGTGGGCGCAGAGTCCGCCGTCGTCCGGGCCGTCCGGTCCGACCTGCGCGGACGCTGGGGGCTGGGCCGCGCGCAGCACCACGCGATCGGGTACTGGCGGCTCGGCCGGGCGATGGGCGGCTGACGAGCGTTGTCCCTAGGAAGGGCATGTCCGGCACCGGAATGCCCGGTGGAGGGACAACGCCCGGATCCGCTCTCAGCGCCGTCCCCAGCCAGTTCACAGGTAGCGTCCAGAGCACCCGCAGCGTGCCCGCCCACGATCGACGCATGACGACGGCACCCGCACGCCCGACCGGAGGACCCGTGGCCGGCACCCCCACCACCCGCAGCACGCCGGAGGCCCGACTCCTCGTCGTGGACGACGAGCCCAACATCCGCGAGCTGCTCTCGGCCAGCCTGCGCTACGCCGGGTTCGAGGTCGCCACCGCGGCCGACGGGCAGCAGGCCCTGGCGCTGGCCGACTCGTTCCGCCCCGACCTGCTGGTCCTCGACGTGATGATGCCGGGGCTCGACGGGTTCGGCGTCGTCCGCCGGCTGCGTCAGTCGGGCCGGCACACGCCCGTGCTCTTCCTGACCGCCCGCGACGCCGCGGAGGACAAGGTGTCCGGCCTGACGCTCGGCGGGGACGACTACGTGACCAAGCCGTTCAGCCTCGACGAGGTGCTGGCCCGCATCCGCGCGGTGCTGCGCCGCAGCGCCGGTGCGCACAAGGCCGCGGCCGACGCACCACGGCTGTCCTTCGCCGACATCGAGCTCGACGAGGAAAGCCACGAGGTCATCAAGGCCGGCCAGGTGATCAGCCTGTCGCCGACCGAGTTCAAGCTGCTGCGCTACCTGATGGCCAACGCCGGGCGCGTGCTCTCGAAGGCGCAGATCCTCGACCACGTGTGGAACTACGACTTCAACGGCGAGGCCAACGTGGTGGAGTCCTACATCTCCTACCTGCGCCGCAAGGTCGACACGACCGAGCCGCGCCTGCTGCACACCATCCGCGGGGTGGGCTACACGCTGCGGCTGCCGCGCGGGGCGTGACCGCCCCCCGGCCGGAGCGCGGTTCGCGCATCCCCCTCCGGATCACCCTGGTCGCACTGCTCGTGGCGCTGGTGGCGGTCGGCCTCGTGGCCACCGGCTTCGCCGCCACGAGGCTGCTGCGCGACTACCTGGTCCAGCAGCAGGACGAGCAGCTGCGCGCCCAGGCCGGGCAGAGCGACCCCCTCCGGGTGCTGAGCGCCTGCCTGGCGGGCGGCTACCCGGGGCCGGCACCGTCGACGTACCTGTCGTGCCTGCCCCCCGACGGCAGCGACGCCCTAGTCGTCTACGGGCCGCGCAGCCGCCACGACGACCCGGACCTCTCCGCCGTGGAGACCGTCGCGGAGGGGCACGGACCCGACGGCGACGGCCCGTTCACGACGGTCCCGGCCGTGGACGGCCGCCACGCCTGGCGGGTCACCACGTTGGACCTGCCGGACGGGTACACCGCCGTCTTCGCCGCCGACCTCGGCCGCGACCAGGAGGTCATCGGCCGCCTCGTCGCGATCGAGGTCATCGTCGGGCTGATCGTGCTCGGCGTCCTGGGCGGCGCGGGCTACGTACTCGTGCGCAACAGCCTGCGGCCGCTGACCGAGGTGGAGCACACGGCGCGGGCGATCGCCGCCGGCGACCTCTCCCAGCGGGTCCCCGCCGGGAACGAGCGCACCGAGGTCGGCCGGCTGTCGACCGCCCTCAACGGGATGCTGGCGCGGATCGAGGAGTCGTTCACCGCCCGGCAGGCGTCGGAGGAGCAGGCCCGCGGGTCCGAGCACCGGATGCGCCGCTTCGTCGCCGACGCCAGCCACGAGCTGCGTACCCCGCTCACCTCGATCCGCGGCTTCGCCGAGCTGTACCGGCAGGGCGCCGTCCGCACCGACGAGGACGTCCGCCGGCTGATGGAGCGCATCGAGGCCGAGGGTGCCCGCATGGGCCTGCTGGTCGAGGACCTGCTGCTGCTGGCCCGGCTCGACCAGCAGCGGCCGCTGACGTTCGCCCCGGTGGATCTCGCCGGCATCGCCGGGGACGCCGTGCACGACGCGAAGGCGGTGCAGCCGGACCGGCCGATCGTCCTGCACCTGGACGAGTCGCTGACCGACGTGCCCGTGGTGCGCGGGGACGAGGGAAGGCTGCGGCAGGTCGTGGGCAACCTGGTGACCAACGCGCTCACCCACACCCCGCCCGACGCCCGCGTGACCGTCACGGTCGCCCAGGACGCCGACCCCGCCCTCCTGGTGCTGCAGGTGGCCGACCGCGGGCCGGGCATGCCCCCCGCCGACGCGGACCGGGCGTTCGAGCGCTTCTACCGGGCGGACGCCTCCCGCAACCGCAGCGCCGGCGGCACGGGCCTCGGCCTGGCCATCGTCTCCTCTCTGGTCGCTGCGCACGGCGGGTCGGTGGACCTCGCCACCGCGCCGGGCGAGGGCGCCACGTTCACCGTCCGGCTGCCGAAGTCGGGCCCGGGGGACCTCCCCCCGGCCGAGCGGCCCGCCTAGCGCTCCTGTCACGATCCGCCGGTGACGAACGAGAGTGGGACCATCCCGGACGCCGAGCCGCTCGCCGCCGCGACCGACCTCGGGACGGCGCTGCGCGAACTGACCGAGGTCTCGGTGACCACGACCGTGGCGCCCGCCGAGGTGCGGGCCGCCGCCGAGCTGGTCCGCCAGGCGGCCGAGCGGCTGGCCGTCGCGCGCCGCCCGCTCTCGCAGCTGCCCCCGCTGGACGACGTCGCGACCGGCCGGCGTGTCTTCAACCCGGTCACCGGCGTGGCCAGCGCCCTCGCCCCGCCACTGGTCGTCCGCCGGGACGGGGACGGCGTCGTCGCCGAGGCGACCCTGGGGCCGGCCTACGAGGGCCCGCCCGCCTTCGTGCACGGCGGCATGAGCGCGCTGTTCATGGACCAGCTGCTCGGATCCGCCGCGGCGGCCGCGGGCCTCTGGGGAATGACCGCCCACCTGGAACTGGACTACCGGGGGCCGCTCCCCCTGGAGCAGAAGCTGGTGATGCGCGCGCGGGTGGCGGAGAACGAGGGCCGCAAGTCGGTCATCACCGGCACGATCGCGCTGGCCGAGCACCCCGAGCGGGTCCTCGTGGAGGCGCGCGGGGTTTTCGTGCTGCCCCGCCCGGAGAAGATCGAGGCCTACTTCGGGGCGATCACGGACTCCTCCGGCGCGCACCGGCCGCCGAGCCGGGCCGGCGACGCCACCGCCCTCGAGGGCGAGTGACCGTGCGCGACGTCGAGGTGGCCGCGCGGGCGGCCCGCGCGGCGGCCGAGGTCCTGCAGCAGCTGCGGGCCGGCGACCTGTCGGGACGAGCGCTCGGGGACGCCGGTGACTACGCGGCCGAGCAGGCGATCTGGCACGCGATCGTCTGGGAACGGCCGGAGGACGTCGTCTTCAGCGAGGAGGCGGCCGACGACGGTCGCCGGCTGACCGCCGGGCGGGTGTGGATCGTCGATCCACTCGACGGCACCCGGGAGTACGCCGACGGCCGGCAGGACTGGGCGGTGCACGTCGCGCTGTGGGCGGACGGCGAGCTGTCCGCGGCAGCCGTGGCACTGCCTGCGCTGGGCGAGGTGCTGCTCACCGAGCCTGCGGCGGCGGTGCCCGACCGGGGGGACGGACGGGTCCGGATCGCGGTCAGCCGGACGCGCCCGCCCGCGCAGGCCGACGTCGTCGCGGCCGCGCTCGACGCCGACCTGGTGCCGCTCGGCTCGGCCGGCTACAAGACGGCGGCGGTCGTGCGCGGCGAGGTGGACGCCTACGTGCACGCTGGGGGGATGTACCAGTGGGACTCCGCGGCGCCGGTGGCCGTCGCCCGTGCGGCAGGGCTCACCGCCTGCCGGCTCGACGGGTCCCCGCTCGTCTACAACGCCCCCGATCCCTCGCTGCCCGACCTGGTGGTCTGCCGCCCGGAGCTCGCGGACCGGATCCTGGGTGCGGTGCGGTCTTCGTCATAGCGGACACTGGTCGGGAATCCGCACCGAACCGATGCGGTTGGTCGTCACGGCCGACGTATGCCGCCGATCCCCGGAGCCCCGATCCGTGAGCACCCCTGACTACCGTTTGAGCCAGCTGGAGACGCTGGAGGCCGAGTCCATCCACGTCATCCGCGAGGTGGTCGCCGAGCTCGAGCGTCCGGTGCTGCTGTTCTCGGGCGGCAAGGACTCGATCGTGATGCTGGAGCTGGCGCGCAAGGCGTTCGCGCCGGCCCGCATCCCGTTCCCGGTGATGCACGTGGACACCGGACTGAACTTCCCCGACGTGCTCGAGTTCCGCGACAAGCGGGTGGCCGAGCTCGGCGTCCAGCTGATCGTCGCCTCAGTGCCCGACGCGATCGCCGCAGGCACGGTCAAGGAGGAGCCCAACGGCTCCCGCAACCGCATCCAGACGCCGGTGCTGCTGGACGCCGTCGAGGAGCACGGGTTCACCGCGCTCTTCGGGGGCGCGCGCCGCGACGAGGACAAGGCACGCGCCAAGGAGCGGGTGTTCTCCTTCCGCGACGAGTTCGGCCAGTGGGACCCGAAGAACCAGCGGCCGGAGCTCTGGGATCTCTACAACGGCCGCATCCACCTGGGCGAGTCGATCCGCGTCTTCCCGCTGTCGAACTGGACCGAGCTCGACATCTGGCAGTACATCGCCCGCGAGCAGATCGCGATCCCGCCGCTGTACCTCGCCGCCGAGCGGGCCGTCGTCGAGCGCCAGGGGATGCTCTACGCGGTCAACGAGTTCATCCGGCCGAAGGACGGCGAGGAGGTCCGCCGGGAGACCGTGCGCTACCGGACCGTGGGCGACGCCAACCTCACCGCCGCCGTCCTGTCCGAGGCGACCACGGTCGAGGAGGTCATCGCCGAGATCGCGGTGACCCGCATGACCGAGCGCGGCGCCACCCGCGGCGACGACAAGGTGAGCGACGCCGCCATGGAGGACCGCAAGAAGGAGGGCTACTTCTGATGGCGGTTCCGCTCCACACGCCCGAAGCCGAGCACGCGGCCGAGGTCGTCACCGCGCGCAAGGACATCCTGCGGATCGCCACCGCCGGCTCCGTCGACGACGGCAAGAGCACGCTGATCGGCCGGCTGCTCTACGACAGCAAGGCGATCTTCGAGGACCAGTACGAGGCGGTCGAGCGGGCCAGCAAGGGCGACTACGTCGACCTGGCGCTGCTCACCGACGGGCTGCGGGCCGAGCGCGAGCAGGGCATCACGATCGACGTCGCCTACCGGTACTTCAGCACGCCGCGGCGCACCTTCATCCTGGCCGACACCCCGGGCCACGTGCAGTACACGCGGAACATGGTCACCGGCGCCTCGACCGCGGACCTCGCGATCGTCCTGGTCGACGCGCGCAAGGGGATGCTCGAGCAGAGCCGCCGGCACGCCTTCCTCGCGTCGCTGCTGCGGGTGCCGCACCTGGTGGTGGCGGTCAACAAGATGGACCTCGTCGGCTGGTCCGAGGACGTCTACGAGTCCATCCGCGACGAGTTCAGTGCGTTCGCCACCAAGCTCAACGTGCCCGACCTGACCGTCGTCCCCATCTCGGCGCTGCACGGCGACAACGTCGTGAGCCACTCGGCGAACACCCCCTGGTACGAGGGGACGACGCTGCTGCACCACCTCGAGCACGTGCACGTCGCCAGCGACCGCAACCTCGTCGACGCCCGCTTCCCCGTGCAGTACGTGATCCGTCCGCAGTCCGACGCGTTCCACGACTACCGCGGCTACGCCGGCACCGTCGCCAGCGGCGTGCTGCGCCCCGGCGACGAGGTGCAGGTGCTGCCCAGCGGGCTGACCACCACGATCGCCGGCATCGACGGGCCCCGCGGCCCGGTGGGCGAGGCGTTCCCGCCGATGGCGGTGACCGTGCGCCTCGAGGACGACGTCGACGTCTCCCGCGGCGACCTCATCTGCCGCCCGGCCAACGCGCCGCAGGCCACGCAGGACGTCGACGCGTTGGTCTGCTGGATGGCGGAGGAGCCGCTGCGACCGCGCCAGCGCATCGCGATCAAGCACACCACCCGCACGGTGCGCGCCATGGTGAAGGAGCTGGCCTACCGGCTCGACGTGAACTCGCTGCACCGCGACCCGGAGGCCGGTGAGCTCGGGCTCAACGACATCGGCCGGGTTCGGCTGCGCACCACCCAGCCACTGTTCGTGGACGACTACATCCGGAACCGGGTCACCGGGCGGTTCATCCTGATCGACGAGGCCACGAACGCGACGGTCGGCGCCGGGATGCTCACGCCGGCCGGCTGAGGTGGCCCGCTCGCGCCTCGCGGCCCTGCTGCTGGTCGCCGCGATCGTGGCGGTCGCCCTGAACCAGCGCCCCGCCGTGGTCGCGGTCGCGCCGGTCCTGGGCGACCTGCGGGCCGACACCGGCCTCTCGTCGGCGATGGCCGGCCTGCTCACCACCCTCCCGGTGCTGTGCTTCGGGGCGTTCGCGCCGCTCGCCCCGCGCCTCGCCCGCCGGATCGGCCTGGAGACCGCCGTCGCGCTCTCCCTGCTGGTGCTGGCCGCGGGGATCGCCCTGCGCCTGCTGACACCCGTGGCGCTCCTGTTCGCCGGCAGCGTGCTGGCCGGAGCGGCGATCGCGCTCGCCAACGTCCTGCTGCCCGCGTTCGTGAAGCGGGAGTTCCGTCGCCCCGGGGCGGTCATGGGTCTCTACTCCGCCTCGCTCAACCTCGGTGCGGCCGCGGGCGCGGCGGCGACGGTGCCGCTCGCGACCGCGCTCGGCGTGGACTGGCGGACGGCGCTGGGCCTGTGGCTGGTCCTGGCCGTCGCCGCGCTGCTCCTGTGGCTGCCGGTCGCGGGAACGGGCCGCGAGCACCGCACCAGCGGGCCGTTGCCCGAGGGCGAGGGGTCGTGGTCGCTGCTGCGCCAGCCGCTGGCCCGGCAGGTCACGGCCTACATCGGGCTGCAGAGCGTGCAGTTCTATTCGGTGGCCGCCTGGTTGCCCACCCTGCTCGCCGACGCCGGGGTGCCGGTGCACCAGGGCGGCCTGCTGCTCGGACTGGCCAACGTCGTCGGGGCCGCGGGCGCGCTGCTGGCCCCGGCGCAGGCCGGCCGGATGCGCGCCCAGCGCCCCCTGGTCCTCGTAGTCCTCGCCGCCTACGTCGTCGGACTGGTCGGGCTGCTGGTCTCCCCGGCCACCGGGACGCTGGTCTGGGTGGCCGCCTTCGGCCTCGCCCAGGGCGGCGGGTTCGCCCTGGCCCTGACGCTCATCGTGCTGCGCAGCCCGACGCCCCTGGTCGCCGCCCGCCTCGGCGGCGTCGCCCAGTGCCTCGGCTACCTGCTGGCCGCGCTCGGCCCGCTCGTGCTGGGGGCGCTCTACGACCTCAGCGGCGGCTGGGGGTGGCCATTGGCCGTGCTCCTCGCCTGCCTGGTGCCGATGACGTGGGCCGGCTGGGGTGCCGGGCGGGACGCCGTCCTCAGCGAAGCGTCACCGGAAGGTGCTCGAAGCCGCGCAGCGTCCGCAGGTCCCGCCGCACCGGTCGGCCACTGACCCGCAGCCCGGGGAACCGCTCGGTGAGCGTCCGCAGGCCGATCACACCCTCGAGGCGGGCCAGGCCGGCGCCGAGGCAGTAGTGGATCCCGGCCGAGAAGGCCAGGTGGTCGCGGGCGTTGGCGCGGGTCACGTCGAACCGGGCCGGGTCGGGGAAGACCTCGGGATCCCGGTTGGCCGCGCCCAGCAGGACCACCATGCGGGCGCCCGCGGGGATGTGCCGGCCGGCCACGACGACGTCCTCCCGGGCCGTCCGCCCGGTGAGCTGCACCGGGCTGTCGTGGCGGAGGACCTCCTCGACGGCGCCGTCCCAGCCCGCGGGGTCCGCCCGGAGGCCATCCCATTGCTCGCGGTGGGAGTCGAGCAGGACCACGGCGTTGCCCAGCAGGTTCACGGTGGTCTCGAAGCCCGCCCCGAGCAGCAGCAAGACGGTCGCGTGCAGCTCGCGTTCGGTGAGCGCCTCGTCCTCGGGAAGGCCGACCAGCCGGCTGACCAGGTCGTCGCCGGGCTCCCGGCGCAGCCGCGCGAAGTGCTCGTCGAGGAACGCGTTCATCGCGCGCAGCGCCCGCACCGCGGCCGCGAACCGCCGGTACGGCAGGCCCGGGTCGAGCGTGGCCGCCGCAGCCGCGCCCCAGCGCAGGAAGTCCTCCCGGCGCTCCCGGGGGACGCCCAGCAGGTCGGCGATGACCAGCACCGGCAGCTGGACCGCGTAGGCGTCGACGAGATCCACCTCCCCGGTGCGGCGCTCCAGCCGGTCCAGGAGTGCGTCGGCAGTCTGCTGGACGGCGGGTTCGAAGGCGGTGATCGCGCGGGGCGTGAACGCCCGGCTCACCAGGCGGCGGAAGCGGGTGTGGTCGGGCGGATCGACCACCAGCATGGACGGCGGTTCGGCGACGCCCGTGGCCTCGGGCTGGTCGCCGAACCGCCACGCCCACTGGAACCAGCGGGGCGCCCGGTCGACGGGCAGCGCGGCCCCGAAGGACTCCGAGCGCAGGACCTCGGAGGCGACGGCGTGCGACGTCGTCACCGGGCCCAGGCTGGCGCCGCCGATCGGGCCCTGGGCCCGCAGCTCCTCGTACAGCTCCCACGGGTCCTCCCGAACCGATGGGTCCCGCAGGAGCCGGCCGAGCGGATCCCCGCGGCGGGCGCCGCGGCTGAGATATGCCGCCGGGATGCCGTGCCGTACGGCCCACCGGATCAGGGTCCGGGACGGCCGCAGGGCGGTGGCCGCGAGGCGTTCGGCGCCCCCCGCCGCTGCGGCCCGGACCGTCTCCGTGGTGCGTGCGGCCGTCGACGTCGTCGTCACCGGCGCAGTCTCGCAATCAGCTCCGGTCGTCGGGGGCCGGGGCCTCGCCGGGGTTGCCGTTCCAGTCCTTGCCGGCGGTGTCGGCGTTCTCCGAGGCGCTGTCGGTCTGCTCGGCGACGGTCTGGACCATCTCCTCGTCGGAGACACCTTCCCCGGCGGGGTGGGTGCCGGTGGGCTCGCTCATCGCTGGTTCCTCTCTCTGGCGGGCGGTGTGCCGGACGTGGTCCCTCCGCCCCTCCCCGATCCCCCGGAACGGCAAACCAGCCCGCTCAGGTGTCGAGGGGCCGCAGCTCGAACCAGACCCGCTTGCCCCCGTTGTGGTCCTCGGCGCCCCAGCGGTCGGCGATCGCCTGTACCAGGCGGAGTCCCTGGCCGCGCGGACGATCCTGCGAGAGCTCCTGTACGACCGGGCGCACCGCGGAGCCGTCGACGACGGCGATCCGCAGCCAGTCCTCGGACGACGTCACCTCCAGGGTCAGGGTGGCCTCCCCCTGCGCATGGTCGACGACGTTGGCCACCAGCTCGGTGACCAGGAGCGCCACGTCGTGGCGGTCGTGCCGGGAGTCCCAGCCGCGGAGCAGCTCCAGCACCAGATGACGGGCGACCGGGACGCTGGGCGGGATCGGCGGGAGGTCGACGCTGGCGGTACGGGTGCTCATGCTCCGGGTCCGTTCGTGGCGAGGCGGGAAGTGGCCCTCCACGCCGATGTGGCCGGGCTGTCGAGACGGTGACGCCGAATTTCTGTTGCGCACAACCAACCATGGATCGCGACCGTCCCGCAAGGGGGGTTGCGTGCAATGTCCGTTGCATGTCACAACCGTTGCTCGCAATGCCTGTTCAATCCGGTAGTGTGCAACCGAAATCACGTCGAGGGAGGAGGAGTGCGAATGGCCGTGCAGCCCGCACCCGCGCCGTCGGGCGACGTCGCCGAGCGCGCCCTCGCCGAGCTCGTTCGCGAACTCGACCGCTGCGTGGACGAGCTGGTCCAGGCTCGCTCCCGGGCCGAGAGCCTGCTCGACGCACGCCGGTCCGGTCGTGCCTGGCTGGACATCGTGACCGGGGAGTCGCGGCCGCTGATCGTCGAGCGGATCTCGACGGTCCTCGCCGCGCTGGCCACCGCGGGCCACTCGTGGCGGCGCGAGCAGGCCGCGGCGCTGCAGGGCGAGGCGGTCAGCATCAACCGCATCGCCGCCCTGTTCGGCGTCACCCGTCAGCGCATCTCGGCCCTGCTGCGGGACCGTGAGGAGTCGCTGGACGAGTGAGATTCTCGTTCAGGCGATGAGCTGGTCGGGGCGGTTCGCCGTCAGGCGATGAGCTGGTCGATCGCCTTGTAGACGCGCTGCTCGGACACCGGCCGGGGGGTGCCGACCTGCTGGGCGAACAGGCCCACGCGGAGCTCCTCGATCATCCAGCGGACCCGCGTGACGGGGTCGTCGGGCGCACCGGTCGAGGGCACCTGGCGACGCACCTGCTCGTACTCGGCGGTGACCGCGGCGATCTGCCGCGTCCACAGCTCGTCGCGGGCCGCGTTGGCCGGCAGCTTCTCCAGCCGGTATGCCATCGCCCTGAGATAGCGGACGACGTCGGGCAGCCGCCGCCGACCGGTCTCGGCGACGAACCCGCGGTGCAGCAGGCCGCCCATCTGCGTCCGCAGGTCGGCGATCGCCGCGTCGGGCACCCGGCGCGCCGGCGCGGCGCCGATGGCGACCGCCACCTCCCGCGCCTGGGTCAGCACCGCCTCCACCTTCTGCACGGTGTCCGCCGTGAGCCGGTGCAGGTCGGCGCGGGCCGCGGCCACGAGCGTCGCGAACGCCGCCTCGTCCCTCGGCGGGCCCCCCGCGGCGGCGATCAGCTCGTCGGCCGCGGCGTCGACGGCGTCCGCGACCAGGTCGGCGATTTCGCCGTCGGGATTGAACTGCAGGGCCAGCCGGGAGCGCGGGGACAGCGACTTCGCCACCTGCTTCGCCGGCGACCCGGTGGCCAGGACGAGCAGCCGGCGCACGCCACGCCGGTGCAGCCGGGCGGCCTCGGCCTCGGTCGGGACGACGCGGACGCCGACGGTCGTCCCCTCGTCGACGAGCGCGGGATAGGCGGTCACGACGTTGCCGCCCTGGCGCACCTGCACGGACGCCGGGAGGGTGCCGACGTCCCAGGTCGTCATACCGGTGCGCTCGAGCTCCGAGGCGGCCCGCGCGAGGCTCGCTCGCGCCTGCGGCGCGACCCGCGCCCGGAGCTCCGTCAGGTCCTTGCCCGTGGCCAGCGGCCGCTGATGGTCGTCCAGTACGCGGAAGGTGGCGCGCAGGTGGTCGGGCACCTGGTCGGGCGCCCAGGCGTCCGGGGGGATGGTCACGGCCGTGGCCCGGCGGAGCTCCCGCTCGAGGGCCGGCAGCAGCGGCTCGCCCGGATCGATGTGGGGGAGCACCTCGCGCACCCGGTCGGGGATCGGGACCAGGCCGCGGCGCAGTTGCTTGGGCAGCGTCCGCAGGAGCGCAGTGACGAGTTCGTCCCGCAGCCCGGGCACCGTGAAGGCCAGCGACTCCCCCGACGTCCGCTCCGCGACTCCCTCCAGCACCGCGAGCGGGACGTCGACGGTGACGCCGTCCTCGGGCGCCCCCGGTGCGAAGGCGTAGGAGAGCGGCAGCGTGAGGCCCTGCGTCAGCCGCACCTCGTCGGGATAGTCCTCGACCCGCACCTGCCCGGCCGCCGCGGCGTTGGTGAGCATCTCGGGAGTGAGCGTCAGCAGGTCCGGGCGCTCGCGGCGGGCCGTCTTCCACCAGCGGTCGAAGTGCCGCGTGGAGACGACGTCGGCGGGGATGCGGGCGTCGTACAGCTCGAAGAGCGTCTCGTCGTCGACGCCGATGTCGCGGCGCCGGGCACGTTCCTCGAGCGCGGCGACCTGTTCGAGGGCCCGCTGGTTGTCGGCCCAGAAGCGGTGGTGCGTCGTCCACTCGCCCTGGACCAGCGCGTGCCGGATGAACAGCTCCCGGGAGACGACCGGGTCGATCGAGCCGTACTGCACCCGCCGGCCGACGACGATCGGCAGCCCGTAGAGCGTGACCCGTTCCGTGGCGACGGCGGAGCCGCGCTTGGCGTCCCAACGGGGCTCGGAGTACTGCCGTTTCACCAGGTGCCCGGCCAGCCGCTCCACCGTCTCGGGGTCGATGCGGGCGACGGTGCGGGCGAACAGCCGGCTGGTCTCCACCAGCTCGGCGGCGACCACCCAGCGCGGCGGCTTCCTGGCCAGCGGGGTGCCGGGTGCGATCACGAAGCGGGTGCCGCGGGTGCCGAGGTACTCGCGGCTCGGCCGCTTGTCCCCCTTGACCTGCTCGGCCTGCATCCCGACGTGGGAGAGCAGACCCGCGAGCAGCGCGGTGGAGATGCCGCGCTCGTCCGGTTCGGCCGCCGGCTCGCCGACCTGCATGCCGAGCCGGCGGGCGGTCCCGCGCAGCTGGCCGTGCAGGTCCTGCCACTCGCGGATCCGCAGGTAGTGCAGGAACTCGCGCTTGACGGTGCGGCGGAACTGGTTGCCGGAGAGCGCCTCCTGCTGCTCGGTCAGGTGCCGCCAGAGGTTGAGCAGCGCGAGGAAGTCGGAGTTCTCGTCGGCGAAGCGGGCGTGCAGCTGATCGGCGGCCTGCTGGTGCTCCGTCGGGCGCTCGCGTGGGTCCTGGATGGTCAGGCCGGCGGCGATGACCAGGACCTCGTCGAGGACCCCGAGCCGGTCGGCCTCGACCACCATGCGGGCCATGCGCGGGTCGAGCGGGAGGGCGGCCAGGGCCCGGCCGGTCGGGGTCAGCGTCCCGTGCTCGTCGAGCGCGTGCAGTTCCTCGAGCAGCGCGAGGCCGTCGGCGACGGCGCGGCGGTCCGGGGGGTCGACGAACGGGAAGTCGGCGACGTCGCCGAGGTCGAGGGCGGCCATCTGCAGCAGCACCGAGGCGAGGTTGGTGCGCAGGATCTCCGGGTCGGTGAACTCGGGGCGGGCCTCGAAGTCGGCCTCGGTGTACAGCCGGATCGCGATGCCCGGCCCCAGTCGCCCGCACCGGCCGGAGCGCTGGCGGGCCGACGCCTGGCTGACCGGCTCGATGGGCAGCCGCTGGACCTTGGTCCGGTGGCTGTACCGCGAGATGCGGGCGGTGCCGGGGTCGATCACGTACCGGATGCCCGGGACGGTCAGGGAGGTCTCGGCCACGTTGGTGGCCAGCACGATCCGGCGTCCGCTGTGCGGCGCGAAGACCTTGTGCTGGTCGGCCGCCGAGAGCCGGGAGTAGAGCGGGACGATCTCGGTGTGCGGCAGCGCGCGTTCGCCGAGAGCGTCCTGGGCGTCGCGGATCTCGCGTTCCCCGGCGAGGAACACGAGGATGTCGCCGGGGCCCTCGGCGGTCAGCTCGTCGACGGCGTCGAGGATCGCGCTCACCTGGTCGCGGTCGGGGTCGGCCTCCGGATCGTCCGGGTCGATGACCGGGCGGTAGCGCACCTCCACGGGGTACGTCCGGCCGCTGACCTCCACCACGGGGGCTCCGGCGAAGTGCGCGGCGACCCGCTCGACGTCGATGGTCGCCGAGGTGATGACCAGCTTCAGGTCGGGACGGCGCGGCAGCAGCTGGGCCAGGTAGCCCAGCAGGAAGTCGATGTTGAGACTCCGCTCGTGCGCCTCGTCGAGGATGATCGTGTCGTACTGCCGGAGCATCCGGTCGCGCGCGATCTCGGCCAGCAGCACGCCGTCGGTCATCAGCTTGACCAGCGTGGAGTCGCCCACCTGGTCGGTGAACCGCATCTTGAAGCCGACGACCTCGCCCAGTGGGGTGTCCAGCTCCTCGGCGATGCGCTCCGCGACGCTGCGCGCCGCGATCCGGCGCGGCTGGGTGTGTCCGATCCGTCCGCGCACCCCCCGGCCCAGTTCCAGCGCGATCTTGGGCAGCTGCGTGGTCTTGCCGGAACCGGTCTCCCCGGCGACCACCACCACCTGCGCGTCGCGGAGCGCCGCGGCGATGTCGTCGCGCCGTGCGCTGACCGGCAGCTCCTCGGGATAGGTCAGGACCGGCACGGCCGCCCGCCGGCGGGCGATGCGCTCCTCCGCGGCGACGACGTCAGCGGCGATCCGCTCGCGCTGCTTCGCCCGAGCCTGGGGGTCGCGGGTCTTCCGCAGTCCGTCGAGGCGCCGCCGCAGCCGGTGCTCGTCGGCGAGCGTCAGTTCCGGCAGCCTGGTTCGCAGGTCGTCGGCGGGGGCACTCACGGTGGGGCACTGATTCCTCTCGGAGAACTGTCCGACCAGGAATGTCGGACAGGGCGTCCAGGATCGCACTGCCCTCCTGGCGCGCCGACGATGTCGCGCAGATCACGATCCATGTAGAGTGCAACTGTTTGCGTGCATCGTGCAACGGGTTGTACGGTGCATTGTCTTTCCGTCCCGCCGTTCGGAGTGCCATGACCACCCCCGTCGCCCCACCAGGCGCCAGGCCCGGCGCGGTCGATCCCGTCGACCGCGCGACCGCGGTGCGCACCCTCTCGGAGCAGGTACCGAGGTTCATGCGGCTGGTGCACGCCCTCAAGACCGCGGCCGCCAGGAACGACAGCGGTGACCGCGCCGCGCTGGTGCTGCTCTTCCCGCTGGTCCGGCTGGGACCGCTCCGCCAGGGCGCGCTCGCCGAACTCGTGCACGCCGACCCCTCGACCGTCAGCCGGCACGTCGCCGCCCTGGTGGAGCGCGGTCTTGTCCAGCGGGTGGCCGACGAGTCCGACGGCCGGGCCAGCCGGCTGCACGTCACCGACGCCGGCCACGCGGCCCTCGAGACCTTCCGCCGAGACCGGGAGAGCCACTTCGCGCAGGTGACGGCCGGATGGGACACCGCGGACCTCGCGGCCCTGACGACCCTCCTCGGCCGCTTCCTCGACGACATGTCAGCGACGACGCCGGGCGCCCCCGAGGCATGCCCGCCCGAGGGCGCCGCCCCCATCGACCCCACGAGAGAGACCTCATGAGCCAGTCCACCCGCACCGACCGCCGGGACGCCCGCGCCGCGGCCGCCGCGCCGGACGCCAGCGGCGTCTTCACCCACCGGCAGATCGTCACCATCCTCGCCGGCCTGATGCTCGGCATGTTCCTGGCCGCGCTCGACCAGACGGTCGTCTCCACCGCGATCCGCACGATCGCCGACGACCTGGACGGCTACGACCTGCAGGCCTGGGCGACGACGGCGTTCCTCATCACCTCGACGATCGCCACTCCGCTCTACGGCAAGCTGTCCGACCTCTACGGGCGGCGACCGTTCTACCTCTTCGCGATCGGCGTCTTCGTCGTCGGCTCGATGCTGTGCGGCCTGGCCGACTCCATGTACCAGCTGGCCGCGTTCCGGGCCATCCAGGGCATCGGCGCCGGCGGCCTGATGTCGCTGGCGCTGGCCATCATCGGCGACATCGTCCCGCCGCGGGAGCGCTCGCGGTACCAGGGCATGTTCATGGCGGTCTTCGGCACGTCGAGCGTGCTCGGCCCGGTCATCGGCGGCTTCTTCGCCGGCCAGGAGTCGCTCCTGGGCATCACCGGCTGGCGCTGGATCTTCTACATCAACGTGCCGCTCGGCATCGCGGCGTTCCTCGTCGTCATGCGGGTGCTCCACCTCCCGCACACCCGCCGCGAGCACCGCATCGACTGGCCGGGCGCCCTCGCGCTCGTCGTCTGCCTCGTGCCCCTGCTGATCGTCGCCGAGCAGGGCCGCATCTGGGGCTGGGATTCGGGCCGGGCGCTGGCCTGCTACGCCATCGGCGTCGTCGGCCTGATCGCGTTCATCCTGGCCGAGCGGGCCTATCGGGACGACGCCCTGCTCCCCCTGCGGATGTTCAAGAACCGCACCTTCGCCGTCAGCAGCGTCGGCAGCATCGTGCTGGGCGCCGGGATGTTCGGCGGCATCCTGCTCCTGCCCCAGTACCTCCAGATCGTGCACGGCTCCAGCCCCACGGTGGCCGGCCTGCAGATGATCCCGCTGGTCGCCGGCATCATGACCGGCGCGATGAGCTCGGGCATCATCATCGGGAAGACCGGCAAGTACAAGATCTACCCGCTGATCGGCACCGTGTTCATGGTCGTCGCGCTGGTCGCGATATCGTTCATCATCGACGCCGACACCTCGGTGTGGTCGCTCGTGCCGTTCATGGTGCTGCTCGGTCTGGGCCTCGGCTTGAACTTCCAGCCGGTGATCCTCGCGGTGCAGAACGCCGTCCGCCCGCAGGAGATGGGCGTCGCCACGTCGTCGGTCACGTTCTTCCGGCAGATGGGCGGCACGATCGGGGTGGCGGCCTTCCTCTCCATCCTGTTCACGACACTGCCGGACAAGATCGGCAACGCCTTGACCTCCGCCGCGGCGACCGACCCGCGGGTCGGCCAGGCACTGCAGAGCGGCCAGCTGCAGGGTGGCGGCGACCTTTCCGACACGTCGTTCATCCAGGAGCTGCCCTCGTTCCTCGCCACGCCGTTCAAGACCGGGTTCTCCGACTCGATCGACCTGGTCTTCCTGGTGGCGGCGGCGGTCGTGGCCATCGGCTTCTTCGTCATGCTGTTCCTCCCGGAGGTCCCGCTGAGCAACCAGTCGGGGATCCAGGCGCGGCAGTCCGGCGCCGGCGAGATCACCGCCACCGGCACCGAGACCGGGAATGACAGCGCCGCCGACGACGCCGTGCGGGCTGCGGGCGCAGCCGCCCCGACGTCGGTGTCACCCGCCGACACGACGGACGCCGGCGACGGCACCCAGGGCGACGGCAGGGCGATCAGCGAACGCACCGCCGGCGGCCACCACCGGGCCTGACCGGCTACTCGGCCTATCGCACGATTCGGGCCCCTTCCCGCGCTTCGGCGGGGAGGGGCCCTTGTCGGCTCATGGCGCTGTCGGCTCAGGGCGCTGTCGGCTCAGGGCGCTGTCGGCTCAGGGCAGGGGCCACCTCACCCTCCCCGTCGGCTGCTCGGTCCATGGACGCTCCCGAGGCGGACATGCCGGTCGGCAGCCGCGGCATCGCGTGCAGACCGAAGTTCCGGCGGGTTGGACAGGACCATCGACCAACCGCAGGCGAGCAGCGCAATCAGGGCGTCACCTCGATGGGACTCGCGCCGTTCGGCTCGCCCATGCCGAGGACGGAACACGGTCAGCCCGACCCCAGCTTGTCGACCAGCCTGCGGCTGTCGGGCACGATGTGGTCCGTCTGGCTCGTCACTGCGCCTGTGACGCTACGTCCGACCCGGCTCCCACCCTCGGCCCCCGGGACCGCATCGCGTGTCTCGTCGAGTGCGCGCGACGGCTCGCATCGACCTCAGCTCTGGAGCGGTGGGTGGAGGACGATCTCGGTGCCGTCGGGCCGGTAGGTGCGCCATCGTCGGCCGGGAGGGGCGGTGTCGTCGCGTTCGACGCGGAAGCCGTGGTGGACCTTCGTGTGGTGCCGTTCGCACAACAGCGCCGCGTTGTCCAGGCTGGTCTCGCCACCGTTGATCCATTCGACCAGGTGGTGGACGTCGCAGAACCAACGCGGCGCCTCGCAGCCGGCGAAGATGCAATGCAGGTCACGGTGCTCGACCGCCTTGCGGATGTGCGGCGGGAAGATCCGTTCCTCGCGGCCGACGTCCAACGGCAGCCCGTGAGGCCCCAGGACGATGCGGGTAATGCCCGCATCGCAGGCCACCCAGCGGGCGCGAGCAGCGGAGATGGTCGCTCCCAGCCCGGTGGTCGCGGCGCCGTGCCCGGTCGTGGGATCGGCCAGATCGTCGAGCCCGAGGGTGACGATGACGTGCGGCTTGACGGTTCGAAGCACCGGAAGCTGCCCGGAGGCCAGCGCCAGATCGCAGAGCTGGACGAGAGCATCCCCAGTGCGCTGGGCCCGCGTGCGGATGTCGCCGGCGCAGCGACCGGCGGCCGAGATGGACTCGAGCGCGGTGGCGACCTTCTCCCCGCCGACGGCGTCGAGGGTGCCGCCCATGGTCCAGGACCCGTCGGGATGCTGGACCAACGTCACGGCCCGCTCCTCCGTGGGATCAGGTTCGGGGCCGTCGGGGTCCAGCTTGCTGAGGTAGTCGCCCACCGCGACCTGCAGGTCTCGGTGCGTGCCGGTGGCGACCAGTTGCAGCAGCGCGCCTTCCACCTGGCCGACGTCGATGCCTTGGGCGAGAGCGCGGTCGAGGTTCTCGGGCTTGGCGATCTCCGCGATCACCTCGACCTGGTCCGGGCCGAGCCGCCCCTCGGAGTAGGCCGCGCCTGTGGCAGGCAGCGGTTCCAGCCGCCGCCCCAGGGTGATCAGCCGCCCGGCCATGGCGCCGGACACGCCTGCACGCCCGCGCAGCCACGCCCTCATCGTCTTGGCCCCGTCATGCTCGGTAGCGCAGCGTGCGTCGGCGCGCCGGACAGCCTGCGTCAGCCGAGCGTTGATGCGGTTGCTGGCTACCAGCAGATCGGTGACGTGGTCGAGCAAGTCACCGTGGCACAGTCCGTCGAGGTCGGTCATGGCTAGCGCGTCGAGCGCCGACTGCAGCTCGCTCATCACCCCTCCGACTCCTCGAACAACTGATCGGAGAGTAGGGCGGACCTATGACAGGGATCCGGGTATATCCCCAGCTCAGGGGCGAATTCACAAGTCCGCGGACAAGCTTGACGGTGGCTTCACAGGAACTCGCAGAAGTCCTCGTCCACCTGATGCAGGGTCACCGGCGTCGCCGCTTTGACGCGACGCCACTGCGTCCGGAGTCTCGACCGCACCGGGGCTCATGCCCCCGCCGGCCGGTGGACATCTCACCGGATCGGGATGGGTCCGGGGGCCTAACCTGGCTCGCGTGGGCGCCTCATCGTCGATCCTGTCCCGTCGCGATCTCGACTTCCTGCTGCACGAGTGGCTCGACGTCGAGTCGCTGACCAAGCGGCCGCGGTTCGCCGAGCACTCGCGGGAGACGTTCGACGCCGTCCTCGAGCTGGCCGAGCAGATCGCCACCGAACACTTCGCGCCCCACAACCGGAAAGCCGACGAGAACGAGCCGCGGTTCGTCGACGGCCGGGTCGAGATGATCCCGGAGGTCGCGCAAGCGCTGAAGGTCTTCACCGACGCCGGGCTGATGGCGGGCTCGTTCGACGAGGAGTACGGCGGCATGCAGCTGCCGCACACCGTCGGGCAGGCCGCGTTCGCCTGGTTCAAGGCCGCCAACGTCGGCACGGCGTCCTACCCGTTCCTCACGATGGGCAACGCCCGCCTGCTGCTCGCCCACGGGAGCCAGGAGCAGATCGACACCTACGTGCGGCCGGAGCTCGAGGGCCGCTGGTTCGGCACCATGGCGCTGTCGGAGCCCCAGGCCGGCTCGTCGCTGGCCGACATCAGCACGAAGGCCGAGCCCCAGGCGGACGGCACCTACCGGCTGACCGGGAACAAGATGTGGATCTCCGGCGGCGACCACGAGCTGACCGAGAACATCGTCCACCTGGTGCTGGCGAAGATCCCCGGCGGACCGCCCGGCGTGAAGGGCATCTCGCTGTTCATCGTGCCCAAGTTCCTGGTGCACGAGGACGGCTCGCTGGGCGAGCGCAACGACGTCGTCCTCGCCGGGCTGAACCACAAGATGGGCTACCGGGGGACGACGAACACGCTGCTGAACTTCGGCGAAGGCGTGCACCGGCCCGGCGGCAAGGCCGGCGCCGTCGGCTACCTCGTGGGCGAGCCGCACCGCGGCCTGACCTACATGTTCCACATGATGAACGAGGCCCGGATCGGCGTCGGCATGGGCGCGGCCGTGCTCGGCTACACCGGCTACCTGCACGCGCTCGACTACGCCCGCACGCGGACCCAGGGGCGCCCGCCGGCGGGGAAGGATCCTTCCGCGCCGCCCGTGCCGATCATCGAGCACGCCGACGTGCGCCGGATGCTGCTGGCCGCGAAGACGTACGCCGAGGGCGGATTGGCGCTGTGCCTGTACTGCGCCCGGCTGGTCGACGAGGAGCAGACCGCCGAGTCCGCCGACGACCGCGCCCGGGCCCACCTGCTGCTCGACGTGCTGACCCCCATCGCGAAGGCCTGGCCCTCGCAGTGGGGGCCGGTCGCCGACGACCTGGCCATCCAGGTGCACGGCGGGTACGGCTACACGCGCGACTACCCGGTCGAGCAGTTCTACCGGGACAACCGGCTCAACCCCATCCACGAGGGCACCCAGGGGATCCAGGCCCTCGACCTGCTCGGCCGCAAGGTGGTCATGCAGGGCGGGGCCGGGCTGACGCTCCTGGGCGAGACGATCTGGGCGACCACGGCGCGGGCCGGCGGCACCGAGTGGGCCGGCTTCGCCGCCGACCTCGACGCCGCCGTGAGCCGGCTCGGGGCGGTGACCGCCACGCTCTGGGGGGCCGGCGACCCCGACGTCACGCTCGCGAACGCGCACGTCTACCTGGAGGCGGCGGGACACCTCGTCGTCGGCTGGCTGTGGCTGGAACAGGCCCTGGCCACCGGCTCCTCGACCAGCGACTTCCACGAGGGGAAGCGCCAGGCGGCGCGGTACTTCTGGCGGTGGGAGCTGCCGAAGGTGCACGTGCAGCTCGACCTGCTGGAGTCCCTCGACCGCACCGTGCTGGACACGCCGCCGGCCTGGCTCTAGGTCCGGAAAGCACCGAGCTCCGCTCGCTCCTGGCGGGTCGGCAGGGCTTCGGTGGGTCGGTCAGGTCACGCGCGGACAGCTGCGCCCATCGCATCGGCGGTCCCGGGCTGCGGGGCGGTGGTGACCGCTGCCCGTTCGCGCTCGTAGCGGGCGGTGGAACGCGTGCCCATCGCGATGACCAGGGCGGTCAGGACCATGAACCCCAGCAGGGCGACGGCCGGCCACACCATCATCTCGTGATTCCCCCAAGCAGTCGGGTGCCCCGCCGGGTCAGGGGCGGGGCACGTCGTCGGAGAACTGTGTCCCCCGAGAACTGCGGTCTCAATCGTCAGGTGGTGAAGTTCACCTGACAGGCTGTAACCGGACTCACTCCCATCGGCCGGGAGGCGCCCCGGCTTGAGTTCGCGGCCCGGCATGTTCTGATGGCCGGGTGCCCCGGCGCTCCGCAGGACGCACCCGCCACCCCGGGCTGCTGGTCCTCGCGCTGGCCCTCGGGGTCACCAGCCTGTCGCTGCTCCAGACCCTCGTCGTCCCGGTCCTGGGAACGATCGCCGAGCAGCTGGGCGTCTCCCCGGCCGCCGCCGGCTGGGTCCTGACCGCCAACCTGCTCGCCGCCGCCGTGCTCACGCCGGTCCTCGGACGGCTCGGCGACCTGCGCGGCGAGCGGCCGGTCATCCTCGGCATCCTGGCGGTGGTCGCCGCCGGGACCGTGCTCACGATCGCCGCGACGTCGCTGCCCCTGCTGCTGGCCGGCCGGATCCTGCAGGGCGCCTCGTACGGGCTGTTCCCGCTGTCGATCAGCGTGCTCCGCCGCGAGCTGCCCGCCGAGCGGCTGGGGGTGGCCATGTCGGTCGTCAGCAGCATGCTGGGCGTCGGCGGCGTCATCGGGTTCGTGGCCACGGGTGTGATCGCCGGCGACGGGGGCGACTACCGCCGTCCGTTCTGGGTCGGGCTGGCCGTCGTCCTGGTCTCCCTGGCCCTCTCCGCGCTGCTGCTTCCCGGCCGGTCCGCGACCCGGTCCGGGCGGGTCGACTGGTGGGGCGCCCTCGTCCTCGGCGCCGGGCTCGTCCTCCTCCTGCTGCCGATCTCGCAGGGCAACCAGTGGGGATGGCGCTCGCCGGGCGTCGTCGGCTGCCTGACCGCCTCCGCCGTCTTCCTGACCGGCTGGGTCCTGCTCGAGCGGCGGACGGCCCAGCCCCTGGTCCGGCCCGCGATGCTGGCCGACCGGCGCACCGTCGTGCCCAACGTGGCCGGGCTGATGACCGGGATCGCCATGTTCGCGTCGTTCCTCGCCGTCCTCCAGTACGTGCAGACGCCTCCCGAGGTGGCGGGCTTCGGCTTCGGGGCCTCGGTGCTCGAGACCGCCGTGGTGTACCTGCTGCCCGCAGGCGTCGCGGCGGTGCTCGCCGCTCCGCTCGCGGGGCGGGTGGTGACGCGGTCCGGACCACTGCCGACGCTGCTCGGTGGCGCGGCGGTGGGGATCGCCGGCTTCGCCCTCCTCGCCGTCGTGCGGTCGCAGCCGTGGATCGTCGTCCTCGCCATGCTGCTCACCCAGGTGTCGGTGACCGTGGCCTACGCCGCCCTGCCGGCTCTCGTCGTAGAAGCCGTGACCGAGGAGGAGACGGGCGTGGCCAACGCGGTGAACTCCATCGCGCGGGCGGTCGGGCAGGCGCTGGGCAGCACCGTGTCGGTGACCCTCCTCGCCGCAAGTCTCGACCCCGCGACCGGGTTCCCGCGGAACATCGCGTACACGCTGGTTGCCCTGTTGGGAGCACTGGCGACCGTCGCCGTGGCGGTCGTCGCGCTCGCCGGCCTGCGCGCCGACACGCCCCAGCGGCGGGGCGCCGGGCATGGAACGGGACCGTCCGGGGAACAGGAGAGGCGACTTCCCATCGCCTGACGGAGGACTTCCATGGCCCGAGCCACCGGCTCGCACAGTCGCACCGCGGAGACGCAGTTCCACGGCAACCGCGCGGCGGACACCCCGCCCGCCGGGGACCCGGCGCCGGGAACCGACGAGATCAGCGGCACCCGCGCCGACTACGCGCCCGCCGGCGCCGACACCCAGCCCACCACGATGGGCACGCTGAAGCGCACGGTGAAGGAGTTCAGCGAGGACAACCTCACCGACTGGGCAGCCGCCCTCACGTACTACGGCACCCTGGCGCTGTTCCCCGCGCTGATCGCCCTGCTCTCGATCATCGGCCTGCTGACCGACCCGCAGAAGTTGTCCGACGCGCTCACCGCCGTGGTCCCACAGCAGTCGGCTCGGACGCTGAACCCGGTCATCGAGCAGATCGCCGGGAACACCGGGGCTGCCGGCTTGGGGCTGATCCTCGGTCTCGCCCTCGCCATCTGGTCGGCCTCGGGCTACGTCGGCGCCTTCACCCGCGCGGCCAACGTCGTCTACGAGACGCCCGAGGGGCGCAAGATCTGGAAGCTCAAGCCGCTGCAGCTGCTGATCACCCTGGTCGGCATCCTGTTCGCCGCGGTGATCGTCGCGATGCTGGTGCTGAGCGGCCCGGTCGTCGACGCCATCGGCTCGGCCATCGGGGTGGGCGAGACCGGCCAGAACGTCTGGAACGTCGTCAAGTGGCCGGTCGTCCTCGTCGTCCTGGCCCTGATGATCGCCGTCCTCTACTACTCGACACCGAACGTGAAGCTGCGCGGCTTCAAGTGGGTCAGCCCCGGTGCCGCGGTGGCCATCGTCGTGGCCATCGTCGCCTCGGCGGCGTTCGCCTTCTACGTGGCCAACTTCGGCAACTACAACAAGACCTACGGCGCCCTGGCCGGCGTGGTGGTCTTCCTGATCTGGTTCTGGTTGATCAACGTCGCCCTGCTGTTCGGCATCGAGCTGGACGCGGAGATCGAGCGGACCAAGGAGCTCAAGGAGGGCGTGCCGCGGGCGGAGAAGGAGATCCAGCTCGACGCCCGCGCCGAGCCCAAGGACCAGCAGACGACCTGAGGAAGGTCCGATCGGCCGCCGAGATCTGGGTCATCGGGGTCTCCGGGCCTCGGATGAGCCCGATGCCCCAGATCTCGCGCCGCCGGCTGCGTGCCGGTTGTGTTCCGGACCGGCCGGGGTAGGGGGCCGTCGTCCCCCCGCTGCAGAGAGGCAGTCGCGATGAGCGCTGAAGCGAAGGCCGTCACGTCGGACTTCTACGACCTCGAGGCCCTGCTGGACGACGAGGACCGGGCGCTCCTGCACCGGGTGCGCACGTTCATGGACGAGCAGGTCCAGCCGATCATCAACGAGTACTGGACCCGGGCCGAGACCCCGCGCCACCTCATCCCCGAGATCGCCAAGCTCGGCATCGCCGGCACCCCGTACTCCGGCTACGGCTGCCCCGGGAAGTCGACGCTGCTCGACGGGATGATCTCCATGGAGCTGTCGCGCGGCGACCCGTCGATCGCCACGTTCATGGGCGTCCACGGCGGCCTGGCGATGGGCAGCCTCTACCTCTGCGGGTCGGAGGAGCAGAAGGAGCGCTGGCTGCCGACCATGGCCCGGATGGAGCTGATCGGTGCCTTCGGCCTGACCGAGCCCGACTCCGGCTCCGACGTGGCCCGCGGGTTGCGGACCAAGGCCCGCCGGGACGGCGACACCTGGGTGCTCGACGGCCAGAAGAAGTGGATCGGAAACGCCAGCTTCGCCGACCTGGTGATCATCTGGGCGCAGGACGTCGAGACGCAGCGGGTGCTCGGCTTCGTCGTCGAGAAGGGCACCGACGGGTTCTCCGCCGTCGACCTCGAGGACAAGATCGCGCTGCGGGCGGTGCAGAACGCGCTCATCACCCTGGACGGCGTGCGCGTGCCGGAGGAGAACCGGCTGCAGAACGCCAACAGCTTCAAGGACACCGCCAAGGTGCTCAAGATGACCCGGGCCGGCGTCGCCTGGTCGGCGGTCGGGTGCGCCCGGGGCGCCTACGAGCACGCGCTGCGCTACGCGGGCGAGCGCACCCAGTTCGGCAAGCCGATCGCGAGCTTCCAGCTGGTGCAGGACCTGCTGGTGCGGATGCTCGGCAACATCACCGCCTCGGCGGCGTTGTGCGCGCGGCTGTCCCAGCTCCAGGACGCCGGGCGGATGACCGACGAGCAGGCGTCGCTGGCCAAGGCGTTCAGCACCGTGCGCATGCGGGAGACCGTCGGCTGGGCCCGCGAGCTGATGGGCGGCAACGGCATCCTGCTCGAGCACAACGTCGGCCGGTACGTCGCCGACGCCGAGGCGATCTACTCCTACGAGGGCACCCGCGAGGTGAACACGCTGATCGTGGGCCGGGCGATCACCGGCCGGGGCGCGATCGTCTGATCAGCCCTCCCCCCACCACCGGGCGGCGGCCTCCTCCGGCGTCAACCCGTCGATCTCGACCAGGCGGTTGAGCTGCACCAGGTCGTTGGTGGTCAGCTGCGCGCTGACGTCGTCCAGCGCGGTGCGCAGCTCCTCGCCCCACCGGTCGACGGCGGCGCTGCGCACGAGCGGGACGACGTTCTCGGGCGGCTGGAGCTCCCGGTCGTCCAGCAGCAGCATCACCGGGGCCACCGCCAGCCGGGCGTCGGTGGTCTCCAGCAGCCCGACGTCGATCTGGCCGGAGACCAGCGCCTCCACCGTCGCCGATCTCGAGGGCATGGTCAGGACCTCCCCGAAGTCCAGCCCGTACACCTCCTCCAGGCCCTTCAGGCAGAACGGGCGGTCGGGGCACTCCGGCGGCCCCCCGAAGACGAGCTCGGGAGCCAGCTCCGCCAGGTCGGACAGCCGCGAGACGCCGTTGCGTGCGGCGAACGCGGTCGTGACCGCGAACCCGTTCTTGTCCTCCGCCCGGGACACGTCGAGCACCAGCACGTTCCGCTGCCTCAGCGTCCGCACCAGGTCGCCGTGCATCTCCTCGGGGTTCCGTGAGGGACGTGTCTCCGACGGCCGGGCGAAGCTCAGCGCGGTGCCGAGGTAGTCCACGACCACGTCCACGACGCCCTGCTGCAGCGCCGGCGAGACGACCTCGCGCGGCCCGACACCGTGCTGCACCGACACCGGTAGCCCGGCACGGCGGGCGGCCTCGGCGTAGACCTCGGTGAGCGTCTGGTTCTCGGCGAAGTCGTAGGAGGCGAACCGAACGGTCGTCGGTGCGGACGGCTCGGGATCGCTGCTCGCGCAGGAGGTAAGGACGGCGAGCCCCAGCAGGACGGCGGCGAGCGCGGCCGGTCGAGAGCGCACGGCACCCTCCTCCATGCGCGGGCTCGGGCGGTTCCAGTCGGACGGTAGCCCCGCACGGGACGAAAGGGGATGGTCCCGGGAGCCGCACGGGTGGAGCATCACCGGGCATGGCGACGTTGCCGCAGGCGCCGCCCGGCCCGGGGCCCGCGGTCCCGGTCGCGCGGCCGGCCCCACCGGCGATCCAGCGCGTCCGCAGCCGGCGCCGTCCGTCGGGTGAACCCCCGCCGCTGCCCCGGCACCTGAACGCCTCCGGCAAGTGGTGGCTGGGCCTGTCGGCGGTCGTCGTGGTGGCCTGGATCGTCGTCGTCGTGACCGGCAGCGTCACGTTCTTCGACCTCCTGGACACCCGCTTCCTGCAGGCGCTCGCCGACCTGCGGACGCCGTGGCTGACGCGCGTCGCCGAGATCGGCGGTGTGCTGGCGACGGGGCGGGCGCTGCACGTGCTGTGGCTGGCCAACCTCGCCCTGCTGGTCCTCCTCCGGCGGTGGCGGCACCTGTTCGTCTGGATCGGTGTCGCCCTCGTCGTGGTCAACATCGGGGCCAGCATGGCCAGCACGCTGCAGCGGCCGCGGCCCTACGAGGTCGAGATCCTCGGCCCGTGGGCGGGATTCTCCATGCCGTCGCTGCCGATGACCGTGCTGAGCGCCTTCCTGGTCAGCTCCGTGTACTCGCTCGTGCCGGCCGGCCGGAAACGGACGATCGCCAAGTGGGGGATCACGGCGCTGGTGCTGATCACCGGGCTGTCGCGGCTGTACCTCGCACAGGACCACCCGACCGACATCCTGGCCGGCGTGATCCTCGGCGTCGCCGTCCCGCTGGCGGCGTTCCGCCTGCTGACGCCCAACGACGTCTACCCCGTCCGCTACACCCGTGGCCGGCCGGCGCACCTCGACGTGACCGGCGCCCGGGGCGAGGCGATCGTCCGGGCCCTGCACGACCAGCTGGGCCTCATCGCCGGCGAGGTGAAGCCGTTCGGGCTGGCCGGTTCGGGCGGGTCGACCCCGCTGAGGATCACGGTCAAGGGCGACCCGGACACGTACGTCTTCGGCAAGCTCTACGCGGCCACCCACGTGCGCTCGGACCGCTGGTACAAGCTCGGCCGCACCCTGCTCTACGGCCGGCTGGAGGACGAGCAGCCCTTCCACAGCGTGCGCCGGCTGGTGCAGTACGAGGACTACGTCCTGCGGGTGCTCTCCGACGCCGGGCTCCCGGTGGCGCACCCGCTCGGGATCGTCGAGATCACCCCCGAGCGCGAGTACCTGCTGGTCGCCGAGTTCTTCGACGGCACCTCCGAGATCGGCGAGGCCGAGATCGACGAGGCGGTCATCGACCAGGGGCTGTCGGTGGTCCGGCGGATGTGGGAGATCGGCCTGGCGCACCGGGACATCAAGCCGGCGAACCTGCTCGTGCGGGACGGGACGCTGTTCGTGGTGGACACCGCGTTCGCCGAGGTCCGCCCGAGCCCGTGGCGGCAGGCGGTCGACCTGGCCAACATGATGCTGGTCCTGGGCCTGCGGACCAGTGCCGAACGCGTGTACCGGCGGGCCCGCATGCAGTTCTCCGACGAGGAGATCGCCGAGGCCTTCGCCGCCACCCGCGGCCTCACCATGCCCTCCCAGCTGCGCCGGATGCTCCGCCAGCAGGGCCGTGACCTGCACGGCGACTTCCTGCGGCTGCTGCCCTACCGGCTGCCCCCGGTCCGGATCCAGCGGTGGACCTGGCGCCGCGCCGTCCTCACCGTGGTGACGCTGGTCGGCGCCGCCTTCGGCCTCTTCGTGCTGATCAACCTCATCGGGGCACCGCTGTGAGGCCGGCCCGGGTCCTGCTCGTGCTCTGCCTCGCGGCCGGGCTGGCCGGGTGCGCCAGCGACACCACCGCGACCACGGAGCAGCCCAACTGCTCCGAGGGGGACGACGGCGCCGCCGCCAACGGCGTCGTCCTGATGGCCCAGTCGGTGCCCTCGGCCACCTGGGTGCCCTGCCTGCGGACGACGCTGCCGGTGGGCTGGGGCTTCCACCACCTGGACGCCCGCGACGGGGTCGCCACCTTCTCGCTCGACTCGGACCGCGACGGTCAGGAGGCCATCGAGGTGCGGCTGGAGGACTCCTGCGACACCGCCGGCTCGACCGAGATCCCGAGCGACCGGGAGGGGATGCGCCGGCTCGAGCGGGTGACCCGCACGACCCCGCACTTCGAGGGTGAGCGCTACTACGTCTTCGAGGGGGGCTGCATCACCATGGTCTTCGAGCTCACCGGTGACAGCCGCGGGGAGCCCCTCGCACTGGCCACCGCGGCGGTGGGCGTGATCGCCCGGTCGGACCTGGTCGACCAGGTGCACGAGGAGAGCGACGGCAAGCTGTCGCTCGACCCGCCCCCGGGCGGCCGGCGATGACCGCCGTCACCGCAGCGGCGGCCCGCCGGAGGCGTCCCCTGTGGCGCCGGCTGATCGGCCCGCTGTTCTCCGTCGTCCTGCTGGTCGCCGTCTTCGTGTGGTTCCTCCCCCAGTTCACGAGCATGGCCGCGGTCTGGGACTCGGTGCGCTCGATGAGCTGGGTCGAGATCACCGTCCTGATGGTGGCGGCCGTCTGGAACCTGGCGACCTACCAGTTCCTGGTGGTCGCCACCATGCCGGGAATGACGTTCCGGCAGGCCACCGTCTCCACCGAGACGACGACCGCCGTCTCCAACACCGTGCTCGGCGGTGCGGCGATCTCCCTCGGGCTCACCTACGCCATGAACTCGTCCTGGGGCTTCTCCCGGTCCCGGACATCGGTGTCGCTGCTCGTCTCCGGCCTGTTCAACAACTTCGCCAAGCTGGGGCTCCCCGTGCTGGCCCTGGCGCTGCTGGCGTTCTCCTCGCCGCCCACGACCGGCCGGCTGCTCGCGGGGCTGGCCGGGGTGGCCGGACTGGCCGCGGCCGCGGTCGCGCTCTGGCTGCTGATGCGCAGCCGGGAGAGCGCCGCCCGCCTGGGTCGGGTCCTCGGAGGCTGGGCGTCGGCACTCGTGCGGCTCTTCGGGCGGCCGCCCGTGGAGGGCTGGGACCGGGCCATGACCAAGTTCCGCGACCGGACGGCGCTGCTGCTGCACGCCCGATGGCACTGGATCACGCTGGCGACCCTCGTCAGCCACCTGTCGCTCTTCCTGGTCCTGCTGCTGTCGCTGCGCTTCGTGGGCGTGGGCGCCGAGCAGGTCAGCTGGGCCGAGGCGCTCGCGGTGTTCGCCTTCGCCCGCCTGCTCACCGCGATCCCGTTCACCCCCGGCGGGCTGGGCGTGGTCGAGCTGGCGCTCATCACGGGACTGTCCGCCGCCGGGGGCCCGCGCGCGATGGTGGCCGCCGGGGTGCTGATCTTCCGTGCGCTCACGTACGTGCTGCCGATCCCGCTCGGCCTGGTGACGTACGTGATCTGGCAGCGCAACCGGTCGTGGCGACGGGAGCCGAACACCGCGCCCCGGACCGAGCTGGTGCCGGAGTCCGTGTGACGGCGACCCTGTCGACCCCGGACCGCGCGGTCGGCCGGGGGTGGCCCGAGCTGGCCCTGCTCGGCGGAGGCTGCGCCGTCCTGCTGCTCGCCGCCCTGCCCATCGACCGCGACTCCGTCCCGGGCGCCGAGGCCGCCGCCTTCCGGGTCCTGAACGGCACCACCGTGCTGCCCTTCGTCCTCGTCTGGCCGCTGATGCAGCTCGGCAACCTGCTGGTCGTGCCGGCGGCCGCACTGGCCGCCGCGGCCGCCCGGCGGTGGCGGCTGGCCCTCGAGCTCCTGGTCGCCGGCCTCGGCACCTATTTCATGGCCAAGGTCGTCAAAGGCCTCTGGCCCCGCGGGCGACCGGACGGGCTGCTGGCCGATGTCGTGATCCGCGGTGCGGAGGCCCACGGACGCGGTTTCGTCTCCGGGCACGCCGCCACGCTCGCCGCGCTGGTCGCGGTGGCCTGGCCGTGGCTGGGCCGGCGGGGGCGGGTCGCGGCCGCCGCGGTGCTCGTCGTCGTCTGCCTCACCCGGGTCTACGTCGGCGCGCACCTCCCGCTCGACGTCGTGGGCGGGGCGGCCCTGGGCCTCGCCGTCGGGGGGCTGGTGCGCCTGGTCGGAGGACGTCCGGCCTGATGCTGGTCGACACACGTCGCGGGCTGGTGGTCAGCGGCGCCCTGCTGCTCGGCGCGGTCGTCGTGACGCTGCTCGTGCTCCTGCCGGCCACCAGGCCGGCGGTGCAGGCCGTCGACGACGCCGTCTGGCGGTGGGCCGGAGCGGCACGCAACGACCCGGCGACCGCGCTCGCGGTGGCGCTGTCGTGGCTGGGCAGCGGCCTGGTGAACTGGCCGCTGCGGGCCGCGGCCCTGCTGCTGCTGGCCTGGCGACGGCACTGGCTGCGGCTGGCGGCGTTCGCGCTGGCGGTGCTGACCAGCGAGCTGTTCATCGGGCCGGTCAAGAGCGCCGTCGACCGTCCCCGTCCCCCAGGGTCGCTGATCGAGACGTCCGCGGCGTCGTTCCCCTCGGGGCACGCCATCGCGACCGCCGTGACCGCCGTCGGCCTTGTGCTCGTGCTCGCGCAGCCCGGCCCGAACCGGTGGCGGTGGGAGGTCTACGCGGTGGTGCTCACCTCGGTGATGGCGCTGTCGCGGGTCTACCTGCGAGCCCACTGGCTCTCCGACACCGTCGCCGGGGCGCTGCTCGGCGCGGGTCTGGCCCTGGGCTGGCCGGCGCTGCTGATGGCCATCCGGCACGGCCGCGACCCGGCCGCCTCTCCCACCTGAGGCGGGAACGGGGACACCCCGAGGGGTGAGACGGCACCGTGTCGGCTGGAGCCGGCGGGCCCGCGCGCCGATGGCACCAGGGAGTCGGCCACGCGGGCCGGGCCGGAACGGAGATCAGCACCGATGACCGCGAAGACCACCGGCCGGCGGGCCGGTTCTGCCGCGCGAGGGCCGGGTGCGCTCGAGCGCCTCCTGATCGTGGCCGCCGTGGCCGCGGTCCTGGTCGCCGTCGGCGCCTGGGTGGCGATGAACCGCCCCGGCGGCGCGGCGGAAGCCTCCGGAGCGCGATCGTCCACCGCGTCAGGCGCGGCCTCCCCGGCGCAGGACCCCGGCGACTCCGCCGCCACCACAGCTCCGGAGTCCGCGCCCGCGGCTCCCGTGGACGCGGCTGCGGCGGACGCGCCGTCCGTGGACGGCTCCGGCGGTCCCGCTGCCGGCGACGACAGCGTGGCCCCGGCCCCGGCCCCGGCGCCTGCCCCGGCTCCGCCCCCGGCCGCCGCCCCCTCGGCCGACCCCGTGACCGCCTTCCTCGGGGCGCTGGCCGCCTCCGGCATGGCCCCGCCGGCCGACGACGAGCAGAAGCTGGCCCTGGCCGGCTACGTGTGCGAGCAGATGGGCGGTGGGGCGACCTACTCCGAGGCCGTCGGCTCGCTGACCGACGCCGGCGCCACCGTCGGCCAGGCCGCCAACTTCGCCCGGCTGGCGATCACCCATCTCTGTCCGCAGTACCCCGTGGGCTGAGCCGGGGCTCCCGCTTCCGGCCTGCTACCGGCCGGATCCTGTGGTTGAGTGGCTGGGGTCACAGTTGCGCCCCCGGGGACGGCGCACCGTCGTCCCCCGGCGCCGCAGCGGACCACCGCGCCGCCCAGAGGAGTACCGCCATGGCCGAGCCAGCCAGCGACAAACGCCGTCCGACCCCGGCCGATCCGCCCGAGGAGACCGCCGATGCCGTGTCCGGCCTGGACATGGTGCTCGTCGACGCGGCCCGCGGTCCTCTCCGCCGGCTCGTGCCCCCGGCGGGCACCGCGCTGCGCTTCGGATCGGCGCTGGCCCGCAATCCCCGCGCGGTGGCCCGCCGCACGAGCAAGCTGGCCCGCGAGCTCGGCAAGGTCGCGGTCGGCTCATCGGAGCTCGAGCCCGGCCGGAAGGACAAGCGGTTCGCCGACCCGGCGTGGCGGGGCAACCCGCTGCTGCGCCGGGCGATGCAGGCGCACCTGGCCACCGCTCGCACCGCGTGGGAGCTCATCGGCGACGCCGGCCTCGACTGGAAGGACGACGAGCGGATCCGGTTCACCGCGACCAACCTCGTCGACGCCCTCGCTCCCAGCAACGTGCCCGTACTGAACCCGCTCGCGCTGAAGGCGGTCATCGACACCGGCGGCCGCAACGTCGTCGAGGGCGTGCGCCGGATGGCCCGCGACCTGTCCACGCCGCCGCGGGTGCCGTCGATGGTGGAGCCCGACGCGTTCACCGTCGGCGAGGACCTCGCGGTCACCCCCGGCGTCGTGGTCTTCCGGTCCGAGGTGTTCGAGCTCATCCGCTACCGGCCGACGACCGAGAAGGTCCGGGCGGTGCCGCTGCTCATGGTGCCGCCGACGATCAACAAGTACTACATCGCCGACCTCGCGCCCGGCCGCAGCATCGTGGAGCACTACGTCGGCAGCGGCCAGCAGGTGTTCATGATCTCCTGGCGCAACCCCGACGAGCGGCACCGCGACTGGGGGCTGGACACCTACGGGCAGGCGATCATCGACGCGATGGACGCCGTCGAGCGGGCCACCGGGCAGGACAAGGTCTCCCTCCAGGCCTTCTGCTCCGGAGGCATCATCACCTCGATGCTGCTCGCGCACCTCGCCGCGACGGGCCGCATGGACCGGGTGACCGGGCTCAGCCTTGCCGTCACGGTGCTCGACTGGTCCCACGCCGGCACCGTCTCGGCCCTCATGGACGAGGAGTCGGTGAAGGCGGCGACCGAGCGGTCGCGGAAGAAGGGGTACCTCGACGGCGCCCAGCTGGCCGAGGTCTTCGCCTGGCTGCGGCCCAACGACCTGATCTGGAACTACTGGGTCAACAACTACCTGCAGGGCAAGCCGCCGCCGAACTTCGACATCCTCTACTGGAACGCCGACACGACGCGGATGAGCGCGGCCCTGCACGGTGACTTCATCGACGTCGCGATCGGCAACGCCCTCACCGAGCCGGGCAAGGCGTCGATGCTCGGCACCCCCGTGGACCTGTCGACGGTGACCGTCGACAGCTACGTCACCGCGGGCATCGCCGACCACCTGTGCCCCTGGCAGGCCTGCTACCGCAGCACCCAGCTGCTGGGCGGCGACAGCCGGTTCGTGCTGTCCACCAGCGGGCACATCGCTTCGCTGGTCAACCCGCCGGGCAACCCGAAGTCCACGTTCCAGGTGGCCGAGAAGACCCCGGCGGACCCGAAGGAGTGGCTGGACTCTGCCGAGACGGTGCAGGGCTCCTGGTGGCCGGACTTCATGACCTGGCTGGGCGAGCGCTCCGGCGAGGAGATCGCGGCGCCGACCGATCTGGCCGGGGAGCTCGAGGAGCTGACCGAGGCGCCCGGCACATATGTCTTCGACAAGTAGGCCGTCCCGGCTTGCGCCCGGCCGGGGCGAGTACGTCCGCTCGGTCACGGCCGGCGGGCGCACGCTGCGGGTGGCGGTGCGCACGGGCACCGATCCCGACGTGCCCCCGCTGCTGCTGATGAACGGGATCGGGGCGAGCCTCGAGGTGCTGCAGCCGTTCGTCGACGCGCTCGACCGGCGTCGCACGGTGATCCGCTTCGACGTCCCCGGCGTCGGCGGCTCCCCGCGCCCCGTCGTCCCGTACAACCTGGCCACCTTCAGCGCGGTGGTGGCGCGCGTGCTCACCCGGCTGGGCTTCGACGGACCGGTCGACGTCCTCGGCCTCTCGTGGGGCGGCGGGCTGGCGCAGCACTTCGCCGTCCAGCACCGCAGTCGCTGCCGCAAGCTGGTGCTCGCCGCCACGGCCACCGGGACGCTCATGGTCCCCGCTCACCCGCGGGTGCTGGCCCGGATGCTCACGCCGCGCCGGCACCGCGACCCCGACTACGCCCGCAGCATCGCCGGCGACATCTACGGCGGCACGATGCGCACGGATCCCGACCGGGCCGCGCGGGCCCTGCACTCGCACACCCGTGTGGGGCCCAAGCGCGGCTACTACTTCCAGCTGGCGGCGAGCGCCGGGTGGAGCAGCCTGCCGTTCCTCAAGATGATCCGGCAACCCACGCTGATCGTCGCCGGCGACGACGACCCGATCATCCCGGTGGTGAACGCCCGGATGATGGCCCGGCTCATCCCCGACGCGACGCTGCACCTGTACGAGGGCGGCCACATCGCGCTGGTCACCGAGGCCGCGGCGCTGGCGCCGGTCATCGAGGAGTTCCTGGACGCCTGACCGCGGCGAGCAGGCGCTCTCGCGCGGTCGCCAGCGACGGCCCGTACCAGGTCAGGTCGCGGCCGGACACGAGGACGACGTCGCGGTCGGGGAACGCCTCGGGACCGTCGTCGGCGGTGAACACGTACGGCTCGTCGGGGAGCAGCACCAGGTCGGGTGCGGCCCCGGACACTTCGGCGAGCTCCACCCGGGGATAGCGCTCCTCGTGCCGACCGAAGGCGTTGTCCAGGCCGAGCCGGGAGAGCAGGTCGCCGGTGAAGGTGCGCGAGCCCACGACCATCCACGGATCCCGCCAGACGGGGACGACGACGCTCCGGGCCGGCTCCGGCGCCGGCCGGGCCCACTCGGCGCGGGCCGTCGTCAGCCAGCCTGGCTCCTCCAGTGCCAGCACCTCGACGAACAACCGCCTCAGGGACGCGAACGCCTCGTCCAGCGACTCGATCACCGTCACCCAGACCGGAACCCCGGCCGCGCGGAGCCGCTCCACGTCCAGCCGCCGGTTCTCCTCCCGGTTCGCGACGACGAGGTCGGGCCGCAGCGCCTCGATGGCCGCACGGTCGGGGTTCTTGGTGCCGCGCACCCGGGGGAGGTCCAGTTCCGGCGGGTGGGTGCACCAGTCGGTGACGCCGACCAGCCGGTCGGTGGTGCTCACCGCCAGCGCCTCGGTCAGCGACGGGACCAGCGAGACGATCCGGCGCGGCGGCGACGGCAGCGGGACGGGGGCGCCGAGGTCGTCGGCGAGCGTCGTCATGGGCCGGTGAAGTCGCCGCTGTCGCGGCGGAGGTCCCGCAGGATGCCGACGAGCGACACCATGGGCGGCGAGCTCAGCTCGGGCCGCCGGAACACCTCGTTCAGCCGCTCGGTCGCCTCGCGAACGGTCTTCCGGCCGGCATCGGTGATCTCGACCAGAACGCCCCGGCCGTCGGAGGGGTGCGGGCGGCGCACCACCAGGCCGGCGTCCTCCAGCCGGCCGGCCGCGTTGGTCACGCTCGCCGGGTGCACCTGCAGCCGGGCACCGGCCTTCGCCATGGGCAGCGCGCCGGTGCGGGTGAACGACAGCAGCGCGAGCAGCTCGTAGCGGGCGAAGCTGAGCTGTAGGGGACGCAGGGCCTCGTCGACCCGCGCCTGCACGATCGCCTGGGCGCGCATCAGCGAGGTGACCACCGCCATCCCGTCGGCCGCGTCGCCCCAGCCGTGCTCCCGCCACAGCTGGGCGGCCTCGTCGATCGGGTCGAACGGGAGCGGCGGGCTCACCGCGGCCACCCTGCAGGGCCCCGCGGCGAGCTTGCGAGGCGTGGGGGGCAGGGTGGTCCTTTCATACGTTGCGCCGGTACTGGCCGCCCACCTCGAAGAAGGCGTCGGAGATCTGGCCGAGGGAGCAGTACCGGACGGCGTCCATCAGCTCGGCGAACACGTTGCCCTCGCTCATCGCCACCTCCTGCAGCCGGGCCAGCGCCGCGGGTGCCCGGTCGGCGTTGCGGGCGTGGAAGTCGGCGAGCCGGTCCAGCTGCGACTTCTTCTCCTGCTCGGTGGCGCGGGCCAGCTCGACGCTGTGCGGCTCCTCCTCGTCCCGGTGCGGGGCCAGGAATGTGTTCACCCCGACGATGGGCAGGCTGCCGTCGTGCTTACGGTGCTCGTAGAGCATCGACTCGTCCTGGATCCGCCCGCGCTGGTAGCCGGTCTCCATGGCGCCCAGCACTCCCCCGCGCTCGGCGATCCGGTCGAACTCCGCCAGCACCGCGGCCTCGACGAGGTCGGTGAGCTCGTCGATGACGTACGAGCCCTGCAGCGGGTTCTCGTTGTCGGCGAGCCCCCACTCCTTGTCGATGATCATCTGGATGGCCAGGGCCCGGCGCACCGAGGCCTCGCTGGGGGTGGTGACCGCCTCGTCGTAGGCGTTGGTGTGCAGGCTGTTGGCGTTGTCGTAGATCGCGCACAGCGCCTGCAGCGTCGTCCGGATGTCGTTGAACTGCATCTCCTGCGCGTGCAGGGAGCGGCCCGACGTCTGCACGTGGTACTTCAGCTTCTGCGAGCGCTCCCCGGCCCCGTAGCGCTCCTTCATGGCGACCGCCCAGATGCGGCGGGCGACCCGGCCGATCACCGAGTACTCGGCGTCCATGCCGTTGGAGAAGAAGAAGGACAGGTTGGGGGCGAAGTCGTCGATGTCCATCCCGCGGGCCAGGTATGCCTCGACGTAGGTGAACCCGTTGGCCAGCGTGAAGGCGAGCTGGCTGATGGGGTTCGCCCCGGCCTCGGCGATGTGGTAGCCGGAGATCGACACCGAGTAGAAGTTGCGCACCGAGTGCTCGATGAACCACTCCTGGATGTCGGCCATGGCCCGCAGCGCGAACTCGGTGGAGAAGATGCAGGTGTTCTGGCCCTGGTCCTCCTTGAGGATGTCGGCCTGCACCGTGCCGCGGACGGTGGACAGCACCCAGGCGCGGATCTCCTCGGCCTCCGCCTCGTCGGGCTCGCGGCCCTCCTCCTCGCGGAAGGCGTCCAGCCGCTGGTCGATCGCGGTGTTGAGGAACATCGCGAGGATCGTCGGCGCCGGTCCGTTGATCGTCATCGAGACCGACGTCGTCGGCGCGCACAGGTCGAAGCCGCTGTAGAGCACCTTCATGTCGTCGAGCGTCGCGATCGAGACGCCGGACGTGCCGACCTTGCCGTAGATGTCGGGGCGGGGATCGGGGTCGCGGCCGTAGAGGGTGACCGAGTCGAACGCCGTCGACAGCCGGGTCGCCTCGTTGCCGGCCGACAGGAGCTTGAATCGCCGGTTGGTGCGGAAGGCGTCGCCCTCGCCGGCGAACATGCGCGCCGGCGCCTCGCCCTCCCGCTTGAACGGGAAGACCCCGGCGGTGAACGGGAAGAAGCCCGGGAGGTTCTCCCGCCGCAGGAAGCGCACCAGCTCCGCCTGGTCGGTCAGCCGGGGCAGCGCGACGCGGGGCACCTTGGTGCCCGACAACGTCTCGCGGGTCAGCGGGGTGTGGATCTCCTTGTCCCGCACCCGGTAGACCAGCTCGTCGCCGCTGTACTCCTCGACCCGGTCGGCCCAGCCCTCGACGAGGGACCGGACCTCGGGCAGCAGCCGGCCGTCGGCGTCCTCGAGCAGCTCGGCGACCTTCGCCGCGGACGGGTCGTCGGCGAGCAGCTGCGCGGCGGTGCGCAGGTGCTCCCGGCGACGGACGACGTCGGCCTGCGCCTCGGTCTGCCGGTGGTAGCCGCGGACGGCGTCGGCGATGTCGGCCAGGTAGCGGGACCTGGACGAGGGCACGACGCTGGTCAGCCCGGAGGAGGCCCGCACGTCGACCCGGGGCAGCACGCCGGCGCCCGCGGGGAGGCCCTTGTCGACGAGCAGTCCGCGCAGGTGCTGGTAGAGCGCGGTGACGCCGTCGTCGTTGAACCGGGCTGCGCTGGTGCCGAAGACGGGCATCTCCTCCCACGGCGTCCCGAACGCGCCGCGGTTGCGCACCATCTGCCGGGCGACGTCGCGGCGCGCGTCCTCGGCGCCGCGGCGCTCGTACTTGTTGATCGCCACGACGTCGGCGAAGTCGAGCATGTCGATCTTCTCGAGCTGGGAGGCGGCGCCGAACTCCGGCGTCATCACGTAGAGGGCCACGTCGGAGAAGGGGATGATCCCCGCGTCGCCCTGACCGATGCCGGGCGTCTCGACGACGACCAGGTCGAAGCCCGCGGCCTTCACCGCGCACAGCACGTCGTCGAGGTGCTCGGGGGTCTCCGCGCCGGCCGACCGGGTGGCCAGCGAGCGGAAGAACGTGTGCCCGCCGTCGCCGCTCTCGAGCGCGTTCATGCGGATGCGGTCGCCGAGCAACGCTCCCCCGCCCCGGCGGCGGGTCGGGTCGATCGCGAGGACGGCCACCCGGAGCTTGTCCTCCTGGTCGAGGCGCAGGCGGCGCAGCAGCTCGTCGGTCAGCGAGGACTTGCCCGAGCCGCCGGTGCCGGTGATGCCCAGGACCGGAACGGTCCGGCTCACGGCCGCCGTCCGCACCTGCTCGGCCAGCTCGGGTGAGCGGCCCGCCTCCAGGACCGTGATGGCGCGGGCGAGGGCGGGCGGGTCGCCGGTCAGCAGCGCGTCGACGTCCGGGCCCTCGGCGGCCAGGTCGACGTCGCACTCCCGGATCAGCTGGTTGATCATCCCCGGGAGCCCGAGCCGCTGGCCGTCCTCGGGCGCGAAGATGGTGACGCCACGCTCGCGGAGCAGCGAGATCTCGGCCGGGACGATGACCCCACCCCCGCCGCCGAAGACGCGGACGTGCCCCGCACCGCTCTCCGCCAGGCGCTCCACGAGGTAGCTGAAGTACTCGACGTGCCCGCCCTGGTAGGACGAGAGGGCGACGCCCTGGACGTCCTCCTCCAGCGCCGCGCGGACGACGGCGTCGACGCTGCGGTCATGGCCCAGGTGCACGACCTCGGCACCCTGGGTCTGCAGCAGTCGCCGCATGACGTTGATGGCCGCGTCGTGGCCGTCGAAGAGGCTGGCCGCGGTGACGAACCGCACCGGGTGGGTGGGCACGTGCAGTTCGGTCGGCGCGCTCGTGGTCATGGGACTCCTGCTCGTCGACACGGGGCCGACTCGGATACTTGGACGTCCACGTAACCGTACGCGACAGATGCTTGGACGTACAGGTATCCGACCTCAGGTGGAGGCGTCGGACCGCGGCCGCAACAGCCGGCGGGCCTCGTCCGCCGGCATCGGCGGGTGCAGCAGGTAGCCCTGCGCCTGGTCGCAGGCGTGCTCCTCCAGGCGCCGCAGCTGGGCCTCGTCCTCGACGCCCTCCGCCACGACGACGAGCCCGAAGGTGTGCGCGGCGCGGATCATGAGCGCGACCAGCGCACGCTGCGCCGGTTCGGCCGACGCGATGAAACTGCGGTCGATCTTCAGGGTGTCCACCGGCATCTGCCGCAGCTGGCCGATCGAGGTGTAGCCCGTCCCGAAGTCGTCGAGGGCCACGCCGACCCCCAGCCGGCGCAGCTCCTCGAGGTGTCCGAGGGCGGCCGGGCTGTCCACCAGCACCGTCTCGGTGACCTCCACGACCAGCAGCGGGGCGGGCAGGCCCGAGGCGGCCAGGGCGTCGGTCACGTCCGTGACCACCCGGGGGTCGGCGAGGTGGCGGCCGGAGATGTTGACCGCCACGGTCGGCTCCGGCCCACCGGGGAGGACCGGCAGGTCCGCGCGCCAGGCGGCGAGCTGCCGGGTGGCCTCGTGCAGCACCCAGCGGTCGACGTCGCAGATCAGCGTCGACGCCTCGGCCACCGGGACGAACTCGTCCGGCTGCACGAGCCCGACACCCGGGCGCTGCCAGCGCAGCAGCGCCTCGTAGCCGACCAGCCGTCCCGAGGCGATGTCGAGCACCGGCTGGTAGTACAGCCGCATCTCCCCGTCGGCCAGCCCGGAGGCGATCGCCGCCTCGAGCTCGGACCGGGCGTTCATCTGCCGGCGCAGCGTCTCGTCGAAGATCTCGGCCCGCCCGCGACCGGACCGCTTCGCGCGGTAGGCGGCGGTGTCGGCCTCGGCGAACAGCACGTCGGGATCGGTTCCGCCGTCCCGGCTGACGGCGACACCGATGCTGGCCCCGACCTGGACCGGGACGTCCCCGGCCAGCATCGGCGCGCTCACGGCGGCGACGAGCCGCTCGGCCAGCTCCATCAGGTCCCGCTCGGCCGCGGCGGCCTCCACCAGCACGACGAACTCGTCCCCGCCGAGGCGGCAGACCACGTCTCCGGGCCGGACGGCGGCGCGCAACCGGCGGGCGACCTCGACCAGGACGGCGTCACCGGCGGCGTGCCCGTGGCCGTCGTTGACCGCCTTGAACCCGTCGAGGTCGACGAAGAGCAGCCCCGTCATCTCGCCGGAGCGGGCCCCGCGGTGCAGGGCGGCGGTGGCCAGCGAGAGGGCCTGCGCGCGGTTGGGGAGCTCGGTGAGCGGGTCGTGGCTGGCCTGGTGCGCCAGGGCTTCCTGCAGCAGCTCCCGCTGGCGCACCGAGTGCACGATCTCCATCACCGAGGCGTGGACGACCTCGCCCAGCGGTCCGGGCAGGGGCTCGTCGAGCAGGGAGTTGTCGAGGTCGCCGCGCGCCACGGCCGAGGCCTGGTCCTGGATCCGGCGGAGCCCGGCCACGGCAGCACCCAGGGCGCCGGAGACGGTGCGCACCTCGCGCGGCCCGTCCACCTCCACCTCGACCAGGCGGCCCTCGCTGATCTCGGTCGCCTGACCGGCGAGCAGGCCCAGTGCCCGGGCGACGCGGCGACCGAGCCAGACGGCGCCCAGCAGAGACGCCGCCAGCAGCCCGATGCCCAGGCGGAGGGTGGCGTGCAGGCTCTCGGTGGCCCGGTCGCGGTCGGCGGCGGCCAGTGCCTGGGCGCTGTCGACCGCGGTGGCGACCATGTCCGAGAGCAGCCCGTCCCGCGCCGAGGCCCGGAACAGCAGCGGGATCAACTGGTCGGCCGGCGTGAGCGTCTGCGTGCTCGGGTCGGCCTGGGCCGCGAGGACGACGTCCAGGCCGGTCATGCGCGCCGTCGAGCGCACCGCGTCCCAGGCGTCGCGCAGCGACTGCTGGGAGAGGTCGTCGAGCCGGCTGCGGGCGTCGGTGTAGGCCAGCCAGGAGGTCTGCCGGGCGAGGCGCGAACCCATGGACTCGCCGCCGCTGAGCTGGGCGCCGAGGAAGAGCGGCACCTGCCGGCTGGCCGCCTGGGCGAGCTCGGCGATCATCAGCACGTCCCGCGCCGCCCGCAGCGTCGCCGCGGGGACCTGCTCGGAGCTGGCCGCCGATTCGGCGCGGCGCTGGGCGTTCATGAGGTCGTTGGAGATGTCGAGGTACTCCAGGTAGACGTCCTCGAGAGCCAGGGTCGCGTCGTCCACTCCCTGGCGCAGGCCGGTCAGCGCCTCAGCGGCGCTGGCGGCGGCCGACGCCCCGGCGGAACCCGCGGGCACCGCGGCGAGCGCGGCATCGGTGGCCCGGCGCGCCTCCAGCCCGGCGTCGACCGCCTGCTGCCGTTGGCTCGAGGCGACGGCGTGGGGGAGTCCGAGGTACGGCGCGGTGGCCGGGTCGTCGATGACGGCGACGGTCAGCACCGGGATGATCTCGTGCTCGACGCTGCTGCGGGCCGCGTCCAGCTGGGCGAGGGAGAGCACGGCCGCCTCGGCCCTGGCCGCGCTGTCGGCCTGGGCGCTGCGGGCACTGGCGATGACCGTGGTCAGCACGACGACGCCGACGACCGGCACCAGGACGAGGGCAGTCAGGTGCAGCCACAGGGGCGCGCCTCGACGGCGGCGCCTCCGCGGCGCCGACCGGCCGAGGATTCGCACCCTGGCACATCGGCATCCCGCACCCGCCGGTTGATCGCTCCTGACCCGTTCGGAGGAGAACGCTCCCGTGGGCCGCACCCCCAGGGGAGTCGCGGCCGATGCACGGGGCTCAGTGGTAAGCGTGCACCACCGCGTGGCCCATGCCGCGGCCCATCAGCCACCGGTTGACCGGCGTGGTGAGGACGAAGGCGACCGCCAGCGAGAAGGCCAGCGACCCCCAGAACAGCCACGCCGTGATGCCGGCCGCCATGGCGCCGGGGACGACGACCATGATCGCGTTGTCGATGACCTCCATGACGGCGATGGAGACGGTGTCGGCTGCGAGCGCGACCTTCAGGGCCTGGCGGAAGGGCACGCCGGCCCGGAGCACGCCCCGCATCGTCAGCGCGTATCCGAAGACGAACGCCAGCGCGATCGACAGGACGACGGTGGCCGCGTCGTGCAGGCCGGCCGACGTCCCGATCACCATGCCGAGCACCTCGCCGATGGCGCAGCCGATCAGGCAGTGCAGGGTCGCCTGAGCGGCCATCGCCCAGGTCACGGCCCGCTGCGTGCCGTGACCGGCGTGGCCCTCGTGTGCACCGGCCTCCATGAGGGGGCCTCCTCCCGCCAGGGTTCCGTCATCGACGGAACCCTATACCCCCCGAGGGTATTCCGAGCCGGCTCACCCTGCGAGTGTGCGGACATCCACGTCTGGAGATCGCGCAGACGTGGATGTCCGCACACCGGCGGCGGGAGGGCGGGACGCCGGTCAGATGGCGGGACGGACGATGTGCCCGGTGGCCCCTCCGAAAGCGTCGATTACGAAACCACGGACGGTCAGGACCTCGGCCAGGGCCCGGTTCATCACCCGCTGCACGGCGACGTGCGGGTGCGCGCCGTGCACCTGGTCGACGCTCATCCGGTCGTGCTGGCGCCAGGTGACGACGATGCCGCCGAGCTCCGGCTCCGGGGTCAGGCTGGCCCCGCCGATCGGGCTGTCCGGGCCGGCGACGTCGTGCAGCGGCAGCCCGGCCTCGGCCAGCGCCGCGGTGACCTCGACGACGAGGGTGGTCAGCGGGTCCTCGTCGGACAGGACGTCGTCCCAGTCGTCGGGCAGGCGCTCGAGCTGCTCACCGAGCAGCGCCAGCCAGGCCCAGTCCTGCGGCGAGGGCCGGCGGTTGAGGACGCCGTCCGTGCGGCGGACCCCGTAGACGGGACGGACGCTCTCCGGGCCGGAGTGATAGCTGCCGGCGGCCCAACCCGCCTCGGCGCGGTCCGGGAAGGGTCCCGAGACGATCCGCGCCTGCCCGTCCGCCTCATCGACGACGAGCCACCAGCCTTGGCACGCCGTGGTGCCACCAACCAAAACATCACTGCTGGACAGACCGCCCACGCAACTCACCGATCCACTCCGTGAACACACCGTCGCCGGGGAAGTGCGACGGTCAGTCCGCCAGCCGTGGCGGACGAGAGAACGGTATGTGTCCGAGCGGTCGAATCCGGCGACGCGCGACGGGTCTGGGACGGCGCGTTTCCCAATCGTTGCCGAGGGTTCGAAACGGCCCCGATGACCCCCCTGCCAGGGTGTTTCCTTGTCGACACGACGACTGCCGGCGAGCGTGGAAAAGCTCCAAAGACGTGCGATGACACTGTCGACGCCCCACGACTTCCGGCGTGTTGTCGTGTCGCTGCGCGGCCGGAAGACTCGGCCCGTGAAGGAGCAGCGCAGGGGCCGCCGGATCGCCATGTCCGCCCAGGAGGTCGACGCCTTCCTCGGGAGCGAGCGGACCTGCCGCGTGGCGAGCGTGGGCCCGGACGGGAGCCCGCACAACACGCCGCTGTGGTTCGTGTGGGACGGCGCATCGTTGTGGCTGAACTCGCTCACCACCAGCCAGCGGTGGGCCGACCTGCAGCGCGACCCGCGCGTCGGCGTCGTCGTCGACGCCGGAGAGGAGTACGGCGAGCTGCGCGGCGTGGAGCTGCGCGGGTCGGTGGCGGTGGTCGGGGACGTCCCCCGAACGACCGTCCCCGACCCGGACCTCGACGTCCCGGAGCGACTCTTCGGCGAGAAGTACCTGGACGGCGCCTTCATCTCCGACGGCCGCCACGCCTGGCTGCGCCTGGTCCCGGAGAAGGTCGTGAGCTGGGACTTCCGGAAGATCGGCCGATGAGCCCCGGGAAGCGGGCGCCGGTGCGGCGGGAGCGATGACCGGGGTGCCGCGCCACCAGCGCTGGCTCCGGCGGTTCGCGGCGAGCCGTCCGGGCGCCTGGCTGTTCGCCCGCGTGCTCCACCGGGTCGACCGGCTCGTCTTCCGGCTCAGTCGAGGGCGCCGCACGGCGACGTCGTTGCTCTCCGGCCTTCCGGTGGTCATGCTGACCACGACCGGGGCCCGGACCGGCCTGCCGCGGACGGTTCCCGTGCTCGGCTTCCCGATCGGCGCCGATCTCGCCGTCGCGGCCGGCAACTTCGGGCGCCCCGCAGACCCCGCGTGGTGCACCAACCTGCGCACCGAGCACCGGGCACGGGTCGTCGTCCACGGGCACGAGCGCCGCGTGGTGGCCGACGAGCTCACCGGCGATGCCCGCGCGGAGGTGTGGCGGCGGGCGGTCGAGATCTATCCCGGTGCCGCCGCCTACCAGCGTCGCGCCGGCACCCGGACCATCGGCGTCTTCCTGCTGCGACCGGACCCGACGCACGGCTGACGCCGCACACCACGTCAGCAGTCGAACACCGACCAGCAGATGTCGTAGCGCAGGCGCTGGTCGTCCAGGACGAGGTCCCGGATCGCGTCCGGGAGCTGTTCGCGTTGCCATCGGCACTCGAGACGGCCGGCGTTCTCGGCCTGCGCTGCGGGCGCCGCCGCGCGCACCGCCTTGATCGCATAGGCCGCAGCACCCAGTTCGTGTGCGGCGACATGCGCCACGACCGCGGCCTGGCCCGCAGCGAATGCCGCGTTCCGAGCCGGCCCGGTCAACGTTCGTGCCGCAGCCATGGCATGCCCGCCCGCTGCGCGGGAATCGGAGATCCTGATCTCCCCGCGAACCCATGCCCGGACGTGCTCGATCGCGTTCCGGGGCCGGGCATCCGCAGGCTGCACCGATTCGAAGAGGTGCACGACGTGTTCCGCGCACGCGGCCGCCCACAGCGCCAGGAGCCGATGATCGGAGTCCGTCAGGGTTCCCCCGCGGCGGACGGTGATGAACCGCGGATCACGGACCTTGGGCAAGATCACGGTCGGACCGTAGGGCGAACACCGGGCCGTCGAGAGGCTTCAGCCCGGGCCGACGGGATGGATGACGTCGTACGCGCGGGACAGCTTCTTGGGGACGACCATGCGCCAGGCGTCGACGACGAGCTCGCGGGCTTCGGCCGGGTCCAGTGCGGCAAGGTCGGCGTGGACCCAGTTGAACCGCAGATCCGACGCCGCCGGCATCTGGAACTTGTGCGGCTCGCCCAGGACCAGCGCCTCCCGCTCCTCCTTGGGGAACGCGAAGCCCATCACGCTCTCGTCCAGGGAGAACGCCACGTAGACGATCTGCTTGACGCGGAACTTCAATCTGCCGCGCACGTACACCTGGTACGAGCGCTCCAATTCCGCGCCCAGCGGCCGAACGTCCTCGATCGCGGCCATGTCACGCCCTCCTGCGTCGTGCACACAGGATGGACCGCGACGGCGGGCCGGAATCATCGGTTGTCGCGTCCGCCGGTGTCGAGGCACGTTGCTGGGCCCCGTGGGGCACAGTGCCCCCTCTCCCAACCAGCGGCGAAGCATGCTTCCGTGGTCAGCAACGATCCGGCCGGGAGCGGAGCAGCTCCACCGAGACCGGGCCTACGACAGTCGGCGCGGGGATGTCGGAGGCCGTGCGCCGGGTCCGCCGACGGCGGAGGACGACCGCAGCGATGGTCGCTACCGCGACCACGACGCCGAAGACCAGTCCGGCGAACACGACGGTGAACGCGGTGGCGGCCGCGCCGGTCAGGCCGATCCCCAGCACCGCGAGCAGGGGCGCGGCGCAGCAGACCGCGCAAGCGGCCGCACCAGCGCCGACCAGGCCGCCGCGGAGGCGGCGTCCCCGGCCGGGCGTCGGCACCGGAGCGCTCGGGGTGGTCACGCGTCACTCCTGTCGTGGGCGGCGTCGGCGTGCGGCCGGGTGGTGATGGTCGCGAAAGGAATCGGGCAGCAGTCGTTGCCGGCGCAAGCGACCAGGTCCTCGCAGCCGGCGTCCAGCGCGGCACGTAGCGTGTTCCGGATGGCGGTCAGATCAGCGATCCGTTCCTCGACCTCGGCCAGCTTGGTCCGGGCACGTTGCTGCAGACCGGCACACCGGCGTTCCCCGTGCGCCGAGGCCGGCCTCCGTGGGTGTGGGATCGGCGACCGACGTCGAGCAGGTCGGCGACTTCCTCGAGGGTGAATCCGAGCCGCTGGGCGGCTTTGATGACCCGCAGCACGGTGACCGCCTCGGCCGGGAACAGGCGGTGTCCGCCGGGGCTCCGGTGCGGTTCAGCGAGCAGTCCGCGTCGCTCGTAGTAGCGCAACGTCTCGATGTTCACCCCGGCGGCGGCTGCGACCTGGCCGCTGCGGAGCCCGTCCGGTGCCGAGATGGCGCCGGAAACGCTTGCGCCGGTCATTCGCTCGCCCGGGCGGCGGCGCGGGCGACGAGCGCGCCCAGGACGTCACGCCGGCCGGGCGGCACCTCGATGTCCAGCGCGACCACGGTGTCTCCTGCCCCGCCGGCACCCTCGCGGCCCAGGTCGGTGACGGTGAAGGTGAAGAACGAGCAGCACGCAGTCTCCGCGTCGGCCAGGCGCCGGACTCGGGCAGGCAGGGTGTCGTCGCCGACCAGCACCAGCCGGGCTCGTGGCGCGCCTGCTGCCGCGACGGTGATGCCGCGCAGCGACCCGGTGAACAGGTCGTCGAACTCGGCAACCCGCAGAGGCTGCTCGGGGGTAGGGAGCGTGCAGGCGTCCACGGGGACCCACGTCAGAAGGGGGTCAGGGGCCCTGGGAACGGGCGTCGAGGTGGTCATGGAGGAACGGTAAGCCCGTACCTAGGTACGGGATGCAACCGTCGACACCGACCTCATGCCGTCGGGTGCACGCAGGTGCCCGGAGCAGGTGGTCAGCGTCGCGACATCCGGCGCTGCGCGGAGGTGCCGTCAGTCGGGCGCGTCACCGCGCGGGGCGCGCCTCATGAGCCTTGGGAGAGTGACCTAGCGCCCTGACCGAGGCACGCGCAGGGCCGCCGAGCGCGCGCAGTCCTTGCAGATGAACACTCCCGGCATGTTCGCGAGTTCGCGCACGTGCCGCTGGGGGAACACCCCGCCGCAGCAGCCACAGCGATGCAGACCTGGTACGGCGGCAAAGGGTGCCGGCAGGGCGAACATGGGCCCATGGTCTTCGTACCCTGATCAAGCTGGCAAGAAGCTCTCAGCCGGTCGCAAGCCGCCGAGCGACGTCGAGCAACGCCGGATCCGCGGGTGCCTCCTGGACGCAGCGGGCGAACAACCACCGGCGCAGCCGTTCGGCGTCCAGTTCCAGCATGCCCGCCAGTCGCCCGGCCAGGCCCGCGGGGTCGGCGAGAAGCCGGTCGCAATTCAGCAAGTGCTGGAGCGCGTCGTAGGTGGGGTCCCCTACGTACGGCTTCGGGTCGACCACCAGCCACGGCTCCCGCTCGGCGGCCAGCACGTTCCCGGCGTGCAGGTCGGTGACCAACAGCATCTCCCGATCAGCCGTCGCGGGCAGGGCCCGGAACAGCGCCATGCCCTCGCGCGCCAGCCCGGGATCCACGAGCCCCGGTTCGGCCGCCAACTTCGCCTCGAACTCCTCAGCCCACTGATCGCACATCACCTGCAGCGTCCGGAAGACGTAGCCGGGCGGCGGGCTGATCCAGAGACGTCGCAGCAGTCCGGGGAGAACGACGTCCTGTTCGGTCTCCGGGAGAGCAGTCAGTGGCGTGCCGGGACGGCATCGCTCGAGCAGCAGTGCGGTGGTCTCTGGAAATTCCTCGGCCGCGCACAGCCGGACGGTGCCCTGACCTCCCCACGCCTGCAGGCCCGCCGCCTCGTGCTGCGCCTCGGGATGCCGCCAGGCGAGCTTCAGGACGAGCTCGGAGCCGGTGGCGTCCCGGACCGGAGCGACCCACGCGCTCTGACCGCCGGGCTGGAACGGCTCCTGCACAGTCAGCGACCACGTCTCCGCGACCTGTCTGAGAGTGCCCGGCAGGGTGCCGAGCCATGCGGTCCGGCCCTCGCGCTGAGCCGCCTCCTTCAAGTGGCGCGGAATCCGGAGGCGCCGGTCGTCGCCAGGCATCGCACGAGCATGCCGCCGCGCCTCCGGCGGCGGACAGGCGGATCGCCTGCCGGCTCGGGCCGCGCGCCAGGTCGGGAAGGGATGATCGTGGGCCAGCGGCTTCTCCGGGGCGCCGACCATCCTGACCGACGGCATCGACCCGTTCGCCGCACCTGGGGCCGCGCCGGCACTGGCCTGCCGGATCTACGCGACCCCGGCTGGGCTGACCGGGCTGCCTGATGCAGCCGCTCTGCGCGCCGCGATCCACGCCGCCGCGCAGCGTGAATCGGGCCATCGGACCACCGCAGTGCACCCGCACCACGCCGACCTCGCGACCAGCTGACCGGAACCGATCAGGGCAGGCGTCGATCCAACCGGCGCAGCAGCGGGCCGAGCACCCGCTTGTCCTGCCAGCCGCGCTGCATCACGAAGCCGCGCCCAGCCCGCAGCGCGTTGCGCGCCCGTGCCCCTGGCGAGGGCCGCAACGAGTCCTCACGTGCCGTGGCCCGTTGGTGCAGGAAGTGCGCACAGCCGAGACATACCCGTACCTCCGGATGGTCTCCCAGCCGGACGACGTCCTGCTCTCCACGAAACCGTCCACAGCACCAGCAGTGCACGTTCTCCGGATCCTCGACAACCCGTGCCACCGGTTGCTCCGTCATGATTCGCACCGCCCTTCCCGACGTGACAGTGCGCCGCCGCCATTCTCCCGGAGGATGCCGGAGTCGGAGCGCTCAGGTGGGGCCGCAATGGGGCAGCCAACGGGCCAGATACTCGTCGACGTCGTCCACGTGGACTCCGTGGCACCGGTAGGCGAGGTGCCCATCCGGACGGATCAGGAGTTGAGCGGTTCCTCGCACGCCCCGTCGCGCGAGCGCGGTCATCCGCAGGCGGAGTGGGGTTGCCGCGTGCGACCAACTGGCTCCCCACACCGACCGGACGCAGTACCTCCAGAGTGCGCGGCTGGACCGCTACGCACGGGACTCGTGCACTCGGTCGACCGCGGCGTCGATCACTGAGGTGTCGAGCATCAACCGAGACGGCGTCAAGGATCAGCCGAGATCGCACAGACACGCGGGTGGGCCCCGTGGGGATCGAACCCACAACCCGCGGATTAAAAGATTGCAGGCTCGGGGTTCGTGCCCGTTCCCCTCCGTACGAATGCACAGGTCACGCGCAAGTGAGTGCAACCGAGGACCGTCCCAGACAACTGCGGACGGCTGCCACTGGCACACAAGGTGGCACCACAGTTCCGGGGTCCGCTACACGGCCCACGGCGCCGTCTTTAGGCCCATCCGACGCTCACTCCTCAACTTCCTCTAGCGCGAAGAAGTCGTTGAGCCGCCGGTGGCTGACTTCAACGGTCGCCAGTCGAGTATGCAGAGCGTGGAGGGCTCGCTCAAAGGAACTGTTTACGTTCTACGTCGAACGAAGGTCATTGCCGAGGCGGCCTCGCCCTGCTTCGTCTTCCTGCGCCTCGGTGAGATCGAGCTGGGTCGCTTCGACCTCGCGCATGAACCTCGCCATCACCTCCTGAGCGTCCTCGACGCTCGTTCGGTGGGCCTCGCGCATAAACTCGCCGACGCATTGCCGCGAAGGCACGTCTTCTGGCTCCAAGTACCAATGCCTCCCTGTGACTCCGCTCTTTTCCGTGGCGAGCAGGAGAAACAGTGCTTGCGCGGTCTGCCGGTGCGCGGCTGGACGATCGGCTCACCGCACCGGCATGAATCGATGTCAATGTCGCCGTCGCCCTGCATCGTGCCGACCTCGCGGGCCAGTTGCCGCAGCACACCCGCCATCGGGTACTGCCGCGCCTCCAGATCGTCGGCGAGGTAGGTCATGACCCGGACGACGTTGTGCCGACGGCTGATCATTCGCAGCGGTCGGCGCCATGAGGCCGCGAAATCGAACTCCGGCACCTGCACCGCTTCTCGGCGCCACCAGCGCCGCGCGGTGATCCGCGCCCCGGTTTTCGAGCGGTCGTTACGGCAGCTGCAAGGTGCCGGTGTACACCACGTCCAGTGACTGGTTCTGGAAGTCGCGAATACCCGATTCGTGTCCCTGGCCGAGCAGCCCGGCATAGTCGCCGGAGCCCTCGATCACGGTCCACTCGCCCTCCTCCTGGAACAGCGAGGGATCGTCGGTGCCGAAGAGACGGGTCTGCAGACGAATGGTGAACGTGCCCGCCGCGCCGTGGAACGTTCGCACGTACTGCGCCGTACCAGTCACCGGCGAGCCGACGGCGGCGGCGTGCACCAGCACGGTCGTCACGAAGCCAGAGTCGGTGATCGCCCCGGCCGCGACGAAGGTGCACGAGACCAGCTCGGGGCACCCTCGGACGGTGTGCGACGCGATCGACACCGCAGCGGGTTGCGCCGCTGCCGCGCCAGCGACTGATCCGGCCGAGATCATTCCCAGCAAGAGCCCGACGACGAGGAGGAGACGACGAAGCCTGGTCATTCCGACACGCAACCTCTCGTGAGGCCGCGGCGGTCAGAAACGGGACGCTCGGGCGCCGCATCGGTGCCCTCTTCGTCGGGCCCCCGCAGCGGACAACGGAAGGCTACTCGCGGGACACCGGCCGGAGGCATGTTTTGGTAGCGCCCGTCTGCGCGGAATGCTGCGGCTTCGTCGCCGAACGGATCAGACAAGGCGGTTGGACTTCCGCCGCATGCGCACGGTCTCCTGCGTCAGCTCGACGTAGTCCAGGCCGCCGGGCCAGCCGTGCTCCTTGTGCCACTCCATCCGGGCACGGCTCCACACGCGCCACGCGCGGTTCAGGCGCCAATCTGCGGATGAAAGCCGCACCGGGCCGACCGGCTCCCAGTTCATGCGGTCGCGGTAGTCGTCTGGGTCGTACTCGTCCGGGTCGACCAGCGGCAGCCACTCGTCGGGATAGAAAGCGCGAAGCCGGGCGGGAGGCTCGTCGGCCGGATCGACCGGCGGCGGGTGGCGCCGCACAGCAGCTCCGGCTTCCACGGCTCGTCCGGGACCATCGGCGGCTGCCCGAACCGATCCCACCGCTCCTCGAGCTCGACACCGTTCTCGTCCATCCACTCGGACCATGCGGCGAAGTAGCGCCGCTCCGCCTCGTAGTCGCCGAGGACCAAGTGACCCTCGTCGTAGTGCGGGCCGTCCCAGCCCCACTCCGCAGCCACGAACCGGCGGATGCGCAGGGGAGGCTCGGGGACCAAGGCAGGCCGCGGACGGCGCCGCCTCACGCCACACCGCCGACGCCGTAGACGCCCCGCACACCCATGCGCCGCTGCGGACGACGGTCGCCGGCTTCCTCCTCGCCCGCGGGCAGCCGCAGCGCCGCCAGCAGCCGCGCCAACGCGATCCGCTGCTGTCGTGCCTCCACAAGCGCCGGGTGCGCCCGCCTCCCCCTGCGACGAGCCCAGCAGCGGACCGTCAGTGGCCACCCGCTCCTCCCCTCGCAGCGACCACCGCGCATGGCGGTCACTCCTGACCGAGGCCCACGTGCCGCAGGCACGCCTGCACGACGCCCGCCACACCGCAGCCACCCTGCTGCTACAGCAGGGGGTGCCTGCCCGGGTCGCGATGGAGATGCTCGGCCACTCGCAGATCAGCCTGACCCGCGGCACGTACTCGCACGTCGTCCTCGAGCTGGCCGAAGACGCCGCCCGGCGCATGGGAAAGGCGCTGTGGGGATGAACTGGCAACCACAGAGGCACCGTCAGGTGCGGACTTTTCCACAGCTGACCGCAAAGGCGCAGGTCAACGCTGTGGGCCCCGTGGGGATCGAACCCACAACCCGCGGATGTAAAGCACTCCCGGCCTGAACGCTGTGCTGAGCAGCTAATACGCCGGTCACTCTAGAGCGCGCGACGGCCAATCCTCGGCTGTACGCAAGCGGCCCCGCCCGGTGCTCGTAACACCGTGCGGGGCCTCGATCCCTCACCGCTCGGAGGCGAGAGACCGTGCCGCACGCTACCTCCACCCACCCCCAGGACCGGACGTCGTGAGCGTCGCCTGCATGTCGTCGGTGTTCGACGTCGGGCAGCGGAACCTGCAGCTCGAAGGCGAGCCGACTACACAGGTGCAGCCGATCTACCTTGTTGGCCCGCAGTCGCACCGGAGATCGTCAGTTGGAGACGGCCTTTCCTGACGTTGAGTAGCGACCCAGAGACCCCCTGTCCCCCACTGGTGTCAGTTGCCTGCGCGTCTTGCCCGGATCACTTCCGAATCGGACCCAACCGGTCCAGGCTGAGACCCCCTCAGCGCCTGGCACGGGGAGTCATCGAGTGGAGCGACAGAAGGCCATCGCGCTTCGCGACCGACACGGCGCGATGGTGAACGTCTTCCCTGCGTCCCGGAGGATGACATGGCCGACAAGCCACGCTCGAAGGTCCCCAGCCAAGGCGAAGCCACAGTGCTGCTGCTCTCTGCCGCAGGTCTGACCTGGTTGGCGAAGCAGATGAAGCGCCGAGGGAGCCGGACGACCCACACCGCCAAGCCACGGGCGGTGCGCCGGTCCCGCCTCCGGTCGACCACGCGACAGGTGAAATCGTCACGGCGGGCACAGCCCCGCAGCTAGTTCCGATACGCCCGCAGGGCGGCGATCTCCAGCAGCGACGGTCCGGTGTGGTGCGGACTGCGGCCGAGCGCCACGATGCGCGGGTGAGCAAGGACGTCGACGTGCTGACCGAGACGGTGATCCGCCGTCCGGTGGCCGAGGTGGCGGCGTTCGCCGGCGACCCGACGAACGCCCCCGAGTGGTACGTCAACATCGACTCGGTCGAGTGGCAGACACCTCCGCCGGTGGGCTCCCGCATGGCCTTCGTCGCCCGGTTCCTCGGCCGCCGGCTCGCCTACACCTACGAGGTATCGCGAACCAGCTTGTCCAGCTCCTCCGCGATACCCAGCGCCATCAGCTGCCCACGTGGGCGCCGGCTCAAAGTCTTGGAAGCCCTTGAGTCGGCAGGTCGAGAGCGCCGACGGCTTCCTCGGCCCGGCGCGCAGCATCGACGACGACCCGGCGGCTGTGCAGATCAGTGATGGCTCGTGCAGCGGGATGGCCAGCTCGCAGACCTCCTCGCAGGTGACCACGCGCTCGCGCGCGGGGATGGCCGCGCTGAGGCAGTTCAGCAGCGACGTCTATGCGTGCCGACATAAGGCGTGCCCGAGCAAGGGACTGTGGCGGCCTGTCAGGACCCGGCGGCCTGCGCCTGTCGGAGCCGGTGCATGGCGTCGAAAATTAGTCGCGGCACCTTCGTACTTCCGACCGCGATCAAATGATCTAACGGCACAGCAAGCGAGCTGAAGTCCACGTCAAGCAGCTCTGTCCAGATGATGGGATAGTAGCGCGCCAACATTGACAGACAGTAGAGCAGCAACCACCACGTCACGAGCGGGTGCTGCACCTCGGTATTCCCTTCCAGTGACGGCAATACGACTCCGTTAGCAACCTGCGGTTGATCGGAATAAGTGACATCGAGCTGCTGGAGGGTCCACTTGGTCTGAGTAACGCCGTGGATGCGGTCGTCCCCGCCCCACGCCAAGCGGATAGCCCAGTCGCCTCGGCGGAGGCGTCCGATCGAGGGCTCAGGACTCTGAACGTCCGTCGGCTCGCCCAAGGCGCGGAGTCGGGGGTATGCCGAGAGCCACGCGGCCACATCGGCCGGCGAGGGCGGCACGATGCGCGTATGCGCGAGATTGTTCGGTCCGGCAGGGACGTTCTCGCGATTGCTCACCATGTGGTCCGGGACGGGCCCAAGGAAGAGTGCCGGGCGTGCCGTATTTGCGGGCCCCGGTTTTAATCCCCAAGTCTCATAAACTTCAAGCGGTCGTGGGATCGAATAGTGGCGGTCGTCGAAATAGAGCTCTGAGTCGATACTCGAAATCAGGTCACTCAGACTCGCCCTCTCCGAAAGCACAGGAGACCCGATAACCTCTGCAACCTGATGGACGAGTCCAAGGCCGCGAGTTTGGACCGTGACCTCCGATAGGTCCAGAAGCGACCCAGCCGCAGGCTCGGTGAGTTGGAACTGGAGCCCGTGCTGCTGAGCGCCCTGCCATCCCGTGCCGGCGATCCCCGCAGCGCACAGCGCACGCCCGGCCTGTGTGAGGCCGTAGAACAGTAGTAGCGGGCTGGCGATCGAACCGACGTTCTGGCTTGCCAGCCATAGTTGCTCGCCCTGCTCAAGCCCAGCGCCAAAGGCCCTGGCGCGCGCTCCACGGGCGGCAAGGCGCGGTCGGTCAGACCTCAGAGAGCGCATCGCTACCCAAGCGCCAAGTTCGAGATAGTCCATCCGCACCGATGAATGCTAATCGCGCAGCGTGGTCTACCCGCCGACTGCCGTGAATGCGTCCGCCGCGCCACGCACCAGCGCATAGTTGAACGATCTTGGTTCTTCTGCAGCTTTCCGCTCACGTTCCGTGACCAATAACTCTGCGGGGAGAAAAAGTGTTCACGGGCGGGTCGGGAAGGTGGTCATTCCTAGAAAACGGGCCTCTGACCTGCGGTTATCAGAAGGCAGGCGCCTGCAACCCGTTCGACGCGACCGTGTCGGCGGCACCGACGCGGGCCGACGCCTGCGGGTACCGGCCCGCCGTGAACGCGGAGTACGCGTACGAGACGAGCTTGATCGTCAGGTTGCCGCCGAGCGGCTCGTCAAAGCGGAGGAACCGCGGCAGGGGGTCGTCCTCGAACAGGAGCAGCTCGTCGGCGTCGAGCACGAGCACCACGTCTTCGGTGCCGGTCGTTCCGAGGTTCGTCGGGATCTGAGACGAGGTGATGACGGGCAGCCCGTGCAGCTTGCCGACGGCGACGACGGTGGTGAGGTCGTCCCCGTCGCCCGAGTAGCCCCCGGGCACGCTGACGGAGGCGATGGACGTGGGCCCGTCGCCGCTGGGGGAGACGAGCGGGCGGCCGGTGGTGTCCACCTGCGCGAGCATCCAGGCCCACCGCCGCGGGTGCATGGCGATGATCTTCGGTGCGATGGCGGTGCCGGGGCTGCTGACCGCCGCCACGGCGCCGGCGACCTTGACGGTGAAGTTGGTCGCGGTGACGGCCGCGCCGAACGCGGTGGCGGTGGAGATGCCGGCGGTGTTGAGCACCCCGAGGTGCTGGTTGGACGCGCCGCTGCCGGTGATGATCTGCCGCTCGAGCTCGGCCGCGTAGGCGCCGGCGAGGTCGCGGAACACGATCTGGTCGAGGCCGGGGGTGCCGCGTTCGATGGACTGCCGGGAGACGTCCTGCTGCCCGCCGACGGTGACGACCGGCACGCTCAGGTTCGCCCACACCTCGTCGGTGTTCTGCAGCGCGCTGTTCTCGGTGGCCTGCGAGCCGACCGCGGCGCCCGTCGTCCCCCGCGGGATCGTGAGGATCATGCCCTGTTCGGGCAGCGGCTGCCGGTTGAGGCTGTTCGCGATGGGTCGCCCGGCCCGCAGCACCGGCGCGACGGCGCCGACGAGGTACTGCGGCACGACGAGCCCGGCGTAGCCGCTGGACGCGACGGCCCGCTGTTGCATGTCGGCGCGGGCCTCGTTCTGGGCCCGGTTGAGCCGCTCGGCGGCGGCGCCGTCGCCGAGGAAGCGGGACGCGAACATGTCCCGGATGAAGGACTGCCCCGACCTTTCGCCGTAGGTGGTGGGTTCGCCGGTGACGCGGGCGCCGCCGACCCCAAGCTCCCGGCGGAACGTTGCGGCCCGCTGCGCCCGCTGCGCCTGGTCGAGGTCGTCGTCGACGGTGAGGATTCCGTCGCGCGCGGCCCGCAGCTGGGTTGCCTGCTCGGCGGTCGGCGATCCGTTGCCGACGGCGGCGAGGATGCGCGCGACGGTCTGCTCGTGCTCGGCCCGCCGGGCGAGCAGCTGCTGAATGGTCATGCGGGGTGTCTCCTGAGGTGCTGTCGCGCGGCCTGGCCCGGCCGCGCGGGAACGGGAGCCCGGCGCCCGGACGGGGCGGGGCGTGGCATCGGCATCCAGGCCGGGGGCCAGTCCGTGGAGCAGCCCACATGCGGCGCGGCGTGAGTCGGTGTCGTCCAGGCCCCGGGACCAGGCCGCGGCGCGGTCCCGGCGGGGCAGCGTGCACCGACCGCCGACGGGAATTGTCACATGGGTTATTCGAGCCCGGCGAGGTCGTCGGGCACCTCGGGCCCGATGAGGTCGGCGAGGAACGGCCATTCGGGCCAGCCGCGGGCGGCGGCGGAGGCCCGGGCCAGCTCGTCGAGGAGCAGGCGTCGGCGGGCGGACACCGCCGGGGGTAGCCGCCGGTCCTCGTCGTCGGCCCAGTGGCCGCGTTTGAGTTCCTCGACGAGGACGCCGAGCCCGTCGGTGTGGAGCGCGCCGGCGTCGAGGAGCTGCCGCACGGCGCACGTCCAGCCCTGCCAGGCACTGACGGTGTACTCGTCCGGGGTCACGGATTCCACCCTTCGCCGAGGATGCGTTCCCGCAGTGCCCGGCCGTGTGCCTCGGCGGCGGCCCGCTGGGGGTCGTCCCCGGGCGTGGGCGGGTCAACTGCCCGTAACCCTGTATCGGACGAGTTAGGGGCAGCGCCTCCGCTCGGCGGTGCCGGTAAGCCTGTGGATAACGGCGAGTTAGGTCCATCGTCCCCGCTCGCGGGTGCCCCTGACTGAGGTTGCGGGGGATTCCCAGGCTCGGCATGCCCCCTAACTGTCGGGTTGGGGGGAACGTAACGTCCCCGCTCGGCATCCCGCCTAACTCGGCCCGGGCGTCGACGAGCGCCGACAGCGCGTCGGGGCCGCCGCCGCCGACGTCGAGCAGGGTGCGGACGGCCGCCGACCAGCCCTGCCAGAAGACGACGAGGTGTTCGTCGGGGGTCATCACGCGTCACCTGCCTTGCGGTCGGCTGCGCAGCCGCGGCACGGCATCGGTAAAGAGTGAGCGCGACATATCTCCTGCGGTGTCGCGCTCTCAGAGGGGGTCGTGCTTCGCACTCCGTCCCGTTCCGACCCTTCCCGTCCCGTCCCGTCCCGTCCCGGGTAACCCGTTATGTAACCCGTCAGGTAACGCGTCAGATAACGCGTTACGGGCATGGGGGCAGTACCTCGGCAGGCATTCCGAGTGATCCCCCGCCTCGTGCAGCCGGTGCCGTCGCACCCGCGTCGCGACAGCCTCGCGCCGGTGCTCGAGCACCGATGATTCGAGCTGCCAGTCGGCGAACCGCAGCCCGAGGAACCACGCTTCCCCGTCGTCGCGCCACCAATCGGCGGCGACCAGTTCTTTGACCGCCGTGTCGGGGTCCTCGGTCTCGGCGAACCGCTTGAGGTCCCGCTTTGGGATCCTCAGGTCGAGGCCGCGGCGGTTCGACCAGCCCAGAGCCTCGACATGCGTGCGCCACGCGGCGTCACTCAGGTCGCGGGCCGCGTCCGACCACTCGTCGCCTAGCTTCGTCCACATCACGACGCCGCCGCCGCGGCCTGCCGGTCCTCGCTAGAATTCGCGCTCGGTGGTTGGGTGACCGCCAACGTCTGAGGGGGCCCGGTCCGCGCTGCTGCCTGGACCGGGCCTTCTCGCGCCGTCACCGCCCGCCGCCCGCAAGTTCGGCGTCGGCGGCGTCGGCGGCCTCGGTGAGCTCACGGGCCTTGCGGCGGGCCTTCGCTGACGCGAGCGCCATGCGCTTGAAGTGGGCGACGCGGGCGTGCTCGGCGCGGCGGGCGCGCTCGGCGGGCGGCAGGACGCCGTCGGGGTCGACCTGCCGTTGGAAGCGGTCGCGGGCGGCGTCGCGGGCGGGAGCGGTGCGCGCGCTGGGGTCGGCGGTCTTCGCCCACGATTCGTGGGCGGCGATGCTGGCGGCGAGCGCGCGGTGTTCGGCTGTCTGGTTGTCGGGCACGGCGGGGCAACCTCTCAGTTGCCCAGGCGCTCATCCCCTGGCGCGATCGGTGTCGCAGCGACGGATGCGCGGGAGAGGCCGCGCTGTGCGACACCCTAGAACACTGTGCGGCTCCGGGGCAGCACGATCCTCCGGGTGCCGGCCGCGAGGTCGTCGAACACGCGCCACAGGCTCAGCTCGTGCCGCCCGTCCCTGCACCGAACGGCGGTCCGCTCATCCGCCCTCAGCTGCGCATCGCGCCACGCGGCCAGCTCGGCCAGTCGGATGACCTGCGAGCCTCCTTCCCGTGCCCGGAACCGCATGCCGCGGCGGAAGATCAGCGACGGGTCGTCGACGATCGCCGGGTCGCGCAGCCACTCGTCCTGGCCGTGCAGGACGAGCACCCGCTCCCCCACGGTCAGCACCTCGGCCAGCCGGTGCCCGCTGTGGCACGCGTAGTCGGCGAGCCGGTAGCGGGCCCGTTTGGGGGCGGCCAGCACCCGGGCCACGGCTGGCGCGTCGTCGACGTCGTACACGGCGCGGGGCAAGCCGCGCAGCGGCTCCGGTAGCGCGTCGGCGAGGTTCACAGCCGGTCGCCGAGAGCGGCACGGCGGTACGCGTCGCGGGCGCGCTCATCGGCGGCGCTGGCGGCGTAGCGGCCGACCATCTGCCGCGAGCGCCACCCGGCAAGGCGCATCAGGTCCTGCTCCTGGCCGCCCGCGGCCAGCCACGTGTGCGCGTAGGTGTGCCGGAACCGGTGCGGGTGCACGTTCTGCACCCCTGCCTCGGCCCCACGGCGCTCCAGCAGCTGCCGGACCCCGGAGTCGGTCATCCGGCCCTTCTTGCCGATCCACAGCGCCTCCAGGGCGGCCTGCGGGTGCTGCGCGCGGGCCCGCAGATACCGGCGCAGGGCGTCGGCGGTCTTGGCGCCGTAGGGGACGGCGCGGCCGCGGCGGCCCTTGCCCATGACGAACGCGACGCCGTGCTCGGAGTCCAGGTCGGCGAGGGACATGCCGACCAGCTCGCCGACGCGCATCCCGGTGTCGATCAGCATCCGCAGGAGCGCCATGTCCCGGCGGTTCTCGAACGTGTTGCCGCGGCAGGTGGCGAGCAGGGCGCGCAGTTCGTCGTCGGTGAGGATGTCGACGGGCTGCTCGGGCACCGCCGGGGGGCGCATCCGAGCCATGGGGGAGTCGGGGACCTCGCCGTCGTCGACCAGCCAGCGGAACAGCTGCTGCAGAGAGCGGTAGTGCTTGGCGACGGTCGCGGGGCTGACCCGGTCGCCGAGCGCGGCGAGGAAGGCCTCGACGTGCTCGCGGCGGACGCCGGACGCCGTCGTGGGCATGCCGGCCTCGGTCAGCCAGGCGAGCAGATTCCGGCCGACCTCGAGGTAGGACGCGATGGTGCGCGGCGCGACGTTGCGGGCGCGCAGGTGCGTGCGCCAGTCCGGCAGCAGGACCGATAGATCGTCGACCGCGACACGCGGCGGAGCTTGCTCCATGCCGCCGATTGGCACAGTCCTCTGCTGTACGAACGTTGTACGTTACCGAGTGTCGAAAAAAGTGCTGGTGTGGGCCCCGTGGGGATCGAACCCACAACCCGCGGATTAAAAGTCCGCTGCTCTGCCAATTGAGCTAGAGGCCCGGTGGGTGCAGAAAACCCTCCAGAAAACCCACGAGAAAACGCGTGAGACAGCAGTGGCGTCCGCAGCCCGGTGCGAGGCTACCGCCTCGGGACGGTGCGCTTCCGCGGCGAGCATGGTGCCCGAGATGCGCCGATCGGTCAGGTGGGACGTCGGGCCGGCGAAGTCGCGGCTCGCGTGCCGTCGATGCAGCGGCGGCGCGGGAGGAAATCCTTCGGCGCGGATTGTGTGGTCCACTGAGCCGACGCGCCGCCGTGTGCGGAGGAGCCTGTCATGACCAGCCTCTCCACGCTCTCAACCGAGTGCGCCGAACTCCTCCGCGTCGCCGCCGTCATCGGACGCAGTTTCGACATCGACGTGCTCGCGACCGTCGTCGACCGCGCACCCTTGGAATGCCTCGACCTGCTCGGCGAAGCGGGTCGGCTCTCCCTCGTCGAGCCCGACGGGGGCCCAGGGCGCCATCGCTTCGTCGAGACGACCGTGCAAGGGGGGGTTCTCCACGGTCTCGCGGCAAGTGACCGTGTGCGGCTGCACGCGCGCGTCGCGGAAGCCATCGGCACCATCCACGCCGATCAGATCGACGCCCACCTCTTCGAACTCGCCGCGCACTGGTCCGCCGCGGCCGTCGGCGACTACCGGCAGCCTGCGGCGCGATGGGTAGTGCGCGCCGCCGAGGCAGCGATGGGCACGTCCGCCTATGCCGACGCAGCCCGGCTGTTCCGCCGGGCGCTCGACATCGGTGGCAGCGCACTGAGCACCAGCGAACAGTGCAGAGCACTGCTCGGTCTGGCGACCGCGTCATACCGGTCCTCTGAGGTCGACGCGGCGCTCGGGGCCTGCTGCGAGGCGGTCGCTCTCGCCGAACGCATCGGTCGCCCCGACCTGCAGGCGGAGGCCGCGACCGTCGTCGAGCCCATGCTCCTGCCCGAGGTCAACATGCAACTTCGCCGGTTGTGCGAGGCCGCGCTCAAGGCGCTTCCCGAGACGGAGCCGGGACTGCGTGCCCGGGTCACCGCCCGGCTGGCCGACGTCTGCCACTACCTCGGCGACCTTGCGAGCGCGCATGCGGCGTGCGACCAACTCCTCGACCTCGGCCGCCGGTCCGGAGATCCCCGGGCGGTCGCCATCGGACCGCACGCCCAACAGCTCGACGTATCTGGACCGGACGGTGTCGAGGCGCGCGAGCTCCTCGCCGATCAGCTCCTGTGCGTCGGGCGCGAACTGGCCGACCCGACCGAGACGGCGGCGGCCCACCTGTGGCTCGTCGACGTCGCCCTCCAACGCGGAGACATCGCGCGGGCCGGCCGCGAGCTGCAATCGGCTCTCCTGGCCGGCACCGACAGCACTGACGTGATCACGAACTGGCAGCTGCTGCGGGCGCAGTCGACGCAGGCGCAGGCGCAGGCCAGGTACGACAACGCAAGCCGCTTCGCTGACGATGCCGCAGCGCTGCTGACCGCGACCGGAAATCCGCTCGGACGGTTGATCTGGGAAGGGCAGCAGATCAACATCCGCTACCACGTCGGCTTCGACGCCGCGTTCGGCACAACGCTCGGGCTGCGCGACGGCGCGCCGGTTCCGCCGTCCCTGGTGGCCAGTCCGATCCAGACACTCGCGACGGTCGTACTGCTCACGTCCCTGGACCGGAGAGGGGACGCGGCCGCCGCCTACCGGTCGCTCGGGCCGGCTGCGGACTGGACGACCACGCCGCATGCCGAGCTGTTCAGCTGGGTGTTCGGCATCCTCGCCGCGATCGAGCTCGACGAACGCGAAGACGTCCTCGTGCTCCGCCGGCGGCTGGAGCGCCACCGCGGCAGCCACATCGCCAGTGGCGCGGGCTGCATCGCCTACTTCGGCCCGGCCGAGCTCTGGCTCGGCATCGCGGCCGGCTACCTCGGCGCCCACGATGAGGCGATCGCGGACCTGGAGCACTCCGCCACGCTGTGCACCGCAAACGGCGCGGCCGGTTTCCTCGCCCAGGCACAGCTCGAGCTGGCACGCGTGCACGCCGCCCGGGGAGGCCCCGGCGACATGGCCCGGGTGCGCGCACTCTCCGCGGCCGTCCTCGAGCGCGCCGACCTGCTCGGGATGCCGCCGCTCGCGGCCGTCGCCCGTGCCCTGCTGGGGCGCGCCGGGTCAGCGCCGGCCGGCGGACTCACCAGGCGCGAACGGGAGGTGGCCGAGCTCGTCGCCGACGGCCTGACCAACCGGGCCATCGCGCAGCGGCTCTACCTGTCCGAGCGGACAGCCGCGAATCACGTCCAGCACATCCTGAACAAGCTCGCCCTCGCCAATCGCAGCCAGATCGCGAGCCTGGTCAGCAGTCAGAGGTCGAGTACCGCCTGAGTAGTTCTCTCGATGTATCGAGTGGGCCTCGCGCGTGGAATGTCGGTACCGAACGAACACGTCGGTACCGAACAACACGAAGGAGGCCGGCGATGCACGCAGTTGTTTTCCAGGTGGATTTCGTCCCGGGGCGCGAGCAGCAACAGGACGGGGAGCTGGACTTCATCACCGGGATGATGAAGTCGACGCCGGGATTCCTCCACGGCACGTGGTGCGGGGATGACAAGCGCGGCCTGAGCTGCATTCTCTTTGACTCCGAGCAGGCCGCACGCACCGTGGCGGAGGGCGCCGGGCTGCCGCCGGACGCCTCCGCGACATTCCGGTCCGTCGACGTCTACGCCGTCGCACGCGACATCTGACCACCACTCGCGAACGAAGGTTCGAATGATGCCTCTCACCGTTCACATCGTGAACACACCCCTGGCCGGGGCCCGCGACGCGTACCTCGACGCGTGGCGGGAGATCGACACACGCGGACTCCGGCACCCCGACGGTCGTCAGCTCCACGTCGCCTGGACGGTCGACGACGTGCTCCACGTGGTCGACGTGTGGAACGCGCCCGAGCAACATCAGGCGTTCATGCGCGACCTAGCGCCGATCCTCGACCAGTTCCGGATGGAGATCCGCGAAGCACCAGAGGTCGGAGAGTTCCTCCACGTGGTTCAGCCCCCTGGCTGAACCAGCGACGTCCGCACGGGTCAGCGACCGGCCTCGACAACCGGTCGCTGACCATGCGGAAAGACGGCGCAAGCACCGATCTCGCGGAGATGTGCTCTGTCGCGTTCCGGGAAGCCCGATGTGGCGTTCCGTCTCAGAACAGACTCCGTCCCACGAAGTGGGGACCGCACCGGTCGGCATCCGAGCAGAATTGCAGGACCATGGATTTCTGCATCCAACAGTGGCCCGAGGGTGCAGAACACCGCCCCGACGACGGGGAGCAGTCTGGGTCCTGCGGCCCGGTGCGAGGCTACAGCCGGGGATTCCCGGTGCCCGTGCAAGCGCACGTCACCCTCGGCCACCGAGCCGTGTGCGGGCGGCCTGGATGAGCGCATCGGCGACCCGGTCGAGCGGGTCGGACTCGAGTCGCCACTGCTGCCAGTACAGGAGGACGTCGACGACTCCAGCCGGGTCGAAGGGCACGATCGCGCCCTCGCCGGCCGCCTGCGGCCGCCGCCCGGCGTCCAGCTGGAGTTCCGGCAGCATGCCCCAGCCGAAACCGAGGGACACCGCGCTCAGGAAGTCCGCGGACGACGGGACGTAGTGGATCGGCACGTCCTCCGTCGACGTCAGGTGGCGGCGCAGGTAGGCGTGCTGGAGGTCGTCCCGGCGGTCGAAGACGACCACCGGCGCGCGGTGCAGGGCCGGGGCGTCGGGCCCGTGCGGGAACCAGCGGTCGGCGAATCCCGGCGCGGCGCAGGGCAGGTAGCGCATGCGCCCGAGGGGGGTCACGCGGCAGCCGGCCACGGGCTCGGCGTCGGAGGTGACGGCGCCCATGACGGTGCCGGCCCGCAGCAGCGCGCTGGTGTGCGTCTGGTCGGAGCTGTGCAGGTCGAAGCGGAGCTGGTCGGCGAGAGGAGCCAGCGCCGGCAGCGCCCAGGTGGCCAGCGAGTCGGCGTTGACCGCGATCGGCACCACGGGCGCCGGACCCGAGCCGTCCAGCTGCCGGCCGGCGTCGGCGACGAGCAGACCGACCTGGCGGGCCAGCCGGAGGACCGGCTCGCCCGCGGCGGTGACGGTCGACGGTCGCCCGCGCTGGACGAGCACCCGGCCGGCGGCCACCTCGAGGGCACGCAGGCGCTGGGACACCGCGGACGGCGTCACGTTCAGCAGCCGGGCCGCGGCCTCGAGGGTTCCCTCGTCGATCACCGCCACCAACGTCCGCAGCTGGGCCAGGTCGACGTCCATGAACAGCAATGCTAATGGCACGTAAGAAACATGAGCTGGACTGTCGACGGCACCGGTCCTAGCGTCGTCCGACGTGACCACCGGACTCCTGGCCGCCGCGGCCGGACTGGGGCTGAGCCTCTCGCTGATCGTGGCAATCGGTGCGCAGAACGCGTTCGTCCTCCGTCAGGGACTGCGCCTCGAGTACGTGAGCGCGGTCGTGGCGGTGTGCGCGGTGTCCGACGCCCTGCTGATCCTCGCGGGGGTCGCCGGCAACTCATGGCTCAGCACCCGCCTGCCCGACGCGATCACCGCCATCCGCCTGGCCGGCGCCGCCTTCCTCCTCGGCTACGCCGTCCTCGCGGCCCGCCGGGCCCTGCGCCCGTCGTCGATCGCCGTGCACGCGGATGGAACCCGCAACGGCCTGCTCGCGACCGTCGCGGCCTGCCTCGCACTGACCTGGCTCAACCCGCACGTCTACCTGGACACGGTGCTGCTGCTGGGCTCGGTGGCCGACAGCCACGGGCTCCGGCGGTGGTGGTTCGCCGCCGGGGCCGCCGTCGGCAGCGTGCTCTGGTTCTGCGCCCTCGGCTACGGCGCGCGTCTGCTCCGACCGCTCTTCGCCCGCCCGGCGGCGTGGCGGGTGCTCGACGTGGCCATCGCCGCCGTCATGGCCCTCCTCGCCGTCGGCCTGCTCACGACCGCGGTCTGACCCGCCTGCGATGCAATCCCGGGAGGCGGCCCCGCCGCCCCGCGTGTCTGGAGCGACGGGACCTGACCGCTGGAGCCTCCCGGGGAGCGTCCGCGGCTGATCAGGAGTGTTCCGTTGCTCTCCGTCCCGTGCGACCAGGCGGGACGCGGGACCTCCTACGGTCCCCGTCGGATCGTTGCGCTGCTGCGGGAAGTTCGCCGGTGCGCACGAGGTGCTCCGCGATGTCGCGCACCTTCGTGTTGGCGTGCATCGACGCCTGGGCCAGCAACTGGAAGGCCTGGTCCGGCGTGAGCTTGTAGCGCTCCATGAGCACGCCCTTGGCCTGGTCGATGACCGCCCGGGACTCGAGCGCGACTTGCAGGTTGTCGGCCATGGTGCGGGCGTTCTGGTAGGCGTACATGGTGCCGGCCGCCACCGCGGCGTACGGACCGAACCTGGCTGCGGCCGTTCGACTCGCCTCGTCGAAGGCGTCGGGCTGCCGGGCGTAGATGTTGAGCGCCCCCCTGACCCCCTGGGTCTCGTCGATGGTCAGCGGGATGGACAGGGAACTCAGGTTGCCCCGCTCCACGGCCCGGCTCGCGTAGTCGCGCCACCGGCTGTCGGTGCGGGTGTCGCTCATCTCGACCATCCCCCCGGTGCGTGCGGCGTGCAGACACGGTCCGTGCCCGCGCTCGTACTGCGTCTCGTCGAGATCCAGGGCGAGCGGGCCGGTGTAGACCACGGTCGTCGGGGCGTCCTTGACCAGAAGGGTCACCGAGGTCTCGGGATTGCCGGGCAGCACCGTCTTGACCAGTTCGGCCACGGTCTGCAGCAGGCCCTCCATCGACAGCTCACGCAACGACAGCCGGCCCAGGCGGTCCAGGGCCTCGGCGGCGTTCACGGGTCGGGGCGATTTGTTGTCGGCCACGGAAGGCCTCCGGTCGCTAGGGCACCGGGGACACGTGACCTCGGCCGGGACCCCGATCTGGGGTTCCGCGCTCGCTGCGCACGCCTATGTGTGACGCACGCGCTCGACGCCGAACACACAGGCGCCTGGCCGAACACTACGCCTGGGCAGGTGCCTGCACGGCCGCCCAGCGACGGGGAATTCCGGCCTCAGTCGAAGGGGGCGGCGGAGCGCAGGAACGCCAGGAATCGGGCCGCGGCCCGCGGGTGACCGGTAGTCACGGGACCCGAACCGCCGCCGGTGTGCGTTGAGCTCCCGATCCCCTGATCGGGTCCACCCGTTCAGGGGATCGTTTGAGGATCTTCAGTTACGTACGGTCATCACGCTCCGGCCGGGTGGTCCGGGCAACGTCGCCTGCCCACCCGACCGCGGACGACTGTCCGCCCTGCCTCAGCGCCGGGCGGGTACGACCCCGGCCCGGCTGACCCGTTCCCCCCGGGCGGCCGGGCCGGCTCTTTCTTCCCCGTCAGGACGGCGTGCACACCCGCTGCACCAGGGCGGCCAGCTCGTCGCGCGCCGCCTGGTCCAGCGGCAGGTCGACCGGCACCTCGTCGTCGTCGCCCACCGTGATCGCCAGCGGGAAGACGTAGGGCTTCTTGGTCTCCGAGAGCACGTGCGGATCGCAGCTCGCCGGGGTGAACGACACCGGTGCCGACGCCGACTCCTCGTCGCCGTCCAGCTCGAGCGGCAGCTCGGCGCTCGGCTCGATCAGCACGCTCCGGCTCAGCCGCGTCGCGCGGACCGGCTCGGAGCCCGTCCGCCGCGTGAGGACGAGCGACCCGGTGGCGGCGTCGCCGTCCTGGTGCAGATCCCGCACCTCGATGCCGACCACCGCTGTCACCGCCAGGACGGCGCACTCCTCGGAGTGGATCAGCTCCAGCACGTCGGCCTCGGCCGGCACCTCGAGCTGCTCCACCGCGCCGTCCGGCCGCGACAGGGACAGGTCCGCGACCGTCGGCACCGGGGCCGCGTCGCAGACGGGGTCGCCGAACGGCACCGGGAGGTCGATGACGCGACCCGGGGCGTACGCGGCGGTGACGGCGGTCGGCGGCTCCGGGACGAATCCGGGTGACCGGAGGGCCACCGAGGTGACGGTGAACGGGGCGTCACCGGTGTCGGTGAGCCGCACTTGCACCTGCCCGCCGATGGCCTCGTCGGTGCGCAGCCGCACGATCTCCGCCTCGATCCCGGGCACCGGGGGCACGGTCGCCGTCGGTCCGGATGACGACGGTGACGGGGACGCCGACGGCTCGGCCGACGGCTCGGACCCCGGCCCCCCGCAGGCCGCCAGCAGTGCCACCCCGGCCGCCAGGGCGATCGCCGTCCGCCTCATGGCGTGCCAGCCTAGGGACCCCTCCGCTTCCCGGGCGTTGTGCGCGCTCTCCGGGTCCTGCAGGACCCCGAGAGCGTGAGAGACACCCCGACAGCGGGCCTGATCCAGCGGGCTCAGCGATGGCGCGCGGCGAGGCGGGCCAGCACACGGCCTGCCTCCATCCGGACCTCCAGCTTCTCCTGCGAGCTGGCGGCCGGCCCGCGCCGCGGGTCGCCGGTGTCGAGGTCGAAGGCAGAGCCGTGCCGTGGGCAGACCAGGCACTGGTCTCCCCGGACCTCCTCGACCGTGCCCTCGTGGAGGGGACCGGACAGGTGCATGCAGGCACCGACGAACACGTCCACCCGGACGCCCCGGCGGACCACGGCCAGCGGGACGTCGACGCCCTGCCCCCTGCCCGTGCGCAGGGTCGGGCGCCCCTCGGGCAGGTCGTCCATCGGGCCGAGGTCGATCCAGTCCGTCGTCAGCCCGCGGGCGGCCGTCACCGCGTGGGACATCCCCGACGACTGCGCGTAGGACATGTGGCCGCCGATGGCCGCCGAGCCGGCGGCGATCCCCAGACCGGCGTACGAGAGGACGCGGCCCAGACCGCCCCTGCCCTTCCCCCGCGCGACGAGCGAGCCGACGTAGAGGGCGAGGGCCGCGCTGTTGGCCAGCGCGTGCACAGCGCCCAGGCGGCGCACGCCCACCTCCTGCTCGGACCAGTCGGCCGCCCCGGCGAGCGCGGCGGGGACGGCCGCGGTGACACCGGTGCCGATGAGCACGGTCGCCGCCGGCCGCAGCGGCGGAATGGCGTCGAGGACCCCCGCCGAGATCCAGCTGCCCACCGGCACCTGCACCAGCACGGGGTGCAGCGAGTGCCCGAGCCAGGTTCCGTGGAGGACATCCTTCATGCCGGAAGGCAGCGCCTGGACGGCCCGCCGTGCCGGCTCGATGGTCTTGTCGAATGCAGCGACATCGGCGACACGGTCCAGGATCCCCAGCAGGCTCATGGCCGCCCCCTACCCGCGCCCGCCCGGCTGAAGCCCGCCCCGCTCGGACGGATCGTGATCAAGCCCACCGGAAATGTCGGGGTGACGTGGCATGTTTTCCGGTGACAACGGTGATCTTCGGGAGGAACCTTGACCCCGATCGTCCTGTCCGAGAGGTGGAGACCGTGACCTGCCTGTCCCTGCGCTGCCGCCCGGCGCTCACCGAGTCCCTCGGTGGCCGGTCGCGCGGCGCCGCGGGCCTGGCGGGGCGCGTCGCCGCGCGGCTGCGGCGGGACGACACCTTCGCCCAGTTCGCCCGGTTCGTGCTCGTCGGCGCCACCTCGACGGCCTTCTACGCCGGGCTGTTCCTGACGTTCCGGAGCCTGGGGTACCTGCCGGCGCACCTGGTGGCCACGGTCGCCTCCTCCGTGCTCGCCAACGAGATGCACCGTCGGCTGACGTTCCACGCCGACGAGCGGGTGGGCTGGCTGACCGCCCAGGTCGAGGCGGGCGGGGTGTCCCTCATCGGCCTGGTCGCCACCAGCGCCGCCCTCGGCTGGCTCGACGCGGCGGCCGGCTCGGCGCACCCGCTGGTGCAGATCGGCCTCGTCGCGACCGTCACGGCCGCGATCGGCCTGATGCGCTTCGTGGCGCTGCGCTGGATCTTCCGTCCGACCGAGGCCGCACCGGCTCAGTAGCCTGGCGCGGGTGAGCGAGCCGACCGACGCGGGCGCTCCCCGGCCGTCCGCCTGGCCGGGGCGGGCGCGGACGGGCGCCCGCTGGCTCCTCCGAGCGGTCGTCGCGGTGGTCGGCGCCCTGATCGCCGTCCTGCTGTTCGGCCGCATCTCGGCACCGATCGGGCCGTTCGACGCCACGCTCGCCTTCCGGCCCTCGGGCGGCGGCGCCGCCGTGGCCGTCCCGCCGCTGGGCGCCCTCACCGTCGACGTCTACGACGGGCCGCTGCGGCTCGACATCGCTCTCCAGCGGGTCGACCAGGACCGCGCCCGTGCCCTCGCCACCGACCCCGTGCGGCTCGCCGGGGTGGTCAGCCAGGTCAGCGACGACCTCCGCGGCGCCGTCGTCCTGCTGGTCTGGAAGACCGCCGGGGTGGCTGTCGCCGGTGCCGCGCTCACCTCGTGGGCGGTGCTGCGGCGGCGCCGCGAGCCGCTCATCGCCGCGGGGCTCACGACCGCGCTGCTGCTGGGGACGGCCGGCCTCGGCGCGGCCACGTGGCGCCCCGAGGCGCTCTCCCAGCCGAGGTACACCGGGCTGCTGGTCAACGCCAACAGCCTGATCGGCAGCGCCGAGGACATCGTGGCGCGCTTCGACGCCTACCGGGCCTCGCTGGAGGACCTCGTGGCCAACGTCGGCACCCTGTACGCGACGCTGTCCGCCCTGCCCGCCCCCGGGGGCACGGACGAGACCGTTGTCCTGCTGCACGTCTCCGACCTGCACCTCAACCCGGCCGGCTTCGACCTCGTCCGGCAGGTGGCCGACAGGTTCGAGGTCGACGCCGTGCTCGACACGGGCGACATCACCGACTGGGGCAGCCAGCCGGAGAACCAGCTGATCAGCTCGGTGGGCTCGCTCGGCGTCCCTTACGTCTACATCCGGGGCAACCACGACTCGGCGGCGACCGCGGCGCTCATCGCAGCGCAGCCGAACGGCGTCGTCCTGGCCGGGACGGCGACCACCGTGGCCGGCCTCGGGATCGTCGGTGTCGCCGATCCGCGCTTCACGCCGGACAAGACCACCGGGGACGACGACAGCGGCGACGAGGTGCTGGTGCAGACCGGCGTGACGCTGGCCGAGGTCGCCGAGGACCAGCCGCGGCGACCGGCGATCGCGCTGGTCCACGACCCGAAACAGGCGCCCCCGCTCGACGGCGTCGTCCCGCTGATCCTGGCCGGGCACACGCACGACCGCAGCGTGTCCGAGCTCGAGGACGGATCGCGGCTCATGGTGGAGGGCTCCACCGGCGGCGCGGGGCTGCGCGGGCTGGAGGGCGAGTACCCCGAGCCGCTGACCTGCACGGTCCTCTACCTCGACCCGGAGACCGGGGAGCTGCGCGCCTACGACGAGATCACCCTCGGCGGGCTCGGTGAGACCGAGGTGACGATGCAGCGGGTCGTCCTCCCGGCGGACGCGCCGGAGGACGGCGAGACCGGAACCGGGGACGGCCCGCCGGCGTCCCCGGGCGGCTGAGCTGCCGCCTCTAGGCTCCGTCCATGTCCTCCACGCCGACGACCCGCCTCCCCCGGATCGCCGCCGGTCTGCTCGCCGGCGGGCTTCCCGTCGCGGCGCTGACGGGCTGCTCGTTCACCTCGGACAACGTCTCCTGCTCCACCAGCTCGTGCTCGGTCACGCTGGAGGGCGACGGCGCGGAGGCCGACATCCTGGGCACCACGCTGTCGTTCGGTGGGGTCCAGGACGGGCGCGCGTCCCTCAGCGTCGGCGGGGCGAGCGTCTCCTGCGGCGAGGGCGAGGCGGTCACCGCCGGCCCGCTCCGGCTGGAGTGCTCGAACATCTCCGGGAACTCCGTCGAGCTGACCGCCTCGCTGAACTGACCGCCCTCCGTCAGGACGGGTCGGCGACCTCTAGGACCACCCGCGGCGGCCCGTCGAGCAGGTAGACCCGGAACGGCGCCTCGGCGCGGGCGCCGACGAAGGCCACCGTGGTCCCCTCGAACGTGGCGTCGAAGACGACCTCGGTGACGACCTCGGCGTCGCCGGAGGACACCGGACCGCCCGAGAACTCCTCGACACCGGTGTCGAACGGATAGCCGGCACCGGTCAGCGTCACCTGGAGGATCGCGCTCCCGTCGACCGCGATCTCCGCCCCGCTGCCCTGGGAGCTGGCCGCGTCGACGTACCGGACGTCCCACCCGGGGGTGCCGGTGCCGCCGACCTCGAACACGACCCGGTCGAAGCCCTCGTGCCGGCCGATGCGGATGTCGGTCACCGTCACGCGCGCGTCCGCCGACGCGTCCGCGGTGTCCGGCTCCGCGTTCGCGGGGAACGGCGGTGCGTCGGTCGCCCCGTCCTCGGCGGTCTCCTCGTCCGGAGCCGTCGTCGCGGAACTGCTCGACGGCTCCTCGGCGGCCAGCGTCGACGAGGCCGAGGCGGGGTCGGTCTCGTCGTCCCCACCGCAGCCGCTCAGCACGGCCGGCCCGGCGAGCAGGGACAGCAGCAGGACGGCGACGGCGCGTGGACGGGTGCTCACGGGGAGAGCTTGGCAGGGCCGAGCCCCCTGGCCGGGACACGCCACGACGGCATGTATTGTTTCTCCCGCCCCCGGCGAACTACGAGCCCCCATCGTCTAGTGGTCCAGGACGCCGCCCTTTCAAGGCGGTAGCACGGGTTCGAACCCCGTTGGGGGCACGCAACACGATCCACAGCAGCAACACAGCATGGCCCTGTAGCGCAGTTGGTTAGCGCGCCGCCCTGTCACGGCGGAGGTCGCGGGTTCGAGTCCCGTCAGGGTCGCCGCCCGGTGCTCGTCACCGGCCGGGGCAGGTAGCTCAGTCGGTACGAGCGCTCGCCTGAAAAGCG
>DATHAK010000216.1:0-7613 GCA_035296685.1 Blastococcus sp.
ACGTCACCGTTCTCGACGGGCCGTTCACCGAGACCAAGGAGCTGGTCTCCGGGTACTGGGTGTGGGAGGTCTCCTCCCGCGAGGAGGCCATCGAGTGGGCGCGGAAGGCACCGTTCCGCGGGGGTGAGCTGGAGATCCGCCGCTTCTCGGTGCCCGAGGACTTCGGCGAGGCCTTCACCGCCGAGCTCCAGGAGAAGGAGAACCAGCTGCGGGAGTCCGTGGCCCAGCAGCGGGGCGAATGACCCCGCCGTCTCCCCGGACGGCGTCGACGACGGATCTGCATCGCGTCGTCGACGCCGTCTGGCGCATGGAGTCGGCCCGGATCGTCGGCGCGCTGACCCGCGTCACCGGCGACGTCGGCCTGGCCGAGGAGCTCGCCCAGGACGCGCTGGTCGCCGCGCTGGAGCAGTGGCCGGAGACCGGCGTCCCGGCCAAGCCGGGCGCCTGGCTGATGGCCACCGCCAAGCACCGCGCGATCGACTCCTTCCGCCGGACCGTCCGCCTGGAGCGCAAGACCGCCGAGCTGGGGCGCGAGCTGCAGGAGGCCGACGAGCCCGACTGGGCGGCGGCGCTGGACGAGGTGGTCGAGGACGACGTCCTGCGGCTGGTCTTCATCTCATGCCACCCGGTGCTCTCCCGCGAGGCGCGGGTCGCGCTGACCCTGCGGCTCATCGGCGGCCTGACCACCCACGAGATCGCCCGGGCGTTCCTGGTCGCCGAGTCCACCGTGGCCCAGCGGATCGTCCGCGCCAAGCGCACTCTCAGCGCCGCGCGGGTGCCGTTCGAGGTGCCGTCCGGAGCCGACTTCACCGCGCGGCTGGCCTCGGTGCTCGAGGTGATCTACCTGGTCTTCAACGAGGGCTACTCGGCGACCGCCGGTCAGGACCTGGTGCGGCCGGCACTCTGCCAGGAGGCGCTGCGGCTGGGCCGCGTCCTCGCCGCACTGACGCCGGCCGAGCCCGAGGTGCACGGCCTGGTGGCGCTCATGGAGATCCAGGCGTCCCGGCTTCGGGCGCGGGTCGACGACGCCGGCGAGCCGGTGCTGCTGACCGACCAGGACCGCCGCCGCTGGGACCGGGTGCTCATCAACCGCGGGCTGGTCGCGCTGGAGCGCGCCCAGCAGAGCGGGGCAGCGCTCGGCCCCTACGGGCTGCAGGCGGCCATCGCCGCCTGCCACGCCCGGGCGCGCAGCGTCGAGGACACCGACTGGCCGGAGATCGCCGCCCTCTACGAGGCGCTGGCCGCCCTGACGTCCTCGCCGGTGGTCGAGCTCAACCGCGCGGTCGCGGTGTCCCGCGCGTACGGCCCCGCCGCGGGCCTCGAGCTGGCCGACGCGCTGACCGACGTCCCCGCGCTGCGCGGGTACCACCTGCTGCCCACCGTGCGGGGCGACCTGCTGCTCCAGCTCGGACGGCGCGACGAGGCCCGCGCCGAGTTCGAGCGGGCGGCCTCGCTCACCCGGAACGAGCGCGAACGGGCGCTGCTGCTCGACCGGGCGGCGTCCTGCGGCCCCCGGCTGGGCGCCTAGCTCCGGATCAGCCGCTGGACGTGCGCCTCCTCGTCCGGCAGCACCGACGACGGGCCGCTTTCCACCAGGCGCCATGTCGTGCGGTGGCCGTCGGGGCCGTCGCCCCAGCCGCGGTCGAGGACGTCGTCGACGAGGGCGCGCACCCGGTGCTCGTCCTCCGGGGAGGCGGCGAACAGCAGCCGCAGCGTCACCTCGCCGTTCGACCGGGAGGCGCGGGTGTGGTGCGGGGCCAGCGGGCACGGCGGGTCGTGCGACCAGCTGCCGCACAGCGCGACGGTGATCGCCCCACCGGGCGCCCGCTCGTCGCCGCCGGGGTCGAGGGTCAGGACGGCGTCGTGCGCGAAGCCTTCCCGTGCCGAGCTCATGGGCGCCCGGCCGGGTCGGGCTCCAGGGCTCTCCGGAGCCGTTCCAGCGTCGTGCGCATGCCCTGGCGAAGGGCCGTCCGCCGGTCCGTCCCGGCGAATTTCTTCTCGATGACGAGCCAGCCCAGCCGGCTCACCGGCCGCTCCACCGTGTAGCTCTCGGTCACGCGGGTTCCTCCCTGGACGGGCTCGAGACGGTAGCGCCAGGTGATCGTGCCGGCGAAGGGCTCCGTGCGCGTGAAGGCGAACTCCCTGCCGGGCTCGACAACGGTGATCACCGGCCGGTTCTTCCACGTCCGCCCATTCACCGCCGTGTTGACCGACTCGAATCGTGCCCCGACCGCCGGCCCGGTCGCGCCGTCCAGCCACCGGACGCTGGTCACCTCTGGACTGAACTGGGGAGTGCGGGTCACGTCGGCCACGAGGGCGTAGACGTCCTCGGGGCGGGCGGCGAGGACGGCGCTGACCTCGTCGCGGTCGAGCGTCTGCATGGCAGCTCCTCAGGGCGCGTGGGCGGTCAGGAAGAGGTCGATCGCGGTGTGGGTGAGCCGGCTGAAATCGCCCTCGGCGAAGGGGACTCCCGGCTGGTTCGCCAGTTGCTGGGTGATGAGCCCGGACAGCACGACGGTGTAGAGGCGGACGACGCTCTCGTCGTCGACCCGGGGGGTGAGCTGGCCGAGGCGCACGGCCTCCGCGAACTCGGCGCGGACGTCGGCCATCTCGGCGAGGGCGGGACCGAACGCGGCGGGGGAGGGCTCGAACCCCGGCACGGGTCGCCAGTGCAGGAGCTGCGCCAGCGCCGGATTCGCGACCGCCCAGGAGACCACGGCCACCGCACCGGCGCGGATGCGCGGAACGCCGCGGGGAACTCCCTCGATCGCTGCGCGCACTGCCTCCTGCTCCGCGGCCAGCCCACGGGCGAACAGCGCGTCGTACAGGGCGTGCCGTGACGGGAAGTACTTGTACAGCGAGGGGCCGCGGATGCCGAGGCGCCGGGCCACCTCCGAGACGCTCAGCGCCCCGACGCCCTCCTCGCCCATCAGCCGCTCGGCGTGGTCGAGAGCCTCCGCGATCACGACCGCGCGGCGGCGCTCGACGCGTCCCGGCGGGCTGGAGGTCGTAGCCACAGCTAGATGGTGTAGCCGTTTTTCGCTCGCGTCAAGAGGGTGCCTGCTCAGTCGGGCTGGTCGTTCTCGGCCACCCGGGCGAGCGGTCCGCGCAGGGTAGCGACGCCGCCGTCGGACAGCCCGGCCCGCAATCGCCCGTCGAAGGCCGCCGCGGCCCGGCGCAGCCGCAGGAAGAGACGCTCGCCGTGTTCCGTCACGGCGATGACAGCCATCGAAGCCTTCGACATCCAGCACTTCGGCAGGCCCGGACCGAGTGGCGGAGTCCGGGGATCAGGCGCGCGGGTGCGGCTCCACCCGGCGGAGGAACGAACGGCTCGCGAGGTGGTGGGCCAGCGAGTCCCGGTGCGCGTCGCAGGCGGTCCAGACCTTCTCCCGGTCGGGCGCGTGCACCTTCGGGTTGTTCCACACCAGGCGCCAGGACGCCGGCTCGCGGCAGCCCTTCGCCGAGCAGATCGCCTCCTCCACCCCGGAAGTGTGGCGTGCCCCGTCGGCGCCTCGCTGCTGTCAACCTTCCGGTACCGCTACGGCGTGCAAGGGGTAGGTGCGGTGCGAAGGAGAGCGGTGGCGATCGAGGACGACGCAGGGTTCCGGGAGTTCGTCGCCCGGCAGCGGCGCGCGCTGCTGCGCACGGCGTACCTGCTGACCGGCGACCACGGCCACGCCGAGGACCTGGTGCAGACGGCCCTGCTCAAGACCTACGCGCACTGGGGCCGCGTCTCCGCCGGGGGTGACCCCACCGCCTACGTGCGCCGGGTGCTCGTCACCACCGCCACCAGCTGGCGCCGGCGGCTGCTCACCACCGAACAGGTGATGGACGCCGTCCCGGACCAGCCTCACCACGACCACTACCCGGAGAGGAGCGCCGCCGTGATCCAGGCACTGCGCGGGCTGCCGCCGCGGATGCGGGCCGTCGTCGTCCTGCGCTACTACGAGGACCGCAGCGAGGCGGTGACGGCGGAGCTGCTCGGCTGCTCGGTCGGCACGGTGAAGACGCAGGCCTCGCGGGCGATGGCACGGCTGCGGACCGCACTCGCCGACGAGGCGTCGACCCGGACGGCGGAGGACCTGCGATGAACGAGCAGCTGCTGCGGGACCTCCTGCACGACACCGCCGACCGCCCCGTCCCGACGATGTTCGACGACGACTCCGCCGTGGACGCCGTGATCGCGGCCCGGCGCGTCCAGCGGCGCAACCGCGCCCGCGCGCTCGTCGCCGCGGCCTGCGTCGCGGTGGTCGCGCTGGTCGTGCCGTTCGTCTGGCCCGATGGGCGCTCCACCACCCCGGACCGGGAGACGGCGGGCGGCTCACCGGCCTTCGACTGGCCGCCGCGGGGGTCCCTCGCCGACGATCCAGCGACCGTCGACGCCGTCCTCGCTCTTCCGGCGCTCAGCCACGGCGCGACCGCCCTCACCGAGCCGCGCGTGGCGTTCGTCGGCGACGTGCCCGGTGTCGCGCGGTTCGCCCTGGTGATCGGCCAGGACCGCTCAGGGGCGGACGCCGGTCAGTGGCTCGCCGGCCCGGTCGGTGCCGCACCGGCCGCGCTGGAGCCCGACCGCGGCCCGGAACCGTTGGCGGACGCCCGCTCCGTAAGCCACGTGAGCGGCGACGGCACGACCCTGCTCGTGGTCGCCGCCCCCGGCGACACGGTGGAGGTGTCGGGAGGGGTCCTGGTCGAGACCGACGGCTCGGTGCGGCGGGACTACACGCCGGTGGAGACGGTCGACGGCGTGGCCGTGACCACCCTCGAGCCCTCCACGGAGTACGGATCGTCCACGATCTACCGGGTGCTCCAGGACGGGGAGACCGTGGACTCGCGCAGCGCGCCGGTCCCCGGCTTCCAGCTGTCGGCCGTCGACCCGCCGCTGCTCGTGCCGCTCGACCCGCTCAGCGAACCGGCCGCGCCGGAGGCGGTCGAGATGGCGACCGGCGTCGTCGTCGCCCAGGTCGGGCTCCCGCTGGACCGGCTCCGGCTGGACCTCGTCTACTCGGGGCCGCTCTTCGGGCCTACCGCGGAGCCGGTGGACGCCGTCGTGCTGGCCGTGACCCTGCCCAACGGCGCCGTCGTCGTCAGCACCGCCTGGTCGGACATCGCCGAGTCCGGTGCCGGTACCGCCGGGACGTGCGGCATGCAGAGCCACCCGGCGGGCACCCCGCTCGACCAGCTGTCGGTCGCCGCGGTCTGTACGCCCGTCGAGACCGCCCCTGAGCGGGCGCTGATGACCTACGCCGCGAGGTCGGCCACCGCCTTCGAGGTCGAGGACTCCGACGGGCACGTCGTCTCCGGCGGGAGTCCCGGCGGGATCGCCACCGTCTGGCCGGCTCCGGCCCGGGCGATCCTCCGGGTGGTCACCCCCGAGGCCGAGATCGTCGAGCAGGCCGTCGTCGACGCCGTCCCGGACCAGATCGTGGACCTGGCCGGCCGCGGGGTCGACGACTGAGACCGGTCAGGGCAGCCGGTCGAGCAGCGCCCGGGCGAAGGTGAGCGCCTCGGTCGGGACCGGGTCGGCGTCCGCGGCCACCCGCAGCCAGGCGCAGAGCGGGCCGGCGACGGCGGGGGAGAGGGCGGTGATCCAGGCCGCCGTCCCGGCGCGGGCCTCGGCCACGTGCTCGGTGCCGCCGTCCGGACGGTGCGCGACCACCTCCGGCCGGCTGGCCAGCAGGCCGGTCGGCCGCCAGTCGCCGGGCGTGGTCCGGGCGGCGAGGGACTCGAGCCGGTCGGCGGCGGCCCTCAGGACCACGGTGTCGTTCATGCTTCGCGGCGCATCGGGACGTGGGGGATGCCGTCCTCGATATAGCCCGGCCCGCTCGTCCGGAAGCCGAACCGCTCGTACCAGCCCTCCAGGTGCGCCTGCGCGCCCAGCGTGACCGGGACGCCGGTGCACAGCGCGATGCCCTCCTCCATCAGCCGGGCGGCCAGCCCGCGCCCGCGCGCGGAGGCCGCCGTGGCCACCCGCCCGATCGCGCGGGTGGCTCCGTCGTCGAGCACCCGGATGGTCGCCAGGATCTCGCCGTCCTCCTCGAACCACAGGTGCACGGTCGCCGGCTCCACGTCGCGGCCGTCGAGCTCGGGGTAGGGGCACTCCTGCTCGACGACGAAGACGTCGACCCGCAGCCGGCACAGGCCGTAGACCTCGAACGGGGTCAGCTCGGCGAACGCGGCGCGGCGCAGCTGCAGGGTCGGCATGCACCAGTTGTAGCCGACCTCACCGGACCGGTTGCCGCGGGACGTAGGTGACTGCCGCGTCGGAGGAGCATGATGGTTAGGTGTGCCTTGCCTACCCGGCACGCTTCCACGACGGCCCGACCCGAAGGACGACATCTCCGTGACCAGGCTCGCCCGGGCGACCGCCGCTGCTTCCACCCTCGGCCTGGTCGCGGCGCTCGCCGCCTGCGGCGGCTCCGGGAACGCCTCGGACGGCACGACGCTGACCGTCTACAGCGCGCAGCACGAGAGCCTGGTCCGCACGATGCTCGCCGACTTCACCGAGGAGACGGGCATCGAGCTGGAGTTCCGCGACGCCAACGACTCCGAGCTGGCCAACCAGATCGTGCAGGAGGGTGAGGCGTCACCGGCCGACGTCTTCCTCACCGAGAACAGCCCGTCGATCGACGTCGTCGACCGGGAGGGCCTGCTCGCGCCTCTCGACCGGTCGACCCTGGACCAGGTGGGCGAGCCGTACCGGCCGTCGTCGGGCAACTGGGTCGGCTTCGCCGCGCGCTCGACGGTGCTGGCCTACAACCCCGAGCTGGTGCCCGAGGCCGAGCTGCCCGCCTCGATCCTCGACCTCGCGAAGCCCGAGTACGCCGACCGGGTGGCGATCGCGGCCGGTGGCGCGGACTTCCAGGCCATCGTCAGCGCCGTCCTCGCGCTCGAGGGCGAGGACGCGACCCGCACCTGGCTGACCGGCCTCGAGCAGAACGCCGCCGTCTACCCCAGCAACACCGCGGTGATGAAGGCCGTCGACGAGGGCGAGGTCGACCTCGGCGTCATGTACCACTACTACTGGTACCGCGACCAGGCGGAGAACGGCCTCATCGGGGACGACGCGCGGCTGCACTTCTTCGGCAACCAGGACCCGGGCGCCTTCCTCAGTGTCTCCGGCGCGGGCGTGCTCGCCTCGTCCGACCAGCCGGAGGAGGCGCAGCAGTTGGTCGCCTTCCTGACCAGCCCGGCGGCGCAGCGCCGGCTCGCCGAGAGCAGCGCCCTCGAGTACGCCGTCGGCGTCGGTGTCGCCTCGGCCGACGTGCTCCCGCCGCTCGACGGCCTCGACGCCCCCGCCGTCGACCCGGGGTCGCTCAACGCCCCCGAGGTCACCGAGCTGATGCAGGACGTGGGGCTGCTCTGACGACCCTGGCGCCGATCCCACCCCCTCCCGGTGCGCCGACCTCGGCGGACCGGAGCCGGCGCACGTCCGCGACCGGGAGGCGGCTGCGCCGCTCGCCGGTGACGCTCGCCCTCGCGGCGGCCGTGGCGGCCCTCGCGCTGCTGCCGCTGGGCTACATCGCCGCCTACACCGTGGACGTCGGATGGTCGGGCATCCAGGAGCTGGTGCTCCGCCCGCGGGTGGCCGAGCTGCTCTGGAACACCGCCCGCCT
>DATHAK010000217.1:0-10911 GCA_035296685.1 Blastococcus sp.
TCAGATGTCGTAGTACATCGCGAACTCGTGCGGGTGCGGGCGGAGGCGGATCGGGTCGATCTCGTTCTCCCGCTTGTACTCGATCCACGTCTCGATCAGGTCGGGGGTGAACACCCCGCCGTCGACGAGGTAGTCGTGGTCGACCTCGAGCCGGTCGAGGACGGCGTCCAGCGACGCGGGCACCTTGTCGATGCCCAGGGCCTCCTCGGGCGGCAGCTCGTAGAGGTCCTTGTCGACCGGCGCCGGCGGCTCGATCTTGTTCTTGATGCCGTCGAGGCCGGCCATCAGCATCGCCGAGAAGGCGAGGTAGGGGTTGGCCGACGGGTCGGGCACGCGGAACTCGATGCGCTTGGCCTTGGGGCTGTCGCCGGAGATCGGGATGCGGCAGCAGGCCGAGCGGTTGCGCGCCGAGTAGACGAGGTTGATCGGCGCCTCGTAGCCCGGCACGAGGCGGTGGTAGCTGTTGACCGTCGGGTTGGTGAAGGCCAGCAGGGACGGCGCGTGCGCCAGCAGGCCGCCGATGTAGTGCCGGGCGGTGTCGGAGAGGCCCGCGTACCCGGTCTCGGCGTGGAAGAGCGGCTCGCCGTCCTTCCAGAGGCTCTGGTGGCAGTGCATGCCGGAGCCGTTGTCACCGAACAGCGGCTTGGGCATGAACGTCGCCGTCTTGCCGGCCTGCCAGGCGGTGTTCTTGATGATGTACTTGAACAGCATCAGGCTGTCGGCCGACCGCAGCAGCGTGTCGAACTTGTAGTTGATCTCGGCCTGCCCGCCGGTGCCGACCTCGTGGTGACCGCGCTCGAGCTCGAGGCCCGCGTTGGTCAGGTTGGTCATCATCGTCGAGCGCAGGTCGCTGTAGTGGTCGTAGGGCTCTACCGGGAAGTAGCCGCCCTTGGCCCGGGTCTTGTAGCCCAGGTTGGGGCCGCCGTTCTCGCCGGTCGGCGAGCCGGAGTTCCACGAACCCTCGACCGAGTCGATGTGGTAGTAGCCCTCGTTGATGCCGGTCGAGTGCCGGATCGAGTCGAAGATGTAGAACTCGGCCTCGGGGCCGAAGTAGGCGGTGTCGGCGACGCCGCTGCTGGCCAGGTAGGCCTCGGCCTTCTTCGCCACGTTGCGCGGGTCGCGGCTGTAGGCCTCGCGCGTGATCGGGTCGTGGATGAAGAAGTTCACGTTCAGCGTCTTGTGCGTGCGGAACGGGTCGAGGAACGCGCTGTTGGCGTCGGGGAGCAGCAGCATGTCCGACTCGTTGATCGCCTGGAACCCGCGGATCGACGACCCGTCGAAGCCCAGGCCGTCGGAGAAGGTGTCCTCGCCGAACGTCGACGCCGGGATGGTGAAGTGCTGCATGACGCCGGGCAGGTCGCAGAAGCGGACATCGACGTATTCGACGTCGTTGTCGCGGATGTAGGCGGCGACCTCGTCGGGACTGTTGAACATCGATCCTCCGGGATTGGGCGGATTGCCGAACCGAAAGCTACGAGCGCGGAGTTGCCCCGGGGTGTCCCGAGTGTTTCGGAGCGGTAACACCGGCCCGGCGTGTCGCCGGGAGTGGCGCTCCTCACGGCCCGGGGCCCTGCTTCGGACGGGTTCTACGCTGGCGGAATGGTCAGGGACGTGGAGCCACCCTCTCAGCACCGCGTTCGCGGCGCCTCTCTGGGGCTGCCGGCGCAGGGGCCCGGTTCGCTGGCGACCTTCGGCTCGCGGGTCGGCGCGTTCTGCGTCGACGCCGGAGGCTCCGCGCTGATCGCCGGCCTGATCACCGCGCCGCAGCTGCCGGGCAACTGGGCCCTGCTGGCCTTCGCCGTCGTCACCGTGCTCACGCTGGCGCTGTTCGGGCAGACCCCGGGCATGCGGCTGCTGGGCCTGCGCCTGGCCCACCCCCGGCCGGGGGAGCGGCTCGCGCCCTGGCGGGCCGTCGTCCGGACGGCGCTGCTGTGCCTGCTCGTGCCGGCGCTGCTCGTCGACGCCGACGGGCGCGGTCTGCACGACCGGCTCACCGACACCGCCGTCGTCCGCGACTGAGCACATTGCGATCCTCCGGATCGCACCGCGGCCAGGAGCCGTCCCCGACGCGCGCTGAGCCGTTCCGTCGTCCCTACGCGGACCCCTCCGGGGCCCACTCGGCACGACACCGTGGGCGTATCCCCGTCAGCCGCGGCGGCGGACCTGCCGCTGGCTGATCGACATCTGCTTGCCGCCCGGCAGCGGGCCACCGGGGACCGGCATGCGGGCACCGCCCATCGCGCTCATCCGCCGGCCGAGCGAGTTCACCTCGGCCGCGCTCAGGTTGCGCGGCAGCTTCATCACGTGCGAGCTGAGCTTGCGCAGCGGCACCTGGCCCTCGTCGTCACCGACGACGATGTCGTAGATCGGGGTGTCACCGACGACGCGGGCGACCTTCTTCTTCTCCTGGGCGAGCAGGCCGCGCACGCGGGTGGGCGCACCCTCGGCCACCAGGATCACGCCGGGCCGCCCGAGCACGCGGTGGACGGCGTCCAGCTGCGTCGTGCCGGCGACCCCGGAGGTGACCCGCCAGTCGCCGCGCATGCCCTCGAGCACCCACGCCGCGGCGCCGGGCTGGCCCTCGACCTGGCGGTATGCGGAGCCCTGCGCGCGCCGGCCGAAGATGATCAGCGCGGCCAGACCACCGGTGATCAGCGCCAGCGGAAGGAAGATGAACGGCGAGCCGAGCAGGATGCCGATCAGCTCCACCACGGCCGCCACCGCCACGAAGACGATGAGCATCACCCAGGGCAGCCGGGGGTCGTTCTTGCGGGTCAGGCTGTACGCCTGCTTGATCATCCTGGCCTGGCCGGCGACCTTCTTCAGCCGGCCCACCTTCGGCTGGCCGTCCTTGCCGAGCTTCGCGGCCTTGCCCGAGCCCGCAGCGGTCGACCCCCCGGAGCGACCGCGTCCGGCGTCCTTGGGGCCGCGTCCGGCCTTGCCGCTCGGAGCGGTTGCGTCTGTGGGCTTGCTGCGTGCCATGCCCCACAGCTTAAGGACCCACTGCCCCCCACCACTCGCAAGCTCGCGGCGGGCCCCTGCAGCGGGCCGATCGGATCAGGCCGGCCGGGACAGTCCGCGGGCCTCGATCGCCTGCTGGTAGAGCCGGCCGGCGCGGTAGGAGCTGCGCACCAGCGGCCCGGCGAGCACTCCGGTGAAGCCGATCCGCTCGGCCTCGGCCTGGAAGCCGACGAACTCGTCGGGCTTCACCCAGCGGACCACCGGGTGGTGCCGCGGGGAGGGCCGCAGGTACTGGGTGATGGTGAGCAGGTCGCAGCCGGCCTCGTGCAGCGCCTGCATGGTCTCGACGACCTCGTGCGGCTCCTCGCCCATGCCCAGGATCAGGTTGGACTTGGTCACCAACCCGGCCTCGCGGGCCGCGGTGATCACCGACAGAGAGCGCTCGAAGCGGAAGCCGGGGCGGATGCGGCGGAAGATCCGCGGCACCGTCTCGACGTTGTGCGCGAGCACCTCGGGCCGCGAGGAGAAGACCTCGGCCAGCTGATCGGGCTTCGCGTCGAAGTCCGGGATCAGCAGCTCGACGCCGCAGCCGGGCAGCTGCGCGTGGATCTGGCGGACCGTCTCGGCGTAGAGCCAGGCGCCGCCGTCGGGCAGGTCGTCACGGGCGACGCCGGTGACGGTGGCGTACTTGAGCCCCATGGTGACGACGCTCTCGGCCACCCGGCGCGGCTCGTCGGCGTCGAAGTCGGCCGGCTTGCCGGTGTCGATCTGGCAGAAGTCGCACCGGCGGGTGCACTGGTCGCCGCCGATGAGGAAGGTGGCCTCGCGGTCCTCCCAGCACTCGTAGATGTTGGGGCAGCCCGCCTCCTCGCACACGGTGTGCAGGCCCTCGCGGCGCACCAGCGACTTCAGCTCGGTGTACTCGGGCCCGGTCTTCAGCCGGGTCTTGATCCACTCGGGCTTGCGCTCGATCGGCACCTGGCTGTTGCGCACCTCGAGGCGCAGCAGCTTGCGGCCGGCCGGCTCGACCTTCGATCCCGCGGCGGACGTCGGGACGAGCGGCTCACTCATGATCTCCACGGTACCCGCGACGCACGACGCCCCCGCTGCGGCGCAGCGGGGGCGTCGTCCGGACGGGGGAGTGTCAGACCTGCTTGTCGTCGGGGCCCGCGGTCGGCCCCTCCTGCGCACTGCCGCCGGAGGTGAAGGGCTGCGACCCGCCCGCGGCCGGGTCGGTCTCACCGGCGGGTCCGTCACCCTCGGCGAGCTGGGCGTCGCGGGTGCCCATGTCCGACTCCGCCGGCGCCGAGTCGCTCGGGGCGCCCTGGGCGTCGGAGACGGTCTTTCCGGAATCGCTGGGTGTGCTGGGCACGGGGTCCTCCCGGTAGCTGGGAACGGGGCCGTCACCGGCCGGCGCGGGCGTCCAGTTGTCGGTCTTGCGCCGCCGGAGCACGACGAAGACGGCCGTACCCAGAGCGAGGACGGCGAACAGCCACGGCCAGCGCCGCGGTGAGGAGTCGGAGGCCATCCCGCGCTTGACGTGCTTGGCGGTGGCGGCCGCCGCCTTCTCGAACTCGCGCCGCTTCTTGCCGGCCGTCTTGCGGGCCCGCTTGGCGTGCTTGCGGGCCTTGCGGGTGGACCTCTCCGCCGTGGCGACGAGCTCGGCGCGGCGTGCCTCGAGCTCACTGACGGCGCTGTCCACCCCGGCGACGAGCGTCTCGCGGGCGCTCTCCAGCGCCGGTCCGACGGCCTTCTGCGCCGCGATCACCCGGGGGGTGGCGTATGCCAGGGCCGCAGCTTGGGCGGCCTCGAGCCGGGGGACGACGTCGTCCTCCAGGGCCTTCTGCGCCGCCTTGCGGGCCGCCTCGACCCGCGGCGCCGCGGCGTCGTAGGCGGCCTCCACCCGCGGGACGATCGCCTCCCGCGCCGCCTCGACCCGGGGAGCGATGGTCTCCCGGGCCGAGGCCACGGCCGGCGCGGCGGCTGCCACCGCGGCCGCCACCTTGGGTGACACGTTCTTCTGGACGGACTTCTGAGCGGCGTCGAGGGCGGGGCCGGCCACCTCACGGGCCGCGGCGACCCGCGGCCCCAGTTGCTCGGCCGCGAGGCGCCCGGCCTCGGTGGCCGCCACCCCGATGTGGGCGAAACCCTCCTGGAGCTCGGCGCCGATGACCTGACCGCGCGTCTTCTTGCGGAACACGAGCTGCACCTCCGAGTTGATCGTCTAGGCGGCCATCCTGCCCGGTCCCGGCGGCGAGCACACCCCGGGCCCGTGCCGGGCGGCGGACCGGCAGCGCGCTCGTTAGCGTCGGGGCGTGCAGCTACGCATCTTCACCGAGCCCCAGATGGGCGCCACGTACGGCGACCTGCTCGCCGTCGCGCGGCGCACGGAGGAGACGGGATTCGACGCCTTCTTCCGCTCCGACCACTACCTGACGATGGGCGGCGACGGGTTGCCCGGCCCGACCGACGCGTGGGTCACCCTCGGTGGGCTGGCCCGCGAGACCAGCCGGATCCGGCTGGGCACGCTGATGTCGGCGGCCACCTTCCGGCTGCCCGGTCCGCTGGCGATCTCGGTCGCCCAGGTCGACCAGATGAGCGGCGGGCGGGTCGAGCTCGGCATCGGTGCCGGCTGGTTCGAGGCCGAGCACAGCGCCTACGGCATCCCCTTCCCCGACCTGGGTGAGCGGTTCGACCGGTACGAGGAGCAGGTGGCCGTCGTCAGCGGGCTCTGGGGCACGCCCCCCGGCGAGACGTTCGACTTCGCGGGCGAGCACTACCGGCTCGCGGGTTCGCCGGCGCTGCCCAAGCCGGTGCAGGACGGCGGCATCCCGATCATCATCGGGGGCAGGGGGCGCCGCCGGACGCCGCGGCTGGCCGCCCGCTACGCCGCCGAGTTCAACGTCCCGTTCCACAGCGCCGAGGCGAACGCGAGGCTGTTCGCCGGCGTGCGCGAGGCGTGCGAGGAGGCCGGCCGCGACCCGGCGTCCATGGTCTACAGCTCGGCGCTGGTCCTCTGCGTGGGTAAGGACGAGGCGGAGGTCGCCCGCCGGGCCGGCGCGATCGGCCGCGAGGTCGCCGAGCTGCGCGAGCACGGGGTGGCCGGGACACCGGCGGAGGCGGTCGACGTCCTCGGCCGGTACGCCGAGGCCGGCGCCGAGCGGGTCTACCTGCAGGTGCTGGACCTCGCCGACCTCGACCACCTGGACCTCGTGGCGAGCGAGGTGGCGTCCCAGCTCCGCTGAGGGCCCGCGGATCCGGACGACGGGTCAGCGGGGCTCAGGAAGTGCCCGCGGGGTCGACCAGGTACGGCTTGGGGGCATCGAGCCAGGCCACGAAGCTGTCCACCGGCATCGGCCGCGCGACCGCGTACCCCTGCGCGATGTCGCAGCCCAGCCGGGCGAGGACGGCGCCGGTCTCGAAGTCCTCGACGCCCTCGGCCACCAGGCGCAGCCCCAGCGCGTGGGCGAGGGCCACGGTGTGCTCGACGATGGCCGCCGCCCGCGGGTCGGTGCCGACATCGACCGTGAGGCTCCGGTCGAGCTTGAGCTCGTCGGCCGGCAGATAGCGCAGGTAGGCCAGGGAGCTGTACCCGGTGCCGTAGTCGTCGATCGACGTCCGGACCCCCAGCCGGCGGAGCTCGCCGAGCACCTGCTGGCCCCGCCCCGGATCGGCCATGAGGGTGTCCTCGACCAGCTCGAGGGTCAGCGCGGCGGCCGGGAGGCCGTGCCGGGCCAGTGCTCCCATCACCTTGCCGGGCAGGTCCAGGTCGGTGACGTTCGCGGCCGACAGGTTGACCGAGACCGGTACCCGGTGGTGCGGCCACCACCGGGCGGCCGCCATCAGCGAGAGCTCCAGCACCCGGTCGGTCAGCGGGCGCAGCAGGCCGGCCTGCTCCGCCGCCGGCAGGAGGTCCGCGGGGCTCAGCAGCCCGCGGGTCGGGTGGGTCCAGCGCACCAGCGCCTCGGTGCCGACGACGCGCCCGTCGTCGAGGGCGACCTGCGGCTGCACGTGCACGATCAGCTCGTCGGTCTGCAGCGCCGTCCGCAGCTCCTCCATGGTGCGCAGCCGGTCGCCGGTGCCGCCGTGCGGGTCGGGGACGTAGACGTGCACGCCCTCGTGCCCCGTCTTCGCCGCGTACATCGCCACGTCGGCGCAGCGCAGCAGCTCGACCACGGTCGCGGCCGGCACCGGCGCCGTCGCCACGCCGATGCTCACCCCGACGTGCAGCCGCACGCCCTCGACGACGAACGGCTCGAGGATCAGCTCCCGCAGCCGCTCCGCGCGCTCCTGCGCCTGGTCGAGGCTCGCGTCGGGGATGAGGACGGCGAACTCGTCCCCACCGAGCCGGGCGAGGAACTCGCCCTCCTTCAGGGCCGGCTGCAGCCGGGGGCCGATCTGGCGGAGCATCTGATCGCCGGCGTGGTGGCCGAGGCCGTCGTTGACCTCCTTGAACCCGTCGAGGTCGAGGAGGAGCAGGGCCGCGGGCCGTCGGGCGGTCGCCCCGGTGAGCACGCGCTCCGCCCGCTGCATGAGCGCCCGGCGGTTGGCCAGCCCGGTGAGCTCGTCCGTGCGCGCCTGCTGCTTGACCTCGTTGAACGCCCGTACCTCCCGGAAGGTGACCGCGGTCCGGGCGATCGCCGCCACGACGCACGAGATGGCCAGCCAGGCCGACGCGACGGGGAGGCTGTCACCCCAGCCGAGGGCCAGGACGACGAGGCTGGCGACGTTGCAGACGAGCGGCAGGGCCAGCAGCCGCCAGCCGAGCCTGGACCGCTCGTCGCGCTCGCTCGGGATCGGCGCGGGCCGCGGATCGGCCAGGTGCGCGGCGGCCGCCGCCACGCAGAGGCCGATCAGCCACGCGAGGTCGGACGGGCCGCCGTCCACGTAGGTGCCCTCCACCGAGCGGGAGAACAGCACGATGTCCCCGACGAACACACACGCGAGTGCCACCGTGACCAGCATGATCGTGCGGTCCAGGCGGACGCCGAGGATCGAGCCGACCGCCACGAGCAGGGCGAGCAGCAGGACGTCCGTCGCCGGCAGGGCGAGCTGGGCGAGAGGCAGGCCGGCCCTGCCGTCCGACGGGGCGAGGTAGGGGCCGATCAGGAAGGCCACGCCCAACGCCGTGGTGCCCAGTGCGCCGATGAGGCCGTCGAGCCACATGCTCGGGTGGAAGCGCGGAACCCGGGCACGGATGAGCACCACGAGGGTGACGTAGAGCAGCAGGTACGCCACCAGTGCCAGGAGGTCCAGCACCGGCGGGTAGGGCCCGTTCCCGTCCGTCCCGGCTGCGAGGGTCCGGGCCGCGTTGGTGCCGGCGTTGAGGAGCAGCGACACGGCGAGTGCCCGCCAGGCGGTCCGCTCCAGGCGCACCCGCCGGGCCGCCCGCCAGCAGACGACGACCGCCGGGAGATACACGACGTTGAAGACGACGACGTCGTAGAACCGGTCCCAGGTGTCCCCCGCGGGACGGTGGATCACGCCGCCGGCGTAGAGCAGCAGGCAGGCGACGGAGAGGATCAGCCCCGCAGGGAACTGCGACGGTCGGTCCGCCATCCGGTCGTCCACTTCCACACAGGTGTCATCGGACGCGGGACCGTCCGGTCAAATCGAGCGGCCAGGTTTCCTTTCCGGAGTCCCGGCCGGGCACCGCGGGCGGCCCGGACGGGTCCCGCCGTGCCCGGGGCCGCGCGGTAGGCTCGGGGGCGTGACCGGCGGCTTCCTGCTTCTCCGGCCGTGCTGACCTGACGCGTTCAGACAGCACGGCGACCCCTCCTGTGTGAGGGGTTTTTTGATGTCCGCCGCCGGATCGGAATCTTGGGAGCACCTGCGATGAGCCACACCGCCGACCAGCCCGACGTCGAGCCGCGGCCGGGTGACGTGCCACCGCACCGCTACACGCCGGCCCTGGCCCAGCGGATCGAACTGGCCTGGCAGGACCGCTGGGAGTCCGAGGGCACCTTCCACACGCCCAACCCGGTCGGCCGGCTGAGCGACGGCTTCGAGAAGGTGGCCGGCCGTCCCAAGACCTTTGTCATGGACATGTTCCCGTACCCGTCGGGGGCGGGCCTGCACGTCGGCCACCCGCTGGGCTACCTGGGCACCGACGTCACCAGCCGGTTCCGCCGGATGGACGGCGACAACGTCCTGCATCCGATGGGCTACGACGCCTTCGGCCTGCCCGCCGAGCAGTACGCCGTCCAGACCGGGCAGCACCCCCGGATCACCACCGAGGCCAACATCGAGGCCATCCGCGCCCAGCTGCGCCGCCTGGGCGTCGACCACGACGACCGCCGCAGCTTCGCCACGATCGACCCCGGCTACTACAAGTGGACCCAGTGGATCTTCCTGCAGATCTTCGGGGCCTGGTTCGACGAGGGGGCCGGCAAGGCGCGCCGGATCGAGGAACTGGTGGCCGAGCTGGACGCCGGTGTCCGGGAGCCGGCGCCCGGGACCAACCCGCTGGGCCGCCCGTGGGCCGAGCTGGACGAGGTGGGCCGGCGGCTGGTCGTCGACGCGCACCGGCTGGCCTACCTGCATCAGGCCCCGGTCAACTGGTGCCCGGGCCTGGGCACGGTGCTGTCGAACGAGGAGGTCACCCCCGACGGGCGCTCCGAGCGCGGCAACTTCCCGGTGTTCCGGCGGCCGCTGACCCAGTGGATGATGCGGATCACCGCCTACGCCGACCGGCTGCTCGACGACCTGGACCGGCTGGACTGGCCAGACTCCCTGAAGCTGATGCAGCGCAACTGGATCGGGCGCTCCACCGGGGCGCGGATCGGGTTCTCGTGCGGGGACCAGTCGATCGAGGTCTTCACCACCCGGCCCGACACCCTGTTCGGCGCCACCTACATGGTGCTGGCGCCGGAACACCCGCTGGTGGCGGAACTGACCGCCGCGCAGTGGCCCGACGGGACGGACCCCCGCTGGACCGGGGGAGCGGCGACGCCCGGTGAGGCCGTCGCGGCCTACCAGAAGCAGGCGTCGCGCCGCTCGGAGCTGGACCGTCAGGACGCCGGCCGCGAGAAGACCGGCGTCTGGCTGGGCGTCACTGCGGTCAACCCGGTGAACGGACGCGAGCTGCCGGTGTTCATCGCCGACTACGTGCTCACCGGCTACGGCACGGGCGCGATCATGGCGGTCCCCGGCGAGGACACCCGCGACTTCGAGTTCGCCGAGACCTTCGGGCTGCCGGTGATCCGCACGGTGCAGCCGCCCGCGGACTTCGAGGGCGGCGCGTACACCGGCACCGGCCCGATGATCAACTCGGCGAACGACGAGGTCTCGCTGAACGGCCTGGACAAGGCGACCGCGATCGCCACCATCACCGAGTGGCTGGTCGCCCACGGCCACGGCGAGGCGACCACGACCTACAAGCTGCGCGACTGGTTGTTCAGCCGCCAGCGCTACTGGGGCGAGCCGTTCCCGATCCTCTACGACGAGAACGACCTGCCGGTCGCCGTCCCGGACTCGATGCTGCCGGTGCTGCTGCCGGAGGTCGACGACTACTCGCCGAAGACCTTCGCCGACGACGACGCCGAGTCCTCACCGGAGCCGCCGCTGTCGCGCGCGACCGAGTGGACGACGGTCGAGCTGGATCTCGGTGACGGCCCGAAGAAGTACCGCCGCGAGACCAACACGATGCCCAACTGGGCCGGCTCCTGCTGGTACTACCTGCGCTACCTGGACCCCGGCGACGACGAGCGGATGGTCGACCCGGAGCTGGAGAAGTACTGGCTGGGCCCGCAGTCGCCCGGCGACGTGGGCGGTGTGGACCTGTACGTCGGCGGCGTCGAGCACGCCGTCCTGCACCTGCTGTACGCCCGCTTCTGGCACAAGGTGCTGCACGACCTGGGCCACGTCTCCAGCGAGGAGCCGTTCCGCCGGCTGGTCAACCAGGGCTACATCTCCGCCTACGCCTACACCGACGAGCGCGGCTTCTACGTG
>DATHAK010000218.1:0-31755 GCA_035296685.1 Blastococcus sp.
GCCATGGCGAGAGGGAAACGCCCGGCAACATTCCGAACCCGGAAGCTAAGCCTCCCAGCGCCGATGGTACTGCCCTGGAGACGGGGTGGGAGAGTAGGACGCCGCCGGACAACCATTCCCGAAGGGGCCCCAGCCACAGGCCGGGGCCCCTTCGTCATGCCCGCATGGCTGATCGCTCGATCGGGCGATGTCCGTCTCGGAATTGTGGGCTCATCATCGGTTCCCGCCTCGACACCAGCGTGCCGAGCGCAAGGGAAGAGGAGCCGCCATGCCCGGACAGCGGTTGAACTCCACGGCCTCCGCTCGCCCCGACGTGCGCAAGCCGCCCCGCCACCTGCGCCCCGTCCGGTCGAGACTCAGCACCGCGGAGATCCAGGCCGAGCTGGAGCGGGTCTCCTACAAGCCGGGCTGGACCTTCACCTGCTACGACGGGCGCTGGGAGGGGCAGCATCTCGCGATCACGGTCGAGGTGCCGGATGCGACGCGGCCGGGTCGGACCGTGACCCTCGACGTCCATTCCAGTCTGCCGCCATCCCAGACGTGCCCTACCTGCACACGTGGCTGGCGTGGCGCCTCGGTCGCATCGAGAACCACGAGATGCGCGAGTTCCTCCGCGTGGACGGGAAGGCCGCATTCGACCCGCACGCTCCCTTCGCCGACCGAGATCTCACGTAGCGCGCGCCGGCGGGCCCGGGGCTAGCGGCGGGCGCGGGGTTCCTTCGCGGTGGCGCCGACGTTGTCGGCGAGCCAGGCGTTGAGCGTCCGGAGGTCCTGCCACGCCGTGCGGACCTCGTCGAGGGCACCGCGCTGGTGCAGCCAGTCGGCCGGCTCCCAACTGCGGGAGGCGTGCAGCGACTTGTGCTTGAGCAGCTCCAGCCTCGGCGCATCCGGCGCATGGCCGGCCGGCACGCGGGACAGCCGCTCGCCCCCGATGCGCCAGCCCCCGCCCTGCAGCCGGTCGACCTCGGCCTGCAGTCGCCGTCCCTGCACCTCGTCGGCGACCGCGCGGCGGTACCGGGCGACCTGGTCGCTCTCCAGCCGCCAGCTCCCGCCGGCGACGTAGAGCCCCTCCGCGGAGATCTGCACGTACCACGCGCCGGTGCCCTGCCCGTCGGCGTGCACCACAGCGCCCTGGTGCGTCTTGTACGGGGTCTTGTCATGGCTGAAGCGCACGTCCCGGTAGGGCCGGAACACCTTCGCCGTCCCGAACTCCGGTGCCAGTTCCTCGAGCAGCGCCAGCAGCGGGGCCCGCACGTGCTCCTCGTAGGAGGACTTGTTCCGCGTCCAGTAGGTCTTCGAGTTGTCGGCCTCGAGCCCCTCGTAGAAGACCAGTCCCTCGTCCGGGAAGCCCTCGAAGCTCACGTCTCCTCCGTCCCGGTCAGCAACGCGTGCCAGCGGACCTCGCGCAGTGGTGCCGTGTCGGTCTCGGTGCCCGTGTCGAGGGTGCGGGCCCAGCCGTCGGGCGCCCAGCCGGCCGACTCGTAGAAGCCGGCGGACACGCGGTCGGTCTCCGGCAGCCAGATCTGGAGCCGCGCGGCACCGCCGGCCCGGGCGAGGTCCGCGACCGCCGCGAGGAGCCGGCTGCCGTGACCTCGGCGCCCCCAGCGCGGCTCCACCAGCAGGGTGGAGACCTCCACCGTCGGTCCGGCGTCATGGGGGGTCTCCCCGTCGCCGAGCTCCGCGGGTCCGTAGGCAGCGAAACCGACCACCGTGTTCCTCTCCAGGGCCACCAGCACGCCGTGACCAGGGGTGGGGGGTGCGGTGACGGCGATCCGCCAGGTCAGGCCGGCGGCCTCCGCGTCCCAGTCGTCCAGGACCGCCGCGGGGAGCAGGGACCGGTACGCCGTCCGCCAGGTCACCACCTGGATGCGGGCGATCTCCGCCGCGTCCCCGGCGACAGCCGGCCGCACGGAGGCGTCGGCCGTCCCGGTGAGGCGGGGGAAAGGCGACGCGGGGTCCACGTCGGCAGCCTAGGTGGGACGGCGGAGGGTGCCGTCCGCAGCTCCGGCGAGGGTGTTCCAATCGACGGGTGACCACCACCGGGAGCCGCGCCGCGGCGGGAACATCCTCCTCCGGGCGGCCGGTCACGGTGGGCGTGCTCGTGGCGCTGGGCACCGTGTACGTGGTCTGGGGCTCCACCTACCTGGCGATCAAGTACACCGTCAGCGACCTGCCTCCCTTCCTCGCCATGGGCACCCGCTTCCTGCTCGCCGGCTCCCTGCTGGCGGTCGCGCTGCTGGCGCTGCGGGGACGACAGGTGTTCCGCATGAGCCGCGCGCAGACCGTCACCGCGGCGGCCTGCGGGGTGTTGCTGCTGGTCGGCGGCAACGGGCTGGTCGCCGTCGCCGAGCAGGACGTCGATTCCGGGCTCGCGGCGCTGCTCATCGCCGCGACGCCCCTGTGGGTCGTCGTGCTGCGCGCCGTCCTCAAGGACCGGCCGTCCGCCGGCACGGTCGCCGGGCTGCTCCTGGGAATGGCAGGGGTCGTCGTCCTGCTGCTGCCCGGTGTCCAGGGCGCCGCCGAGCTCGGCCCCCTGCTGCTGGTCTGCCTGTCCTCCTTCCTCTGGTCGGTCGGGACCGTGCTCGCCACCCGGCGGCCGCTGCCGGACGACCCGTTCGTCACGACCGTCGTGGAGATGGCCGCCGGTGGGACGGCCATGGTCGTGCTCGGATCGTTCGGCGGGGAGTGGACGCGGCTCGACGTGAGCGGCACGGCTCCCTCCGCCTGGGTCGCGTTCGGGTACCTCGTGGTGGTGGGCAGCGTCGCGGGCTTCGGCGCGTACGTGTGGCTGCTGGCGCGGGCACCGCTGTCGCTGGCGACCACGTACGCCTACGTGAACCCCGCGGTGGCCGTGCTCCTCGGTGCGCTGTTCCTGTCGGAGCCGTTGACGGTCAGCGTGCTGGTGGGTGGGGGCGTCATCATCGCCGCCGTCGCGTGGGTCATCACCGTGGAGTCGAGGGCCCGCGCGCGGCTGCTCCCGGGCCCGGAGGAAGGCGCCTCCGCGGTCGAGCCGGCCTGAGCCGCCGGGCGGCTGTCGTACCCACCCGGCAGGATCGTCCGGCGTGAGCGCTGTCGAGCGGCTGCCGGCCGGCCTGGCCCGCCGCATCGCCCTGGCCGCCCAGGGGTTCGCCGAGCCGCGGCCGTCCGGGATGGTCGGCACGCGGCAGCTGCGGCGGATGACCGAGCGGCTCGCGGTCGTCCAGATCGACTCGGTGAACGTGCTGTCGCGGTCGCACTACCTGCCCTACTTCAGCCGGCTGGGCCGCTACCCGCGCGAGGCGCTGGACGACCTGACGGCGCGGCGGCACGCGGTGTCCGAGTACTGGGCGCACGAGGCGTCCTTCCTGCCCGTGCGCCTGCAGCCCTACCTGCGCTGGCGCATGGCCGCGGCCGAGGAGCACGCCTGGGGCAACATGGTGCGGATCCAGCGCGAGCGACCCGATTTCGTCGCCGAGGTCCTCGACCGGGTGCGCACAGACGGCCCGCTCAGGGCCGGTGAACTGCTCGACGAGAAGCCGCAGCGGTCGGGGACCATGTGGAACTGGCACGCGGGCAAGGTCGCCCTCGAGTGGCTGTTCTTCACCGGGGTCGTCACCGCCACGCACCGCACCACGGCGTTCGAGAAGGTCTACGACCTCACCGAGCGGGTGCTGCCGCCCGACGTGCTACGGGCCCCCACGCCCGATCCCGCCGACGCCGTCCGGGAGCTGGTCCGCACCGCGGCGCGGGCGCTGGGCGTGGCCACCGAGCGCGATCTGCGCGACTACTTCCGGCTCCGGCCCGCGGCCGCGCGGCAGGCGATCGACGAGCTGACCGACGCCGGCGAGCTGCTTCCCGCGGAGGTGGCGGGCTGGCGGGCCCCGGCCTGGCTCGACCCCGCAGCCCGCCGTCCCCGGTGGATCCGTGCGCGGGCGCTGCTGAGCCCCTTCGACTCCCTCGTGTGGGAACGGCCCCGGGTGGAGCGGATCTTCGGCTTCCGCTACCGCCTGGAGATCTACACGCCCGCCGCCCAGCGCGTCCACGGCTACTACGTGCTGCCGTTCCTGCTCGGCGACCGGCTCGTCGCCCGAGTCGACCTCAAGGCCGACCGGCAGGCGGGGCTGCTGCGGGCCCGGTCCGCCCACGGCGAGGAGGGGATCGACCGCCCGCTCGTGGCCGCGGCGCTTGCTGAGGAGCTCGCGCTGATGGCCGACTGGCTCGAGCTCGACGCGGTCGCGGTCGACCAGGCCGGTGACCTGGCCGGTGACCTCAGCCGCGTGGTGGGCGGCTCGTTGCTGGCCGGCTGAGCCCCGCCAGCCGGTGCACGACCGCCAGGCCCGCCGGCTGGCCCGGCCAGTGCCGGATGAGCGCGTCGGCGCCGGCCCGGCGCACGACCGAGCGCAGTGCCCAGGCCACGACCACGACGTCGTCGGCGTAGCCGAGCACCGGGATGAAGTCCGGTACGAGGTCGATCGGCGAGAGCAGGTAGACCAGGAGCAGCCCCAGCCGGACGCGCACGCCGCGCGGCAACGACCGGTCGGCGGCCAGGCGGCGGACCAGCCGCACCACGTCGGGCAGCAGGCGCAGCGCGTCGCGGGCGGTCAGCTCGTCGGTGCGCGCCCGCCAGAGCAGCGCGAGGAGCAGCAGCCAGAGCACCAGCAGCCCACCGACCACGGCGACCACCACCGGCACCCAGTCCACGGTCCCAGTGTGCCCGGGGCGGCGCAGCCCGCCGCCGTAGGCTCGTCGCCGTGCCCGAGATCGTGCCCCTGCAGGTCCAGGTGATCGCGCAGACCCAGTTCACCCCGCCGGCGGACGTGCCGTGGGAGACCGACGCCGACGGCGGGCAGGCGCTGGCCGAGTTCGCCGGCCGGGCCTGCTACCAGTCGTGGGACAAGCCGAACCCCGCCACCGCGACCAACCGGGGCTACCTGCGCCACATCCTCGAGGTCGGCCACCTCTCGGTGCTCGAGCACGGCACCGTCAGCCTGTACCTCACCGGCGTCTCGCGGTCGCTCACCCACGAGCTGATCCGGCACCGCCACTTCTCCTACAGCCAGCTGTCACAGCGCTACGTGCCCGAGCGGGACGCCGACTTCGTCGAACCGGCCGTCATCGCCGAGGACCCCGAGCTGCACGAGCGCTTCCTGGCGGCCGCCGACGCCTCGCTCGCCGCGTACAGCGACCTGCTGGAGGGGCTGGAGAAGCGGTTCGCCGACGTCCCCAACGCCACGCTGCGCCGCAAGCAGGCCCGGCAGGCGGCGCGGTCGGTGCTGCCCAACGCCACGGAGACCCGGATCGTCGTGACGGGCAACTACCGCGCCTGGCGGCACTTCGTGGCCATGCGGGCCAGCGAGCACGCGGACGTCGAGATCCGCGAGCTGGCCATCGCGTGCCTGCGGGAGCTGCAGCGGGTGGCGGCCAACGTGTTCGACGACTTCCGGATCAGCACGCTCGCCGACGGCTCGGAGGTCGCCGCCAGCCCGCTGGTCACCGAGGGCTGAGCGCTCCCGGGGCGGGTGGTGCGGGTGTTCCGCGTCGCCCCGTCGTGTCGGCGGTCGCCCGTAGGCTCGGGCGCGTGGCAGCACCGATCGACACCCGGTACATCGACACCCAGTACGAGGACCTCCTGCGGCGCATCCTCGAGCAGGGGACGCCCAAGCAGGACCGCACCGGCACCGGAACGGTGAGCCTGTTCGGAGAGCGGCTGCGGTACGACCTCTCCGAGCGCTTCCCCCTGGTGACGACGAAGAAGGTGCACTTCAAGTCCGTCGCCGTCGAGCTGCTGTGGTTCCTCCGCGGCGACAGCAACGTCGGCTGGCTGCGGGAGAACGGGGTGACCATCTGGGACGAGTGGGCCTCTCCGGAGGGCGAGCTCGGCCCTGTCTACGGCGTCCAGTGGCGGTCCTGGCCCACGCCCGACGGCGGTCAGATCGACCAGGTCTCCGCGCTGCTCGAGACCTTGCGCACCGATCCCGACTCCCGCCGCATGATCGTCTCCGCCTGGAACGTCGCTGCCCTGCCCGAGATGGCGCTCGCCCCCTGCCACGCGTTCTTCCAGTTCTACGTGGCCGACGGCCGGCTCTCCTGCCAGCTCTACCAGCGCAGCGCGGACATGTTCCTCGGCGTGCCGTTCAACATCGCCAGCTACGCCCTGCTCACTCGGATGGTCGCCGACCAGGTCGGTCTCGCGCCCGGGGACTTCGTCTGGGTGGGCGGCGACTGCCACATCTACAGCAACCACACGGCGCAGGTGTCCGAGCAGCTGTCCCGCGACGTGCTCCCGTTCCCGACCCTGGAGATCGCACCCGCGCCGTCGCTGTTCGACTACACGTACGAGCACTTCACGCTGCACGACTACGACCCCCACCCCGCGATCCGGGCAGCCGTGGCCGTGTGACCGCGCTCGCGAGGTCACCGATGGGCAGAGCACGGTCCGGCACCAGGCCGACGAGCGCCGGCGAGGCGGACTCGTGACGGTCGGCATGGTGTGGGCGCAGGCGCGCGGCGGGGTCATCGGCGCCGACGGTGGGCTGCCCTGGCACCTTCCGGAGGACCTCGCCCTGTTCCGCCGGCTGACGTTGGGCTCGGTCGTCGTCATGGGCCGGCGCACCTGGGAGTCCCTGCCCGAGCGGTTCCGGCCGCTGCCCGGCCGGACCAACGTCGTCCTCACGTCGGACCCCCAGTGGTCGGGCGACGGCGCCCGGCGCGCCGCGTCGGTGGAGCAGGTGGTCGGCGAGCACGCGTCGTTCTGGGTGATAGGCGGGGGAGCGGTCTACTCCGCGTTCCTGCCGCACGCCGAGCGGCTGGTGGTCACCGATGTCGACGCCGACGTCGCCGGCGACACGTGGGCGCCCCCGCTGGACGACGGCTGGGTACGGGTGTCGCGGACGCCGGCCGGCGGGTGGGCCGAGTCGGCGACGGCGGGCCTGCGCTTCACCGTGTCGGAGTACGCACGGGTGACGTCCGGCCGCGCTGAGTAGATTCCTCTCATGACCACCGACCCCGCCCGGCCGTTCGGGCGCGTGCTGACGGCGATGGTCACGCCGTTCACCGAGGACGGCACGGTCGACCTCGCCGGAGCGCAGGAACTGGCCGCTCACCTGGTCGACCGCGGGGGGCACGACGGGCTCGTCGTCGCCGGGACCACCGGCGAGGCCCCCACCATCAGCGACGCCGAGCAGCGGTCGCTGCTCGAGGTCGTCCTGGACGCGGTGGGCGACCGCGCCACCGTCGTGGCCGGGGTCGGCACCAACGACACCGCGCACTCCATCGAGCGGGCCCGCGACGCCGAGCGGCTCGGCGTCCACGGGCTGCTGGTCGTGACGCCGTACTACAACAAGCCCCCGCAGGCCGGGCTGCTGCGGCACTTCACGTCGGTCGCGGACAGCACCGACCTGCCGGTGATGCTGTACGACATCCCGCCGCGGACCGTCGTCCCCATCGAGGTGGAGACGCTCGTGCGGGCGGCCGAGCACCCGAGGATCGTGGCCGTCAAAGACGCGAAGGGAGACCTGGGCGCCGTCGCCTGGACGCTGGCGCGCACCGACCTCGCCTACTACAGCGGCGAGGACATGCTGAACCTCCCGCTGCTCGCGATCGGTGCGGTCGGGGTCGTCAGCGTCGTCGGCCACCTGGTGGGCCCAAGGCTGGCCGAGCTCATCGCCGCCGTGGAGTCCGGCGACCTGGTGAAGGCCCGCGCGGTCAACGAGGGCCTGCTGCCGGTGTACACCGGGATCTTCCGCACCCAGGGGGTCATCCTCGTGAAGGCCGCCCTCAGGGAGCTCGGTCTCCCCGCCGGCCCGGTCCGGCCCCCGCTGGTCGACGCCACCCCCGAGCAGGTCACCCAGCTGCGGGCCGACCTGATCGCCGGGGGCGTCTCCTTGTGAGGTCGGCCCTGTGAGCGGTCAGGTCACCCAGCCGCATCTCGACCTGAAGGCGCCGCCGCCGCTCCCGCCCGGGGGCCTGCGCGTGATGGCGCTCGGGGGCGTCGGCGAGATCGGCCGCAACATGGCCGTCCTCGAGTTCGAGGGCCGGCTGCTGGTCATCGACTGCGGCGTGCTGTTCCCCGAGGCCGAGCAGCCCGGTGTCGACCTGATCCTCCCCGACTTCGGGGTGATCGAGCACCGCCTCGACGACATCGACGCCGTCGTCCTCACCCACGGGCACGAGGACCACATCGGCGCGATCCCCTACCTCCTGCGGCTGCGGGAGGACATCCCGCTGGTCGGCTCCCGGTTCACGCTGGCCCTGGTGGCCGCCAAGCTCCGCGAGCACCGGCTCGATCCGACGCTGGTCGAGGTCGCCGCCGAGGACGACCATCTGGCGGGCCCGTTCCACTGCGAGTTCATCTCGGTCAACCACTCGATCCCCGACGCGCTCGCCGTCGCGGTGCACACGCCGGCCGGAACGCTGGTGCACACCGGCGACTTCAAGATGGACCAGCTGCCGCTCGACGGCGTCCTCACCGACCTGGGCGCCTTCGCCCGGCTCGGCCTGGCCGGCATCGACCTCCTCCTGTCGGACTCGACCAATGCCGAGGTCCCGGGGTTCGTGACGCCCGAGCGCAGCATCGGCCCGGTGCTGGACGACGTGTTCGCGCGGGCGTCGCAGCGGCTGATCGTGTCCAGCTTCGCCAGCCACGTGCACCGCATCCAGCAGGTGCTCGACTGCGCCGAGACGCACCGGCGCAAGGTCGCGCTGGTCGGGCGGTCGATGGTCCGCAACATGGGTGTGGCGCGCGACCTCGGGCTGCTGCGGGTCGCCCCGGGGCTGATGGTCTCCCTGGACGAGGCGGCCGCGATGCCGCCGGAGCAGGTCGTGCTGGTCAGCACCGGCTCGCAGGGGGAGCCGCTGTCGGCGCTCGGCCGCATGGCCCGGGGTGAGCACCACCAGGTCACCATCGAGGCCGGGGACACCGTCGTCCTGGCGTCGTCCCTCGTGCCCGGCAACGAGACCGCCGTCTACAAGGTGATCAACGGCCTGGCCCGGCTCGGCGCGACCGTGGTGCACAAGGAGACGGCGCGGGTGCACGTCTCCGGGCACGCGCCGGCGGGTGAGCTGCGGACCCTGCTCAACGTCGCCAAGCCGCGGTATCTGATGCCGGTGCACGGCGAGTGGCGGCACCTCCGGGCGCACGCCGCGCTGGCCGAGGAGACAGGCATGAGCCGCGACCGCGTGATCCTCGCCGAGGACGGCGTGGTCGTGGACCTGGTCGACGGCAAGGCGTCGATCACCGGCTCCGTGCCGGTGGGGGACGTCTACGTCGACGGGCTCAACGTCGGAGACGTGGGCGAGGAGTCGCTGCAGGCCCGGCGGATCCTCGGCGACGAGGGCTTCGTCGCGCTCACCGTCGTCATCGAGCCCTCCACCCGCACCATCGTGCGGCCGGTCCACCTGTCCACCCGCGGGTTCTCCGACGACCCGGCCGCCTTCGACGGGGCGCTGCTGCTGGTCGAGGACAACCTCAAGCGCGCTCTCGAGGACGACGAGGTCGACCCGCACCGGCTGTCACAGGTGGTGCGGCGCACGGTCGGCAAGTGGGTGTCGGACACCTACCGCCGCCGGCCGATGATCATCCCGACCGTCCTCGAGGTCTGACGCGGTCAGCGTCCAGTACCACGCGAAGACCGGAACGGCGTTCGCCCGGCTCTCCTGGACGCCGTGACCCGCACGGGCACGCCCCGGACACAACCGGGCGGGCTCCCGCCAGGAGCCCGCCCGGAAGCCGCGCCTAGCCGCAGACCTGCTTCGTCTGCCCCGGGTTCGCGCCGGTACACGTGTTCTGGGTGCCGGGTGCGCCGATGTTGCCACGCTGGGTGACGGTGAACTTCGGGTTGTTCTTGGAGGCGTCGTCCTCTGCCTTGCAGCCGGGATCCCCCGCTGAGCACGGGGGTGGTGCCGCCAGGGCGACCGGCGTCGCCGCCACGGGAACGAGCAGAGCCCCCGTCAGGACGAGTGCGCGCGCGAACTTCCTCATCATCTGCCTCCCTTGCTTGGAACAGCGATGGCGCGAACGCTGGCCCTGGGCGGCCTGGGTGTCGACGGAGCCCGTCACGTTTCGTGACCACCCGGCGCGGCGGTGACCCTCGGTGCCCGGCGTGCTCCGGACAGATCCCGGGGACGCCCGGATTCAGCCCCTGAGCAGCGGGATCGGGTCGATCCCCTCCTCCGCGGGAAGGTCGAACCCCCACACCTGCGCGTAGAACGACAGCTCGCCGTCCAGCGCCGCCCGGATGTTCTCCGCCTTCCGGAAACCGTGCTGCTCGCCGGCGAACAGCAGGTAGGCGTGCGGCACGCCCTTGTCCCGCAGCGCGGCGACGATCGCCTCCGCCTGGTCCGGTGGCACCACGGCGTCCTCGTCGCCCTGGAAGACCGCCAGCGGGGTGTCCAGCGCGTCGACGTGGGTGAGGGGCGACCGTTCTTCGTACACGGCCCGGCCGTCCGGCCAGGGCGCCACGAGGCCGTCGAGGTAACGGGACTCGAACTTGTGCGTCTCGGCGGCCAGCGCACCGAGGTCGGCGACGCCGTAGTGGCTGGCCCCGGCGGTGAAGACGCCCGGCCGCATCGTGAGGGCGGCCAGCGTGGTGTAGCCGCCGGCCGAGCCGCCGCGGATCGCCATGCGGGTCGGGTCCACCCGGCCGGTGCCGGCGAGGTGCCGCGCGCAGGCGACGACGTCGTCGAGGTCGACGATGCCCCACCGGCCCTGCAGCGCGTCGCGGTAGCGGCGCCCGTAGCCGGTGGACCCGCGGTAGTCGACGTCGGCGACGCAGAACCCGCGGGTGGTCCAGTACTGGACCTCCACGTCGAGCACCGGCACGGCGCCGGCCGTCGGACCGCCGTGGACGACCACCATCAGCGGCGGCAGCTCGCCGTCGGGGCCGGACACCTCCGGATTGGTCGGCGGATAGACCAGGGCATGCGCCTCGGCGATCCCTGTCCCGCGGTCCTCCGTCGGGAAGGTGACGTGCTCGGGCACGGAGAACCAGGCCGGGTCGAGGCCCAGGTCACGGGCGGGGCGGAGGATCTCCGGCTGCCCGCCGTCGACGTCCACCCGCAGCACGACGGGCTCGCTGGTCGCGCTCGCCGCCATGCACACCACGGCGCCGTCCTGCGCGGTGACGTACCGGAAGACGCTGAACGGCAGCTCGAGCTCCCGCACCGAGCCGTCCCGGTCACGCACGGCCAGCCGGTCGGCCCCGGCCCGGCCGTAGGCGAGCACGATCCGCCCGTCGTCGAGCACGGCGTATCGGCTCTGCCCGAACACCCACTGCGGCCCCGCGATGTCGCCGCCGACGCCGAGCACCAGCTCGGCCTCCCCGCCGGGCGGCCGGCGGTACAGGCACCAGAAGTTCGTGCGGTCGCACAGGAACCACAGATTCCCCTCGGCGTCCCACACCGGCTGGACGACGGACTCGCCCGGTCCGCCCGCGACCACCGTCTCGGTTCCGTCGGCGGTGCGGACGACGAGCTGCGCGGCGTCCCACGGCATGTGCGGGTGGTCCCACTGCAGCCAGGCGAGGGAGCCGTCGGGACCGGGCCTCGGGTCGGAGACGAAGTCGGGGCCGGACACGAACACCTCCGCCCCGTCGGGCGAGACACGGACGATCTCGTTGACCACGTCGACCGGGCGGTCGCCCTCCGCGTGGGTCTCGCGGACGGCGAGCAGCCCCTCCGGCAGGACCCGCAGGTCGGCGTGCCGGATCCCGGCCGGCACGGGCGGTGCGGGGGTGACGGCGACGGGACTGCCGCTGCCGGGATCCAGCCGGTACAGCCGCTGGTCGGTGAACTCCGTGAACCACAGCGTGCCGTCCGACACCGTCCAGGCCCCGCCGCCGTACTCGTGCACGCGGGTGCGGGCGTTCCAGGGCGCCGGGAGCACGTCGGCCACCGTGCCGTCGGCGGACCGGCGGACGATGACCGATCGGCCACCGTCGCTCGGCCGTCCCTCCGACCACCAGACGTCGTCCCCGTCCACCACGACCTCGCCCAGGCGGGCGGCCGCCCGGACGACGAGTTCGGAGGTGATCGGGGTGGGCCAACTGCCGTGGGGGAGGGGGGCGACCATGGTTGTGACGTTAGGGCCCCGGCGGACCGGCAGGGACACGAGCCTCCGCCTCCCGGGCCGAGGCGGTCGGGGCGATTACCGTCCGACGCATGCCTGCCCGCACCACGTCGTCGCGCCGGCCGGCGTCCGCACGGAGTCGCTCCGGTTCGACGGCTGCGAGCAAGAAGCGCCCGGCCGCGAAACGGTCCACGAACCGCCGTCCCGCCGCACGGAAGAAGCAGCAGCCGGGGCTCTGGCGCGTCGTCACCGGCGGCTGGAACCTGCTCGCCCGCGGCGCCGGCGGGCTGGCCCGCTCGGTGGCCCGGCCCGAGGAGGCCGAGCCGCTGGCCCCCGAGCACCGCCGGGACGGCGTCGGCCTGGCCGTGCTCGGCCTGTCGGTCGTGCTCGGTGCCGCCGCCTGGAGCAACGGCATCGGCCCGGTCGGCGCCGGCCTCGCCCAGGGGGTGCGCTGGATCGTCGGCTCCCTGGTGATGGTGCTGCCCGTCGTCCTCTTCTTCACCGCCCTCCGGCTGCTGCGCAGCGGGCCCGACCCCGAGGCGCGCGGCCGGCTGTTCATCGGCTGGGTGTCGATGATCGCGTCGGTCCTCGGCATCGCCCAGATCGTCGGCGAGGGCGCCGACCCCGAGGGTGGGCGCCCGGGTTCGGGTGGGCTGATCGGCTGGGCCGTCGGCACCCCCCTGAGCGCCGGCATGGGCGCGATCGTCACCGTCGTCCTGCTCGCGCTGCTGGCCTTCTTCGGCCTGCTCGTCACCACCGCGACCCCGGTCCACCAGATCCCCGAGCGGCTCCGCGAGATCACCGACCGCCTGCTGGGCCGCTACGACGACGACGAATACGACGAGTACGACGAGGACGAGGAGGACGACGAGCCGACCAGCCGCCGCGGCCGCCGGAAGTCGCTCTCGGAGGACCTGCTCGCCACCGGCCCGGTCGACCTCGGCGCCCTCGAGGCGGCCGACGGCGTCGCGGTCGTCTCCGATCCCGAGCACGTCGCGATCCGTCCGTCCGTCGTCGACCGGACGTCGCCGCCTGAGGAATTGCCCGCGATCGACGAGCCGCAGCAGCTCACGATCCAGCCGGTCGCCGGCAACTACGTGCTGCCCTCGCTGACCATCCTCCGGCCGGGCACGCCGCCGCGGGCCCGCTCCAAGGCCAACGACGTCGCCATCGAGGCGATCACCGGCGTCCTCGAGCAGTTCAGCATCGACGCCGCCGTCACCGGCTTCACCCGGGGCCCGACGGTCACGCGCTACGAGGTGGAGCTCGGCCCCGCGGTCAAGGTCGAGAAGATCACCGCGCTGACCCGCAACCTCGCCTACGCCGTCGCCAACGACAACATCCGCATCCTGGCGCCGATCCCCGGCAAGTCCGCCGTCGGGATCGAGGTGCCCAACACCGACCGCGAGACGGTCAGCCTCGGCGACGTCATGCGGTCGCAGAACGCCCGGCAGGACCCGCACCCGATGCTGGTAGGCCTCGGCAAGGACATCGAGGGCGGCTTCGTCGTCGCCAACCTGGCGAAGATGCCGCACCTGCTGGTGGCCGGCGCCACCGGTGCCGGTAAGTCCAGCTGCATCAACTCGCTGCTGACCTCGCTGCTGCTGCGCGCCAGCCCGGACCAGCTGCGGATGATCCTGATCGACCCGAAGATGGTCGAGCTCACGCCCTACGACGGCATCCCGCACCTGATCACGCCGATCATCACCGACCCCAAGAAGGCGGCCACCGCGCTGGCCTGGCTGGTCGAGGAGATGGAGCAGCGTTACCAGGACATGCGGGCCACCGGCGTCCGGCACATCGACGACTTCAACCGCAAGGTCGAGAAGGGCGAGATCACCGCCCCGCCGGGCAGCGAGCGCGTCTACCGCACCTACCCGTACATCCTCACGATCGTCGACGAGCTCGCCGACCTCATGATGGTCGCCCCGCGCGACGTCGAGGACTCGATCGTGCGCATCACCCAGAAGGCGCGCGCCGCCGGCATCCACTTGGTGCTGGCCACCCAGCGGCCGTCGGTCGACGTGGTCACCGGTCTGATCAAGGCCAACGTGCCGTCGCGACTCGCCTTCTCCACCTCCAGCCTCACCGACAGCCGGGTCATCCTCGACCAGCCGGGCGCGGAGAAGCTCATCGGCATGGGTGACGCGCTCTTCATGCCGATCGGGGCCGGCAAGCCGGTCCGCGTGCAGGGCGCCTACGTGTCCGACACCGAGATCGAGGCGGTCGTCGAGTTCACCAAGCGCCAGGCCGAGCCCGAGTACCGGGAAGAGGTCTTCACGGCCGCGGCCGGCGAGAAGAAGGAGATCGACGAGGACATCGGCGGCGATCTCGACCTCCTCGTGCAGGCCGTCGAGCTCATCGTGACCAGCCAGTTCGGCTCGACCTCGATGCTGCAGCGCAAGCTCCGCGTCGGGTTCGCGAAGGCCGGCCGGCTGATGGACCTGATGGAGAGCCGCGGCATCGTCGGCCCGTCCGAGGGGTCCAAGGCACGCGACGTGCTGATCAAGCCCGACGAGCTGGAGTCGGTCCTGTTCACCCTGCGCGGCGGCGGCCCCGTCGAGCCCTGAGAAAGGACCCCGCTGCCCCCCGCCACTCGCAAGCTCGTGGCGGGCCGCTGCAGCGCGGCCAGACTACGATGAGCCGGTGACAGCCCTGCCCCGCCATGCCCGCACCGTGGCGGTGGTGACCCTCGGGTGCGCCCGCAACGAGGTCGACTCCGAGGAACTGGCCGGCCGGCTCGCCGCCGACGGCTACGAGCTGGTCGAGGACGCCGACGGCGCCGACGCCGTCCTGGTCAACACCTGCGGCTTCATCGAGACGGCCAAGAAGGACTCGGTCGACGCGATCCTGGCCGCCACCGACTCCGGGGCCTCCGTCGTCGCCGTGGGCTGCATGGCCGAGCGGTACGGCTCCGAGCTCGCCGGGGCCCTGCCCGAGGCCACCGTCCTCGGCTTCGACGACTACGGCGCGATCGGGAACCGGCTCGACGACGTGCTGGCCGGCCGGCCGCTGGTGCCGCACACCCCGCGCGACCGCCGCACGCTGCTGCCGATCAGCCCGGTCCAGCGGACCGCGGCGACCGCCTCGGCCGACGCGCCGTCGATCCCCGGGCACGACTGGCTGCGCCGCAAGCGCCTCGCGTCCGGCCCGACCGCCGCCCTCAAGCTCGCGTCCGGGTGCGACCGGCGCTGCGCGTTCTGCGCCATCCCGACCTTCCGCGGGGCGTTCGTCTCCCGGCCCCCGGCCGAGGTGCTCGGCGAGGCGCAGTGGCTCGCCTCGCAGGGCGTCACCGAGCTCGTGCTGGTCAGCGAGAACTCCACCTCCTACGGCAAGGACCTCGGCGACCTCCGCTCCCTGGAGAGGCTGCTGCCCGAGCTCGCCGCCGTCGAGGGCATCGTGCGCGTGCGGGTGGCCTACCTGCAGCCGGCCGAGCTGCGGCCCGGCCTGCTCGAGGTCATCGCCGGCACGGACCGGGTCGCGCCGTACTTCGACCTGTCGTTCCAGCACTCCTCGCCGACGCTGCTGCGCCGGATGCGCCGGTTCGGCGGCACGGACGACTTCCTGCGGCTCATCGAGCGGGCCCGCGCCCTGGCGCCGGCCGCCGGCTTCCGCACCAACGTCATCCTGGGCTTCCCCGGCGAGACCGAGGACGACGTGGCCGAGCTGGAGCGCTTCCTGACCGAGGGGCGCCTCGACGCGGTGGGCGTCTTCGGCTACTCCGACGAGGAGGGCACCGAGGCGATGGGGCTGGACGGGAAGCTGGACCGGGCCGAGATCGACGCGCGCGTGCGCCGGATCACCGACCTGGTCGAGGAGCTGACCGCCCAGCGCGCCGAGGACCGGATCGGCGAGCGGGTCGAGGTGCTGCTCACCGAGGACCTCGCCGCCGAGGAGGGCCCGGGCGTCTGGCTCGGTCACGCGGCCCACCAGGACCCCGACGCCGACGGCACGACGACCGTCGCCGGGGTGCCCGACGGCGCGGTGGCGGGGCAGCTCGTCGCCGCGGAAGTCGTCGTCACCGAGGGCGTGGACCTGGTGGCCCGCGCCCTCGAGCCGGCCGTCGCACCGGCCGGTCGGTGACCACGGTGACCGACGTCGCTCCGGACCCCGCGGCCACCCCGCCGTCGTCGGCGAAGCTGCTGAACCTGCCGAACACCCTCACCGTGCTGCGGCTGGCCGTGGTGCCGGTCTTCGCCTTCTTGCTGCTGGAGGACGCCGGCCAGGACGATGCGGGCCGCTACTGGGCGACGCTGGTGTTCGTGCTGGCGATCATCACGGACCGTTACGACGGCATGATCGCGCGGCGCACGGGCCAGGTCACCGAGTTCGGCAAGCTCGCCGATCCGATCGCCGACAAGGCGCTCACCGGCACCGCGCTGATCGGCCTGTCGGTCCTCGGGCTGCTGCCCTGGTGGGTGACCGTCCTCATCGTCGTCCGCGAGGCCGGGGTGACCCTGCTGCGCTTCTGGGTGATCCGGCACGGCGTGATCGCGGCCAGCCGCGGCGGCAAGGCGAAGACCGTCGTCCAGGCGGTGGCGATCGGGCTCTACATCCTGCCGCTCACCGGAGCGGCCGCCAGCGCGCGCTGGTGGCTGATGGGGCTCGCGGTCGTCCTGACCGTGCTCACCGGCGTGGACTACGTGTACCGCGCCCTCACCCTGCGGCAGACGAGCGCGCGGGCCATGAAGGCGGCGGCCGCCCGCCGTGCGGCCGGACCGACGGGCACGAGCGGCGCCCGGACCGACACCGCCGCCTGAAGCGCCGAGCCGCTCCTACCCGCCGTGCGCGAGCCCGGCGCGGGAACCGGGACGGGGCCGCGGTGGAACGGCGAGGACGGGCAGCGGACGAGGTCGCGGCGGGGCCGCCACCGCGGTCAGCTCCGCGCTGGGCTCGACGCCGATCTCGCGCCGCAGGATGCTGCGGAACGCGTCGTACTGGCGCCGGGCGGCGACCCAGTTGCCCTCGGCCAGGTGTGCTTCGATCAGCGCCCGTTGCCCGCTCTCCCGCAGCGGCTCCGCGGCGACGGCCACGTGCATCGCCTCCACGGCGGCTGCCGGCCGGCCCGCGGCCCGCAGCAGCCGGCTCAGCGCCTCCAGGGCGTGCAGCATCCGCAGCTGCGACCGCTCCCGGACCCCGAGCACCCAGTCGTCGTACCAGCCGGGCAGCAGCTCCAGCTCCGCCAGCGGGGCGGGGTCGACGGTGAGGTCGGCCGCGAGCGGTTCCCCGCGGAGCACCCGGGCCGCCCACTCCTCCAGCAGCGAGAGGTCGACTCCGACGTCCCCGTGCAGGGAGAGCACCGAGCCCTCGGCGCGCACCAACGGGCAACCCACCCGGTGCAGCCGCCACAGGGCCGAGCGGAGATTGCCGGCCGCCCGGCCGTCGTCCACCTCGGGCCACAGCACCCCGGCGACGACGCGGCGGTCGACGCCCGACGGGTGCAGGGCGAGGTAGGCCAGCAGCCGCCTGCCGCCGGGCGGAATCGGCAGGGAACGGCCCTGGACGGTCAGCGACAGTCCGCCGACGAGGCGCACGAACGGAGCTGGAGTGGATGTCCCGTCGAGCATCCCGTGCCTCCCCGGTGAGCGCTCGGTTCCGGAGGGATGGCCGAGCCGCACTCTAATGAGTACGGGAGAGGTCAGGAAGGTACGGCTGCGCGCCACGAATCCGGACCGACCCCCTGGCCGTCCACCCGGGAACGCCCGACCGGGGGAGGGCGTTACGCCATCAGCGGACGCGCGGCAGTCGGTCCGACCGCTGTGCCGGACGCCGCGTACCGTGAGCGCACGGCGCCCGGGAGGGCGCCGCCGCTTCCCCGCTCGCAGGACAGGAGACGGCCAGATGACGCTGCTGCGCACCCAGCTCGGGAGCACCTTGCGTGGCCACCGGCTGCGTCAGCGCCGCACGCTGCGCGACGTCTCCGGGGCGGCCCGGGTCAGCCTCGGCTACCTCTCGGAGGTGGAGCGGGGCCAGAAGGAAGCGTCCTCGGAGCTGCTCGCCTCCATCTGCGACGCCCTCGAGGTCGAGCTGGCCGACCTGCTCGCCGAGGTGAGCCTCGAACTGCGCGGAGCCGACGGCGACGCGGTCCGCCCCCTCGCGCCCTCCGCCGGCGCACCCGCCCCCGAGCCCCGGACGGCCGCCGAGCGGCCCGCCGAGACCGCACCCGTTCCCGAGCCCGCGCTGGCACTGGTCGGCGCCCCGGCCCGCTCCGCCCTCCGTCGTGGTGAGGCCGTCTCCCTGGCGGCCTGACGGTGCTCCCGCCCGCTGCTCGTCGCGGGCCCGCGCACCTGCGGGGAGTGCACACCCGCGCCGGCAACGCGATGAACCGCACGCGGGCCGGTCTGCTCGCCGGGGCGGCGCGGGCCTTCGCCGAGCACGGCGTGCGCCGCAGCACGATGCAGTCCATCGCGGCGGCAGCCGGCGTGTCGAAGGCGACGCTCTACAACCACTTCCGCACGAAGGACGACGTCGTCGCCGCGCTCCTGGCGGCGGAGCTGGACCGGCTCACGGCTCTGGCGGCCGCGCTCCCGCTGTACGAGGCACTGGCCTCGCTCTCCGACGAACTCGGTGCCCACCCCGTGCTGCGGCGTCTCGCGGACACGGAGCACGAGGTCCTCGGCCAGCTGCTGACGGTGGACGGCGACACGTGGGCGCACCTGGTCGCGCGGCTCGGGTCGGCCCTCGGGACCGACGACGAGACCGCGGAGATCGCGGCCCGCTGGCTGCTGGGCGTCGTCCTCCAGCCGGGACGCTCGACCACCCGGCACCGGCACGCCGCGCGGCTGGCCGAGCTCCTCAGCCCACCGCAGGCAACGACCGGGTGAGCACGACGCGGTCCGCACCGGGACCGGCATGGTCCACTGACAGGTGGGTGCTCGCTCCGAGCCGGCTCGAGAACGCCAGCGCCGGCCCGTCGTCGGGACGCGCGACGGCCTGGACCACGCGGGCGCCGGTGCTCGCCGCCAGCTCGTCGAACCACCGGCACAGGCGGCTGCCCAGTCCCGCGCGCCGGCGGTCCTCCCGCACGGTCAGCAGGTGGAGGTAGGCCAGCCGGTCGGCGGTGACGACGCCGAGGACGTACCCGACGTCCTCACCGCCGGGCGTCGTGGCGACCGCGCCGAAACCACCGAACTGGTTGAACCACACCGGGTCGTGCAGCGTCCTGGTGTCAGTGTCCCAGAAGCGGTCGTGGGCGTCGAGCAGCCGCGCCCGGATTACCGTCGCGGACAGCTCGGAGAGCCCGACGATCGCGACGTCGGCCGGATCGGGGTCGGTCACCGGGAGGCTCGCGCGGCGTCCAGCTCGGCGCGGGTGGGCGGGTCGGCGCCGACCCGGGTGCAGTTGAGCGCCGCCACCAGCGCGGCCTCGTCGACCAGCGCCAGCAGCGTCTCGTCGGGCAGCGCCTCCAGCGCCGCGCGGGTGACGATCCCGGCCCGCAGCAGGCCGCTGAGCAGTCCCGCGGCGAGGGAGTCGCCGGCGCCGACCGTGTCCGCGACGGTCACCCGGGGGATCGTCCAGTGCAGCACCGGGTGGCCCGGCCGGGCGATCCGCAGCGGCTCGCCGCCGTCGGTCAGCAGGACCAGTGCCGGGCCCCGTCCGGCCCAGCGCCGCGCCTCGGCGTCCAGCGCCGCCGCACCGGCGAGGCCGGGCTGCAGCCAGGCGAGGTCCTCGGCGCTGACCTTGACGACGTCCGCCCGGGCCACCAGCCGGTCGAGCCGGGCACGGACCACCGGGGCGGTGTTGCCGAGCGTCTCGCCGACGGGGCCGTCGGCCAGCATCGGCCGGATGTTGGGATCGACGCTGATCAGCGCGCTGCCGGCGGCGGAGACCCGCTCGACCAGCCGGGCGATCGCCTCCGACCCGGGTGCGGTCCAGCTCGAGATCGACCCGACGTGCAGGATCGCCGTCTCCCCGGGGAGGACGTCCCCGAGCTCCGCGTCGGTCCACTGCCAGTCGGCGGCACCCACGACGTGGAAGCCGTAGTCGGGGGAGCCGTCCTCGCCCAGACCGACGACGGCGAGGCTGACCGGCTCGGCGGCGTCGACGAACCCGCCCGGATCGACCCCGGACAGCTCGGCGTGCCGGCGCAGGTTGGCGGCGAGCGGACCGCGGCCCAGGCGGGCCAGCAGCCGCACGGGCGCGCCGAGCCGTCCGGCGGCGACCGCCACGTTGAGCGCGTTGCCGCCCGGACGGGCCACGAACTGGGGAGCGGTGCCCTCGGGACCCGCGTCGGCGCCCGGAACGGGGATCATGTCGACGACCAGCTCGCCGAGGACGCTGAGCACCGGGTCGCCGCTGGCCACGCGCGAACACTAGCCGCGGAACCGATCCGTTCGCCCGCGTTCGCTCCCGAGGGGGATCACCTGGGACGATGGGGACGACGAGCATCGCCGGGCCGGCAGCTGCGCCGGAGCAGGAGGACCCATGCCCAACCCGTTCGTGAAGCTGTGGAGGTACCTCACCGCCTCCGCCAACGCCCAGATCGACCAGCGGGCCGACCCCAAGATCCAGATCGCCCAGGCGATCGAGGCAGAGCAGCAGCGGCATTCGGCGCTGGCCAACCAGGCGGCGGCCGTGCTGGGCAACCAGCGGCAGCTGGAGATGCGCCTGAACCGCCAGCTCGGTGAGGTCGAGAAGCTGCAGGCCTCGGCGCGCCAGGCGCTGGTGCTCGCCGACAAGTCCCGCGCCGGGGGCGACGCGGCGAAGGCGACCGAGTACGAGAGCGCCGCGCAGGCGTTCGCCACGCAGCTCGTGGCCGCCGAGCAGGCGATGGAGGACCTGAAGCGCAGCCATGACGAGGCGCTGCAGGCCGCCGAGCAGGCCCGCGGTGCGGTGGAGCAGAGCCGGATGCGGCTGCAGACGACGCTGGCCGAGCGCACCAAGCTGATGAGCCAGCTCGAGCAGGCGAAGATGCAGGAGCACGTCGCGGCGTCGATGCGACAGGTCAACGAGCTCTCCGCGCCGGGGAACACCCCGAGCCTGCAGGAGGTCCGCGACAAGATCGAGGCGCGCTACGCCAATGCCCTCGGCCAGGCCGAGCTGGCGCAGTCCTCCGTCGAGGGCCGGATGCTCGAGGTGCAGAAGGCCACCCTCGACGTGGCCGGCGCCTCCCGGCTCGACCAGATCCGCGCCTCGATGACCGGCGGTCCGGCGGCCGTCGAGGGCAGCCAGGCCGCGGGCGCGATCGAGCAGGGTGCGCCGTCGGTACCGACGTCGGCGACCGAGCAGCGCGAGGCCCAGCCGGCCGAGCGCCCCGACCAGCCGGCCTGACCCACCGGCCGGGACGGATCGTGTCCGGGCCGGAGTACCCCCCGCCGAGCTACGACGGCTCGGCGGGGGAGGTCACGGCCTGGGTGCGGAGCGCCGGAACCCCGGCCGAGCTGCCCATGGGCGGCGGCAGCGCCGCGCACTACCTCGCGACGGGGCAGACCACCGGCGGGGCCTTCGGGCTCTACCGGTGGGACATGGGCCCGAAGCCGTCCGGCCCGTCACCGCATTTCCACCGCAGCATCACCGAGTCGTTCTACGTGCTGAGCGGCAGCGTGCGGCTGCACGACGGGCGGGGGTGGGTCGACGCCGGCCCCGGTGACTTCTTCCACGTGCCGATCGGCGGCGTGCACGGCTTCCGCAACGAGTCGGGGGAGCCGGCCTCGATGCTGCTGCTGTTCACCCCGGGCGCGCCCCGCGAGGACTACTTCGAGACCCTGGCCGACGCCGCGCGGCGCAGCGCCATGGGCCAGGACGACTGGACCGCCTTCTTCCTGCGGCACGACACCTTCTGGGTCGACCGGCCTCAGTAGAGGGTGACCGGCTGCGGCCGGCCGGGCTCGCCGGTGCGGGCCTGCGGGTCGACGGGCGAGTGGGCCGCCTGGCAGGTGGGGCACCACCAGGTCACCCGCTCCTGCGTGGGCGGTCCCTGCTCCCCGAGCAGGATCGCGGTGCGGCACCGGAAGCAGGGCTTGCCGCGCCGGCCGAACACCCAGTGGTCGCGGCCGCGGCGGGGGTCGCCGGTCGTGTTCTGCTCCGGGCGGTGGAGGTTGGCCCGCATCAGCGCGCGCGCCCGCTCGACCAGACCGGCGAGGTCCGGGACGTCGGCGACGCGGATCCAGGGGTGGACCCGGCGGATGAAGAGGGACTCGACCTTGTAGAGGTTGCCGATGCCGGCCAGGTTCCGCTGGTCGACGAGCGCGACGCCGATCTGCTCGTCGGGCCGGTCCCGGAGCCGGCGCAGCGCCTCGTCGAGGTCCCAGTCCGGGCCGAGGACGTCCGGTCCGAGGTGGCCGATGAGCCGCTCCTCGTCCGCGGTGGCCACCAGCTCGATGTCGTGCAGCCGGTAGCCGACGCACTCCCACTCGTCGGTGGCCAGCACCATGCGGATGTCGTAGGCGGGGCCGCCGTGCCAGCGGGTGCCCGGCCGGTAGATGTGCCAGCTGCCGTCCATCCGGAAGTGGGTGCGCAGCGTGCGGCCGTCGTCGAGGCGGATCAGCAGGTGCTTGCCGCGCGGCACCACCTCCCGGACGGTCGCGCCGGTGAGGTCGGCAGTGGCCAGCTGAGGGATGCGGAACTCGCCCCGCCGGAGGGTCGCCCCGGCCAGCGCGGTCTGCATCCGCTGGGCCGCCAGCCAGACGGTGTCTCCCTCGGGCACGTGCTCCAGTGTCCCCGGCGGGCGCCGGGCCTGCTCATACGGTGTGAGCCCGCCGACAACCGGGATGACCCGGCGCGGACCGAGCGCTACAGGTGCTCGTGAGTGTGCCCCTGCGACTGCGTGCCCGGTTCGGTTCGACCGACGACGATTCGACGCGACCCGAGCCCGTCACCGTGACCGTCGCCCGCGTCGTGCGACCCGACCAGCGCAAGGCGTTCGAGCGCTGGGCCGAGGACGTGCTGCAGGTCGCCTCGCGCTTCCCCGGCAACCTCGGCGCCAGCATGCTGCACCCCGGCCCGGGCAGCTCCGAGTACCACCTGGTCTACCGCTTCGAGGACGACGAGTCGCTCGCTGCCTGGGAGCGCTCGAAGGAGCGCCGGTCGGCGCTGGCGCACGTCGAGGAGATGGTGGACGACGAGCGGTACAACCGGGTCGCCGGCCTGGAGAGTTTCTTCACCCGCTCGCCGCAGCCGGGCCCGCGCTGGCGGATGACGGTGCTGACCATCGCCGCCGTCTTCGCCATCACCTCGGTCTTCCAGCAGTTCGTGACGCCGCACCTGGCGTCGTGGCCGTCGGAGGCGCGGCTGCTGCTGTCGGCCGTCGTCGTCGTGATCCTGCTGGGCCACGTGCTCATGCCCGCCCTGACCCGGCTCTTCGCGCGCTGGCTGCACCCGCGCCGCTGATGGACTGTCGTACCCGCGGCGTAGGCAGTCCGGCATGAACACGCTGCCGCTGCCGGTCCTGGGCCCCTTCTCGCTCGCCGCCGGCATCCGCTTCCTCGAAGGCTTCACGCCCGCGCGGTACCGAGGTACGGGCGACGCCACTCTGCGACTCGCCTTCCCGGTCGACGGGTCCACGGAGGCCGTGGGCGTCGCGGTGCACGAGGAGGTCGGCGGCGCCGTCGTCGCGCGGGTTCCCGAGGGGGCGCCCGATCGTCTCCTCGCGCAGCTGACCCGGATCCTGTCGCTCGACGTCGACGGTTCCGGGTTCGGGGCCGTGCGAGCGGCGGATCCGGTGGTCGACGCGCTGGCCGCCCGCCATCCCGGCCTGCGTCCCGTGTGCTTCTCCTCGCCATACGAGGCGGCCTGCTGGGCGGTGCTCTCCCAGCGCACCACCAGGGCTGCGGCCGCCGCCGTCAAGGAGCGGATCGCGCAGCGCTTCGGCACCCGCCACCTCGTGGACGAGGTCCCGCTCTGGGCCTTCCCGGTTCCGGCGCGACTGGTCGACGTGGCCGGCGACCTTCCGGTACCCGAGGTGAAGCAGCACCGGCTCCGGGCCCTGGCCGAGGCCGCGCTCGACGGGCGGCTCGACGGCCGGCGCCTCCGGAACATGCCGGCCGACGAGGCGTTGGACGCCGTCCGTGAGCTGCCCGGGATGGGTCCGTTCTCGGCCGAGCTGGTCGTGATCCGCGGCGCGGGTGCACCCGATGTCTTTCCCCGCAACGAGGGCCGCTTGCACGCCGGCATGGCCGCGCTCTACGAACTGGCCGATCCGTCCGTCGACGAGCTGGCGCGTGTGGCGCAGTCCTGGTCGCCCTACCGGAGCTGGGTGTCGCTGCTGATCCGGGCGGAGAGTGCTCCAGGGCAGCCGGCTGCCCCCGGGTCGGCGCAACTTGCCTCGGCGCAGCGCTGACGTTCCGTTCAGGCGCGCAGGCGCAGGCCGCGCGGGGTCGCGGCGAAGCCGGCCGCCTGGAGCGCGACCGACAGCGGGGTGTTCTCGTGCACCGAGGCGCCGTCGGCCTTCTGCACGGTCATGCGACCCAGCGCACCGGCCGACACCGCGCCGGACAGCGCGCCGGCCGCCTCCTTGAGCACGTGCTCGTCCTCGGTCCACGACAGCAGCGTCTTGCCGCCCCGCTCGACGTAGAGGACCAGGTCGCCGTCGACGAGGACGACGAGCGCGCCGGCCTTCCGGCCGGCCCGGTGCCCGCTGGTGCGGCGGCCCGTGCCTTCGCCGATGTCGACGGCCTCGTCGCCGTTCTCCGGGGACCGCTCCGGCCAGGGCAGGGCGGCGCCGTAGACGTTCGCCGGGTCGGTCGCGGCCAGGACGACGGCCCCGCCAGGCACGCGGTCGGGCGAGGCGAAACTGCGCAGCCGGTCGACCGAACCCGGGGTGCCGAACTGCGCGGCCCCCAGCGTCTCGACGAAGTAGCCCCGCCGTGCCCGGTTGTTCTCCTCGAACGCCCGTAGCACCGGATAGACCGCGGAGAAGCCCCCCGGCACCTGCTCGGCCATCACGGCACCGCGCGTCAGCACGCCGTGCCGCTCCAGCAGCGCCTCCGCACGGGCCGTCGTCCGTCGCGTCGCGTTGGGCTCGCGGTCGGGCAGCCGGGACCAGCGACCGGCCACCGTCGGCGGGCCGGTCCGGGTCGGCATGGCAGCCCGGCCCACGCGCGGCCTCCCGTACCGGCTGCGGGTGACCCGCGGGGCGGCCGGGGTGCGCCTGTGGGTGCCGCCGCCGTGCAGCCGGGTGCGCAGCGGCGCGAGGGTGTCATTGGTCAGAGCCCCCGCCCACACCAGGTCCCAGACGAGGTCGGCCATGGCAGCGTCGTCGGTGGCACCCACGAGGTCGGACAGACCACGGAAGAACAGCGCCTGACCGCCGGCCAAGACGTCGAGGAGCGGACCTCCCCCGTCGGGCACCTCCAGGGGTTCGGAGAGCAGCAGGGGAGCGAGGTCGGCCGGCACCAGGCTGATCCAGCCGTCACCGCCGGGCAGCCCGCCGGCCCCCGCCCACAGCACCTCGCCGGCGCTGGTCAGCTCGTCGAGCATCGCGGGGGAGTAGTCGCGCACCCGGGCGGGCAGCACCAGCGACTCCAGCGCACTGGCCGGGACGAGCGCGCCCGCCAGCTGCTCGACGACCGCCAGGACGCCGTCCGCCCCGCGCAGCCGGCCACCGACCCCCTGCCAGGACGGCGTGAACCGGGCCAGCGTGCGGATCGGGACGGGCTCCACCTCCTGGCGCAGCCGCGCGAGGCTGCGCCGGCGGATCGAGCGGAGCACCTCGGCGTCGCACCACTCCTGGCCCGTCCCTCCGGGCCGGAACTCGCCGGTGACCAGGCGTCCGGTGCCGGTGAGCCGCTGCACGGTCGCGACCACCACCGCGACCCCGAGCCCCAGGCGGCCGGCCGCCTCGGCGGGCTGGAACGGACCGTGCGTGCGCGCGTAGCGGCCGACGATGTCGCCCAGCGGATCGGCGACCGGCTCGGTGAACACCTCCGGCACACCGACCGGCAGCGCCGTGCCCAGGGCGTCGCGCAGCCGGCCGGCGTCCTCGATCGCGACGTACCGCTCCTCGCCGGCGATGCGCACCTGCAGCGCCCGGCGGGAGGCGACCAGCTCGTCGAGCCAGTCGGCCGGCACCCCCCGGGTCGCGGCCTCGGCCGCCGTGAGGTCGCCGACCACGCGCAGGAGGTCGGCCGCGCCGTCGACGTCCCGGGGGTGCCGCGGCTGCGGCAGCCGCTGCAACTCGGCCTCGACCTCGGCCATCGCCTCGGCGTCGAGGAGCTCGCGCAGCTCGGAACGGCCGAGCAGCTCGGCGAGCAGGCCGGTGTCCAGGGCCAGCGCCTGGGCACGGCGCTCGGCCAGCGGCGCGTCGTCCTCGTAGAGGAACTGGCCGACGTAGCCGAACAGCAGCGACTGGGCGAACGGGGACGCGGAGTCGGTCTGCACGTCGACCACCCGCACCCTGCGGGCGCGCACGTCGCGCATCAGCTCGACCAGACCCGGCACGTCGTAGACGTCCTGCAGGACCTCGCGGGCGGCCTCGAGGGTGATGGGGAACGAGGAGAACTCGCTGGCCACCGAGAGCAGCTGCGCGGCCCGCTGCCGCTGCTGCCACAGGGGTGTCCGCTTGCGCGGGTCGCGGCGGGGGAGCAGCAGCGCCCGGGCGGCGCACTCCCGGAACCGGCTCGCGAACAGGGCGGAGCCGCCGACCTCGGCGGTCACCTCCCGCTCGACGTCGTCGGGGTCGAGGACGGCGAGGTCGGCCTCCGGCGGCTCACCGGTGGTGTCGGGCAGCCGCAGCACGATGCCGTCGTCGGAGTGCATCGAGGCGACGTCGACGCCGTAGCGCTCGCGCAGCCGGGCCCCGAGGACCAGCGCCCAAGGGGCGTTGACCTGGGCGCCGAAGGGGGAGTGGACGACGAGCCGCCAGTCGCCCAGCTCGTCGCGGAACCGCTCGACCAGCAGCGTCCGGTCGTCGGGGAGGTGGCCGGTGGCCGCCTTCTGCTCGGTCAGGTAGGCCTGCAGGTTGGCCGCGCCCCACTCGTCGAGCCCCGCCGCCCGCGCCCGCTCCAGCCCGGCCTCGGGCGTGGCCGAGCCGACCTCCCGGAGGAACGCGCCGAGCGCCCGCCCCAGCTCGAGCGGGCGGCCCGGTGCGTCGCCCTTCCAGAAGGGCATCTTCCCCGGCTGTCCGGGCGCGGGGGTGACGAGCACGCGGTCGTGGGTGATGTCCTCGATCCGCCAGGACGAGGACCCGAGCAGGAACACGTCGCCGACGCGGGACTCGTAGACCATCTCCTCGTCGAGCTCGCCGACGCGACGTCCGCCGGTGCCCTCGGCGCCGACGAGGAAGACCCCGAACAGCCCGCGGTCGGGGATCGTGCCGCCGCTGGTGACGGCCAGCCGCTGCGCGCCGGCCCGGGCGGTGAGGGTGTCGGTGACGCGGTCCCAGGTCAGCCGCGGCCGCAGCTCGGCGAAGGCGTCGGACGGGTAGCGCCCCGCCAGCATGTCGAGGACGGCGTGCAGCGCCGAGTCGGGCAGCGAGGAGAAGGCTGCCGACCGGCGGACGACTGCGGCGACCTCGTCGACGGTGCGGGGGCGCTCGGACACCATCGCGACGACGTGCTGGGCGAGCACGTCGAGCGGGTTGCGCAGGTAGCGCACCGACTCGATCGCCCCGGCCTTCATGCGCTCGGCCACCAGCGCGCACTGCACGAGGTCGCCGCGGTACTTGGGGAACAGCACGCCGCGGCTGACCGCGCCCACCTGGTGCCCGGCACGCCCCACCCGCTGCAGCCCGGACGCCACCGTCGGGGGCGCCTCCACCTGGACGACGAGGTCGACGGCGCCCATGTCGATGCCGAGCTCGAGGCTGGACGTGGCGACCACGGCCGGCAGCCGGCCGGACTTCAGCGCCTCCTCGACGATCGCGCGCTGCTCGCGGGACACCGACCCGTGGTGGGCCGCCGCCACCGGCTGCACCCCGTCGGGCACGCCCCCGCCCGAGCCGGCCTGCGCCATCAGCGCGGCGGCGTTGGTGCCCGGCGGCACCGTCTCACCGGTCGCCCGCTCGTAGGCCAGCTCGTTGAGCCGGCTGGTCAGCCGCTCGGCAAGCCGGCGGGAGTTGGCGAACACGATGGTGCTGCGGTGGGCCTGCACGAGGTCGAGCACGCGCTCCTCGACCGCCGGCCAGATCGACGTCCGTGGCTGGTCGCCGGCGGCCGACCCCTCCAGCTCGCCGGTCGGCTGGCCCAGCTCGCTCATGTCCTCGACCGGGACGACGACCGAGAGGTCCCACTCCTTCACCGACGGCGGTGCCACCACCCGCACCGGCCGCCCGCCGGCCAGGTACGTGGCGACCTCCTCGACGGGCCGGACGGTCGCCGACAGGCCGATCCGCTGCGCCGGGCGGTCCAGCAGCTCGTCGAGCCGGTCGAGCGAGACGGCCAGGTGCGCGCCGCGCTTGGTGTCCGCGACCGCGTGCACCTCGTCGACGATCACGGTGTCGATGCCGCGCAGCGCCTCGCGAGCCGCGCTGGTGAGCAGCAGGAAGAGCGACTCGGGGGTGGTGATCAGGATGTCCGTCGGGCGCCGGGTGAACGCCCGGCGCTCCTCGGCCGAGGTGTCACCGGAGCGGATGCCCACGCGGATCTCCGGGCGCTCCAGGCCCAGCCGCGCCGCGGCCTGGCCGATCCCCGTCAGCGGCGCGCGGAGGTTGCGCTCCACGTCGACGGCCAGCGCCTTCAGGGGGGAGACGTAGAGGACCCGGCAGCGCAGCCGCTCGTCGGCCGGCGGAGATGTGGCGGCCAGCCGGTCGAGCGACCACAGGAAGGCCGCGAGCGTCTTGCCCGACCCGGTGGGGGCGACCACCAGGGCGTGCTCGCCGCTGCTGATCGCGTCCCACGCACCCTCCTGCGCCGTCGTGGGCTGCTCGAAGGCACCGGTGAACCAGGCCCGGGTGGCCTCGGAGAACCGGTCGAGAGCGGACACGCTGACGAGTGTCCCTGCCCGGTACGACACTTCGCCGGGTGGAGATCGTCGACCCCCGCACGAAGGCGGGCTACGTCCTCGACCGGGAGGACGACTTCGCCGGCCCGGAACTGGACCGCACGACGTGGCTGCCGCACCACCTTCCGCAGTGGAGCTCGCGCGCGCAGTCGGCGGCGCGCTACCGGCTCGGCGGAGGGCTGCTGCGGCTGGTGATCGACGACGACCAGCCGCCGTGGTGTCCCGAGTTCGACGGCGGCACGCGGGTCTCCTCCCTGCAGACAGGGGTGCGCAGCGGTCCGCTCGGCAGCGCCGTCGGGCAGCACCGCTTCACGCCGGAGGCCGTCGTCCGCGAGGCGCAGGCCGAGGAGCGGCTGTACACGCCTCAGTACGGCTTCTTCGAGCTCCGGGCCGGCTTCCCGGCCGACCCGAGCAGCATGGCCGCGCTGTGGATGATCGGCGTCGAGGACGAACCGGACTTGTCGGCCGAGATCTGCGTCGCGGAGATCTTCGGCCGCGACGTCCGTCCCGACGGCGCCGCGGTCGGCATGGGGGTGCACCCTTTCGGCGATCCGCGTCTCACCGACGAGTGGGCGCAGCAGCAGGTCGCCGTCGACGTGACCGACTTCCACCGCTATGCCGTCGAGTGGACGCCCGACCACGTGGCGTTCTTCGTCGACGACGCGCTGGTCACCGTCGTGGGTCAGTCGCCGGGCTACCCCATGCAGTTCATGCTCGGCGTCTACGCCTTCCCGGACGCGGACGGAGCGCTGCCGCCGCCGGCGTCGTCCCGCGAGTTCGTCGTCGACCGGTTCACCGCCTACCGCCGCGCGGACCTCTGACCGTCCGTCCGAACGCATCATCGGCCGGTCCATGGGCGTCCCGGGCCGGCCGGGACAGACTGTGGCCATGACGGTGGAGGAGCGGGTCGGGACCGACGTCGTCCGGGTGCAGCGCCGGACGGTCGGCGTGCTCAGCGCCGGTGTCGCGCTGGGCGGGCTGGGCGTGACCGTGGGCATCACGGTCGGCGGGCTGCTCGCCCGGGACGTCGCCGGCACCGACAGCGCTTCGGGCCTCGGCCAGACGGCGGGTGTGCTGGGGGCGGCCGTGATCGCCGTCCCGCTGGCCCGGATCAGCGATCGCGCCGGCCGCCGCGCGGGTCTGGCCGCGGGATACGCCGTCGCCGTCCTCGGGGCCGTGGTGACCATCGTCGCGGCGGCGCTGTCGTCGCTGCCGTTGCTGCTGCTCGGGCTCTTCGCCTTCGGCGCCTCCACGGCGTGCGGTCTGCAGGCCCGCTACGCCGCGGCGGACCTGGCCCCCGCCGAGCGCCGGGGCCGCGACCTCGCCCTCGTCGTGTGGGCGACGACCGTCGGTTCGGTGCTCGGGCCCAATCTCGCCGGCCCGGGCGACGACCTCGGCCGGTCGCTCGGTCTGCCCGGGCTGGGTGGCGCCTTCGCGGTCTCGGCCGCCGTGTTCACCGTCGTCGCCGTGGCTCTGCTCGCGCTGCTGCGCCCCGACCCGCTGCTGCTCGCCCGCCGACTGGGCGGGGGGACGGCGGGCCCGCGCCCCCGACGGGCGACCGGGACGGCGGTGCGCGCGGTCTGGGCATCGTCCACCGGCCGGCTGGGCCTGACGTCGGTCGTGGTCTCCCACTCGGTCATGGTCGGCGTCATGGTGATGACGCCGGTGCACATGGGGCACGCCGGGGGCCCGGCCGGGACGACTCTCCGGGTCATCGGACTGGTGATCAGCGTGCACGTCGCCGGCATGTACCTCTTCTCGCCGGTGGTCGGCCTGCTGGCCGACCGCGCCGGCCGACGCGCCACGGTCGCCGTCGGTGCCGTGCTGCTGCTCACCGCGGCGTCCCTCGCGGGCACCGCCGCGCCCGGGGCGGCCGTCCAGCTCGGGGTGGGGTTGTTCCTGCTGGGGCTGGGCTGGTCGTGCGGGCTCATCGCGGGCTCCACGCTGGTCACCGAGTCGGTGCAGCCGCAGGTGCGGCCGACCGCCCAGGGCGCCACCGACCTGCTCATGGGGCTGGGCGCCGCCCTCGCCGGCGTGGTCGGCGGCCCGTTGCTCGCGGTCGGTGGCTTCGGCCTCGTCGCCGGCGTCTCGGCCGCGCTCGTGCTGCCGCTCGCGGTCGTGTGGCTGCAGGGGCGGACGGCGGTCAGCGCCCCCGGTAGTTCCTGATCAGCAGGACGACCGACACGATCAGCGCCAGGAGGAGCAGGAGTTCGAGGACGGCGTCCAGGGCGTCCGAACCCGTGCCGGGGACCATGGCCCGAGGGTAGGCGGGGACGCGCACGGCCGTGCGGACGTCCGCGCGTGCCCCGGGTTAACGTCGGGGGGTGCGCCTGCAGGAGTTCTGGTCCCGGCTGACCGGACAGTTCGGTTCGATGCGGGCCCAGAGCGTCGCCCGCGACCACGTCTTCGCCGCCCTCGGCGGGCGGACCGCGGTGGACGCGCTCGAGGCGGGCCTGCCGGTGCGGAAGGTCTGGCTGGCGATCTGCGAGGAGTACGAGGTGCCGCCGAAGGAGCGCTGAGGCGCGTCCGTCGAGGGGCGGCGTGTCGGCCTGGCAGTCGAACACCTGTTCGTCCTACAGTGGCGTCCACAGGCAGACCCGTTCTCCACAGATCCGCCGGGGCCCCGGAATTGTCGGACCCCCGTCCTAGCGTCGCTCCCGACAACTTCCCCAGAACGTGAAGGTGGCCATCATGGCAACGCTCGACCGCGACAAGGCCCTCGACATGGCCCTCGCCCAGATCGACAAGCAGTTCGGCAAGGGTTCCGTCATGCGCCTGGGCGACAGCCCCGAGGTGGCCATGAAGGTCATCCCGACCGGCTCCATCGCCCTCGACAT